>JANQGO010000222.1 GCA_028277285.1 Alphaproteobacteria bacterium | reverse complement strand
GGTGGACCACGAACGGACGCCACAACAACGCCACGGGGAAGCCGAGTTGCTGCGCCGGACTGCGCGCTCGACAACGACGCCCGGTTTTTACCGCATGCGCGGTCCCGGGCGCCCGCGCGGCAGCAGTCTGGATCACGCCATCGATATGCGCGATTGCTTCGCCGACCTGTTCGGGGCCTTCACCTCGGACGGCAGTTGGCCGAAGGTTGTTTTGGCCGCGATGGTACTGGCGCCCCAGGCGCTGGCGTGCCTGTTGTTGATCATCGCCATGATCGTCGTTCAAGGGGGCGTGTGATCGGCCGCTGGCGCGGCGACGTTCGGTCGCTCGTGGTGTGCGAAGAGTTTGACGATCGTGTTGCTGCAACGCGGAAGCGGTTGCGCGCGTTAAGGCTGGTGGTTCTGTGACCAGGCCTCGGCGCGGACATTCGCCGCGTCGATCTCGGCCGGTGTCATGCGGTTCGCCAGAACGCTCAGCGCGTGCGGCGCGTCCGCATGGCCGCGTGCCGCGGCCAGTTTCCACCACATGTAGGCGCTGACGCGGTCGGCTTCGACGCCAAAGCCGTTGGCGTAGATCACGCCCAGGTGGTTTTGGGCGCCGGCATGGCCCTGGGCCGCGGCCTGTTCGTACCAGCCAATCGCCGCCGCCGCGTCGCGCGGCACGCCCCGGCCATAGAGGTGCATGTCGCCAAGCGCGTTCTGCGCGTCCGCATCGCCGGCTTCCGCCAGCGGCTGCCAGATGGCGAGAGCCGCCGCGTGGTCGCCCTCGTCGAAGGCGGCGAGACCGTCGTCAAAGTCCGCGCGCGCGGCCGACATGGTCAAGAGCGCTGCCACCAGTACCTGGATCAGCCGATGCATGTCATCTCCCTCACGGCGACGCAGTCTGACCCAACGGCGGGATCTCCGCGATGCTCACGTGAGGACGGGATCGCGCGGTCCACATCATGGCGTGTCTGCTCGATACATGAGTGATATCGATCTCCTGTATGAGAAATCAGATGTTGCCTCCGGTACTGACTATCTTCAGATAGTGACCAGACTAGCCAGTTTGATGCATTTCCGTCGGGTGGGCGGCGCCTGGTCGGCAGAAAGAATCGATGAGTTGAATTGATTGAAAGGGCCGATCAACGCACGCCGCGCGCGGGCGGATCGCGAAACGTTGAAAAGGAGACAGCCGTGTTCGCCATGCCAAGCTTAAGACATCGCTTCGCCATGCCGGCTTTCGCCGCCTTGCTCTCGCTCGTCCTGGCGGGCGGTGGCGTGGCGCCCGCGGCCGGCAGCACGACCAAGCGTGTTCCCGCCGAGTGGGAGCCGCAGGAAGCCGTCTGGCTGCAATGGCCGGGCCCTTGGGAGAAGTCCTATGAAGAGGCATTCGCCAAGATGTCGGTGGTGATCGCGGACTATCAGACGCTGCACATTCTGGTCGACGATGACACCATTCGCGACGAGGCGCGCGCGGCGATCGGGCAAGCCGGCGGCGATCCCGATCATGCCAACATCGTCTGGCACGCAATCGCCAACGACAGCGCGTGGATGCGCGACAACGGGCCGGTCTATGTCATCGAGGACGGTGAGATGCGCGTCCAGAACTGGGAGTTCGACGCCTGGGGCGGGGCGTTCGGCGCCGACATTCCCTATGGCAAGGACAACCGCGTGCCGGCGGAAGTCGGCGCTTACCTGAACTTGCCCGTCGACCACATCGACATCGTGCATGAGCGCGGCAATCTGGAGTTCAACGGCATCGACACGGTGATCTTGAACTGGAGCACCCTGGGCGATCCCCGCCGCAACCCCGACTACACGAAGGAAGAGGCCAAAGCCAACCTGAAGGAACACTTCGGCGTCAACAAGGTCGTCTTCATCGAAGGCGTCGTTAAGGGCGACCTGACCAACGGCCACATCGACGGCATCGCCCGCTTCATCAACCCGACCACCGTGGTCGTCGCCGAATGCACGGCGAACTCCGTGTGCCAGCCGGGCGATGGCGATGCCATGGTCTACGACAACGCCGCCGCGACGATCGAGGCGGCGGGCTTCGACGTCATCCGCATGCCGATCGAAGGCACAGCCAGCGCCGGCGGCTACACCTTCGACACCAACTACATGAACTGGATCGTCGGCAACGGCTTCGTCATCGCCGTCGGCTTCGACAATCCGGAGACGGACGCCGCGGCCAAGGCGCGGCTGGAATCGTACTTCCCCGGTCGCAAGGTCTACGTCATCGAGATGCTCGGCTCCTGGCTCGCCGGCGGCGGCGCCCACTGCCACACCAACGACCAGCCGGCCGCCTCGACCATCAACGCGACGCCGGCCGACCTGCTCGACGGCTGAGGGCCGGGGGACAGGGGTCGTCGATAACTGAGGCGATCCGCGACGACGTAATCTCATTGCCAACAGTAGTGCGCCCCTTTTGTCCGTTTGTGCTACCATTGCGGTATGCGAAGGATGAAATTTCTACTTTGCGTCACGGGCAACCTTCTCTTCGCGGTGGCTGTCATCGTCATCGCCGTGGTGATCTCGCAAAATACCAACTGGTTTCAACCCGTCATCCACCTGACTTGTGAAATCCACGAGACAACTGACGAGGAGCGACCTAGCCACGATGTGGTGACCCTGGTCATCTCTAAGTACACCGGCACTGCCTGGTGGGATGATCTGTGGCCCAGGCGGATCGCGGACGTGGATTTTGGACATGACCAAGTACGCGTGACGTGGTCATCCGAATCCGCAGGGCGCAGCGACGCTACGTTCGTCATAGGTCGTAAGACAGGTTTCTTGATTTATGAGTTCGGTGAGAACGAGGGGACCGGGCACTGCTGGTCTTCACCGAAAATCTAGGTCAGGAAGACGCGGACCGTTGCGTTGACGCAAAGGTTAGCGCGTTCATAGCGAGGGGATCGCGCTCGCCTTTATCCTGTGCTACGGCTTTCGCTGAATGGACGGCGGCTGAAGTGAGGCGGGAGGCGCGGTCATGGCGGATACGACGGTTGGCGCCGGCGACGGCGCGGCAAAACCCGGCGCGGCCAAGACGGCATGGCTGTGGCATCCGCCCCTGCCGATCAAGAGCGCGCCGCTCTTTGCCTGGCCGCCGCAACCGGCGGCGCTGGTCAAGTATCTGGTGTCCCCGTTCTTCCTGTGGTCGCTGATCCTGCCCTTTGGCGCGCTGGCGACGCTCACCTGGTACTACCTGCAGCCGCCGCTTGCCATGAGCGTCACGTGGCAGGTCGATTGGGTCCTCTGGGTCTTCGCCCGCAATCTCGGGCTTATGGTCGTCGTGGCGGGCGGCCTGCATCTGTTCTTCTATACGTTCCAGCGCCAGGGCACGAAGCGCAAGTTCGACCCGCGCGATCTGGACCGCGACAACCCGAAGTTCTTCGCGCGCAACCAGGTCTGGGACAACATCTTCTGGACCTGCGCCAGCGGCGTCACGATCTGGACGGCCTATGAATGTTTCTTCCTGTGGGCCTATGCCAACGACTATCTGCCCTATTATCTGGAGTGGACGCGCCATCCCGTGTGGTTCGTCCTGATGTTCCTGGCGATCCCGTTTTGGGCGTCGTTCCATTTCTACTGCGTTCATCGCCTGCTGCACTGGCCGCCGCTCTATAAACTCGCCCACGCGCTGCATCACCGTAACGACAATCCGGGGCCGTGGTCCGGGCTCTCCATGCATCCGATCGAGCACGTGCTCTATCTCAGCAGCGTCTTGATCCACGTCGTCTTGATGTCGCACCCCATCCATATCCTGTTCCATAACCAGTGGAACGCATTGGGCGCGGCGACGTCGCATACCGGCTATGACAGCATTCTGTTGAAGGACAAGCCGATCTTCGCGCTCGGCGCCTTCCATCACCAGCTGCACCACCGCTATTTCAACTGCAACTACGGCAACACGTTCACGCCGTGCGACAAGTGGTTCGGCTCCGATCTCGACGGCACGCCGGAATCGCTCGCCAAGATGCGCAAGCGCTGGCGCGACAAACGGATGACGGCCAAGACGTAGCAGGCGCCGCGTACGGCAGGTCCAGCCGGCCTCTTTGATCGTTTTTATCGATCAAAACACACATCAGGATCGATTGTACATTTCAAGGATGCTGCCCGATCTTTGGAGAGCCCGGTTGCGGGCCTTGCCATTGCTAGGGGGTCCAAGTCATGAACAATATTGCGCGGCCCACGGACTCATCGACGCTCGAGCCGGCCACCGCAACCTCGGGCACCGTGCCGATAACGGTCGCGTTTGGCGACGGCATCGGGCCGGAGATCATGAAGGCCAGCCTGGACGTGCTGCTCGCGGGCGGCGCCGACATCGCGGTCGAGCCCATCGATATCGGCGAGAAAGTCTACCTGGCGGGTCAGACCGCCGGCATCGCGCCGGAGGCCTGGGACAGCCTGCGCCGCACCAAGGTGTTCTATAAGGCGCCCATCACGACGCCCCAGGGCGGCGGCTTCAAGAGCCTCAACGTCACGGTGCGCAAGTCATTGGGCCTGTTCGCCAATGTCCGGCCGTGCCGCACCTACGAGCCGTTTGTCGCCTCCAAGCACAGCGGCATGGACGTGGTGATCATCCGCGAGAACGAAGAGGACCTCTATGCCGGCATCGAGCACCGGCAGACCGACGAGGTCGTGCAGTGCCTGAAACTGATTTCCCGGCCCGGCTGCGAGAAGATCGCGCGTTACGCCTTTGACTATGCCGAGGCCCATGGCCGCAAGAAGGTCACCTGCTTCACCAAAGACAACATCATGAAGCTGACCGACGGCCTGTTTCATAAGGTGTTCGAGGAAGTCGGGGAAGACTACCCGGGTATCGAGAAGGAGCACTGGATCGTTGATATCGGCGCGGCCAAGCTTGCCGACACGCCGGAAGACTTCGACGTCGTCGTGCTGCCCAATCTCTATGGCGACGTGCTGTCGGACGTCGCCGCACAGATCGCCGGCTCCGTCGGGCTGGCGCCGTCAGCCAATATCGGCGCCGCCGGCGCCATGTTCGAGGCGATCCACGGTTCGGCGCCGCGCCGGGCCGGCCAGGACATCGCCAATCCGTCGGGTCTGCTGCTCGCCGGCGTGATGATGCTGAGCCATATCGGCCAGGGAAGGGCCGCCGAGCGCATCCACAACGCCTGGCTCAAGACGATGGAGGACGGCGTCCACACCTACGACATTTTCGCCGACGGTGTGTCGACGCAGAAGGTCGGCACCTTGGCCTTCGCCCAGGCCATCATCGACCGCCTGGGCGAGGAGCCGGTCACCCTGGCGCCGGTGCGCTATGCCGAAAACGCGCGCTCGTTCAACGTGCCGGTCGCGACAACCCGGCCGCCGGCGCGCAAGGAGCTGGTCGGCATCGACGTCTTTGTCCACTGGCCGGAGCGCGACCCCGTGCCGCTGGCCGCCGTCATGCAGCAGGCCGAGAACGGCGCCTACAAGCTCGCCATGATCACCAATCGCGGCGTCAAGGTCTGGCCCGCGGGCCTGCCGGAGACATTCTGCACCGACCACTGGCGCTGCCGCTTCCTGGCCGAACCCGGCAAGCAGTTCAACAAGGCGATGGTGGTGGAGATCCTGAACAAGCTGACGCAGGAAGGCGTCGACTTCATCAAGACAGAGCATCTCTTCACCTTCGATGGCGAGCCCGGCTTTTCACTGGGCCAAGGCCAGTAAGGAGGACGACCAGCACGAACGGCACCCCCCCAACGTCCGTTCGGCCTCGCGCCCCCGTGTGGTCCCGCACGGGGGCGCATTTCTTCGCAAGGATGCTCGTCAGCCGTCGGTGCCGGTGCGAAGCGGCGGCTGGCGCCCGAAGATGCGTTCCAGGGCTTGCTTGAAGGCCGGCTGCCGCACGATGACGTCGGCATAGGCCTCGCCCACGGTCTGGCCCGCCGTCACGTCGATGGGATAATGCGCGCCGGCGACGACCCGGCCGTAGCCGACCCGCATGGCGAGATCCATCAGGGCGTCCTCGTGCTCGGGGAATACCTCGGCCAGCAGCCTGGCGTAGATGATCGCACGGATCGAATGGCCGCTGGGATAGGACGATACCGGACGCGCTTCGCCGACCGGCTCGATCTTGTCGTTGACGACGAACGGCCGGGGCAGGTCGTAGATCGCCTTCAGGCTGTCGTACTCGGTGCGCGCCTCGTCGATCGCGTCGTCGATGGTTTGTTTGAGCTCCAGGCCGTCGACGGTGAACAGCGCGTCGCCGAGCAGTGGCGCGAAACGTTCGACGTTCAGCGTCGTCTCGACGAAGGCGACGTCGGCCGGCGTGCGTGTCTGCTGCAGCCACTCGACAATGACCATCTGTTCGTTGAATGCCGGCGATCCCACAGCGGGCGGCGGCGGGATCAGCGATTGCACATCGACGCTGCCGGCGGGCAGATAGACGCGTTCGGCCGTCTCATCCGCCTGCGCATGACCTCGAACGAACGCCAAAGTCAAGATCACAAGAACTGCGATTAAACTTCCTGGTCTCGGCATGGCGGTTGCCCTCTTGTTGTTGGCCAAGCCACGATCGGTCGGCACCGCGATACTCACTCAAAAGATGGCCGAACCGGGTCAGCCGCCATCGCTTGACGATTCTGCTTCGGGATGGTGTTCGCGGAAGTATTCCCATTCGTCGACTTCCTGGCCGTCGGCCAGGACGCAGATACCGACCTGGCCGCCGTCGTCGCCGGTGCGGATTTCCGATTTGCCGCCCTGTTCGACGCAGAAGACCGAGGCGGGGTTCGCCAGTTCCGTGTTGCCGTCGGTCGCCGTCTCCTCCTCCTGGTCGCAAGCGGCGAGCGCGCCTGCGACCAGGAAAACGGCGACGATATGGGGGGTCCTCATCAGCCCGGATGCAGGCTTTCGCAAGCCGAGCGCAGAAGGTCGGCGCCGGCGCCCAGGCCGACACCGGTCTTGGCGGCATCGAGAATGCAGGTGGCGACCGGCTCGCTGAAGAAGCCGGCATGGGCCGGGCGGACCGGGTCGACGTCGTAGCGAATGATGATCGCGCCCGCGATCATGGCGCCGGCAATCAAGATGGCTTGCCAATTCTTCATGGGTGGTTCCCTCCTTAACGGAAACAGATGATTGAACACGGCAAAGCTTGGCGCAGGCCATACGGCCAACGCAATCGTTGTTTCCGGTCAGGTGTGGCGCGCGTGGTAGTGGCCGGCGGGCGTGCCGGCAACCTTGCCGCGCAGCCAAGCCTCGTCAGCGGCCTTGTCGCCGAAACGGTGGGGGTCGCACGGGGCGGGATCGAACCCCGGCGCGCTGCCGGTGATGAGATCGGCCATCAACTGGCCGGCATAAGCGGAGTAGGTGACGCCGCCGGAGTTGAAGGCGGTCGCGACATAGAGACCGTCAATCTCCGCCAGGGGCCCGAGTAGCGGTTCGCCGTCGGGCGTAAACGTCTCCGGCCCGTTGACGAAACGGTGCACCGGCGCGTCCTGTAGGCCGGGGAACAGGCGGACGGCGCGCTCGCCATAGGGGCCGAACTGATCCCAGTTCTCGTCCAGCAGCGAAAAGGCGAAACCATCCGGCGGCGCGCCGTTGTCGAGCTCCAGGGTCAGCGCGTCGGTGTCGAAGCAACCGAACAACAGACCGCTGACTTCCTCGCGGCCGTAGATCGAGTCGTCCGGCGAGACAAACGACGGCATGGTGCGCGGCAGCGGCGGATCGGTGCGCTGGATGATGTAGAAGTGTTCGCAGCCCCACTGCGCCAGCGTGATATCCAGCGGCGCCAACAGACGGCGCGACCACAGACCGCAGGCGACGATGACGAGATCGGCGGAGAGGTCGCCGTCGTTGGTCGCCAGGCCGGTTGTCTTGCCGCCCTCGACGCGCACCGCCTTGGCCGCGCAGTCTTCGCGGATGGTCACGCCGCGCCGGCGCGCGGCCCGCGCGTAGGCGGCGGTCAGGTCGGCCGGGTTGACCCGGCCCGATGCGCCGTTCAGCCAGGTGCCGACAAGGACGTCCGGGTCGATCAACGGGTTGAGCGCGACGGCATCGCGCGGCTCGATCAACCGCGATTCAAAACCTGCCGCCTCGGCGAGCGGTGCCTGGCCTTCCATCCAGGCGAGTGATTGGGCCGTACGGGCAAGGTAGAGGCGCCCCGTGCGCAGCCACCCGGTTTCCTGTTCGGCTTCCTTGGCGACCTCGTCGAGCGTGTCGAAGGCGGCGCGGATCGAACGGTCGCTGTTCGCCATCCATGTGATGTTGCCGGCGGAGTGCCAGGTCGTGCCTGCGCCCAGCTTGTCGCGCTCGACCAGCGTGATGTCGCCAGCCTCGGCCTTGGCCAGATGCCACGCAATGCTGGTGCCGATGACGCCACCGCCGATAACGATGATCTTTCGCGCCATGTCGGATCCTGCCCCCCGAACCGCGTCGCCTAGAGGATCTCCAGCACCTGTTCGGGCGGTCGTCCGAGCGCGGCCTTCTTGCCGTCCTTGATCACGATCGGGCGTTCGATCAGGACCGGGTTCTCGACCATTGCCTGGATCAGCTGCGCGCGCGACTTCGCGGAGTCGGCAAGCCCGAGCTCCTTATAGGGCGCTTCCTTCTTGCGCATGACGTCGCGCGGCTCCCGCCCCAGCATTTTCAGGATGCCGTCAAGGGCGGCGGCATCCGGCGGCGTCTTCAAGTACTCGACGATCTCGGGCTCGATACCGTTCTCCTGTAGAAGCGCCAGGGTCTGGCGCGACTTGCTGCAGCGCGGATTATGAAAGATGGTCACGGCCATGGTGGCGACACTCCCCGTCATTGGTCGACGGGATGATGCCCGACAAGGTCATCGGCTGCCAGTCGTCATCTCAGGTTTGGCATGGCCGGCCTCATCCCAATCCGCCCAGCCCGGGAAGGGCAGGGGTTTGGTTTGCTGCCAGCGTTCCAGTCGTTCGGACAAAGCCCTCTGGTGGCGCTCCAAGTGCGCGTCAAACTGCCGCCCTTCCAGGCGGACGAAGTTCGCCTGGGACTGGACGCCGTGGGCGATAAAGGGCGGCAGCACGGAAAAGCCCATGTAGTAGAGCGAGTACTGGATCGGCCACAGCATGACCGCCATGTCGCCGCCGCGGCCGTTGCCGACGAACGCTGCTTCCGGCGCGCCGGTCGTCACCGAGCACATGGCGTGCTTGCCGCGAAAGTAGCCGCGGTCGTAGCGCATGGTGCTGGTGTAAAGACCGCCATTGATAAAGACCCGGTCGAACCAGCCTTTCAGCATGGCAGGCTGGGCATGCCACCATAGGGGAAACTGCAGCAGCACGAGATCGGCGCGTTCCAAGCGCTCGATCTCGCGGTGCGTATCGGACGGCAGCGTGGCGGTCTCACTGGCGTGGCGCTGTTCGCTTGCCGCGTCGAACACAAGCGCATCCTTGCGATGTGCGTAGTGCTCGGCCTTTTCGACCGGGTCGAAGCCGTCTGCGTGCAGATCGCTGACCTCGGTCGTGTGTCCCCGTGCCGCCAATGCCTCCAGCGCGACGTTCTTCAAGGTCGCGTTGAAGGAAGCGGGTTCCGGGTGGCAGAAAACGATCAGAGCGTGCATGAAGTCGGGCCCCAAGGGATTGATACGAGTTGCATGGCGCCTAGTTGGCCTGTTGACTGATGAACAGCAATCCCAAGAAACTGACAGTTAGGTTTGCAGGAACGAACATGACGATCCCATGGGACGACCTCCGGCTTGTTCTCGCCATCGCCGAGTCGGGTAGCCTGTCGGCTGCCGGGCGGCGTCTTGGCGTCAGCCACGCGACCGTGTTCCGCCGACTGGGCGGGGTCGAGGACCGATTGGGTGTTGCGCTCTTCGAGCGTTCGCGCACCGGCTATGCGCCGACGCTGGCCGGCGAGGAGGTCGCCGATGCCGCGCGGGTTGTCGAACGCGAGGTGCTGGATGTCGAGCGCCGCGTTGTCGGCCGCGATCTCCGACCGTCAGGCACCGTGCGCGTCGCGACACTCGACTCGTTTCTGATCGGATTCCTCTCGCCCATCTTCCGGGCGTTTCAAGACGAACAGCAGGACATCGCGCTGGAGGTCTCGCTATCCAACCAGCTTCGCAGCCTGACCAAGCGCGAGGCCGATATCGCCATCCGCCCATCATACGAGCAGGCCGAGGCTCTGATCGGACGAAAGGCAGGCACGATCGCTTACGCCGTGTATGGCGCGCGGGACTTCGTCGCGGGACGAGGCCGACGATTCGACATGCACGATGCCCCGTGGGTCGGCCCCGACGAGGCCATGTACTATCCCGACCTCGTGGCCTGGATGGCGGCTGAGGGCCTGGATGATCTCTGCCGCTTCAGGGTCGACAGCGTGGTCGCCATGCAGGCGGCCGTCGCGGACGGGCACGGACTTGCCGTGCTGCCGTGCTATTTGGGCGATGTCGATCCCCGGCTGTCGCGTGTCGGCAAGACGATCCCCGGGATGGCCGTCGACCTGTTGCTCCTGACCCATCCGGATCTGCGCAAGACCGCGCGTGTGCGCGTCCTGCTGGACTATCTGGCCGCCGCCCTCAAGAAGAAGCGGCGGTTGCTGGCGGGCACGGCAGCGCGGTGATGTGAACGCCCTGCGATGTCATGATGGCGCCAGAGCGCGCGTATAAACTCCACCCCTCAGGCCAAGACCACTGTCCCGATACGACGCCGGAAATGCTGACCATGAAACTCATCCACGTCACCGATCCCCATCTCGTCGCGCCGGGCGAGTCGCTCTACGGGCTTGATCCCGAAGAGCGCTTCGCGGCGTTCGTCGACAGCGTCAACGCGGAGAACGCCGATGCCGACCTGTGCCTCGTCACCGGCGACCTCGCGGATCTGGGCGAGGCGGCGGCCTATGGCGCTCTGCGCCGCCATCTCGATCGCCTGACGGTTCCCTGGCACCTCATGATCGGCAACCACGACAACCGGGCGATCTACAGGCAGGCCTTTCCGGAGGCGCCGGTCGACGGGGACGGCTTCGTGCAGCAGGCCCTGACGGCCGGCGGACAGACCCTGCTGCTGCTCGATACCAACGAGCCGCACATCGCCGCAGGCCGGTACTGCGAGCGGCGTTGCCGGTGGCTCGCGGGCCAACTCGCCAAGGCCGAAGGTCCGGTCATGATCGCCATGCATCACCCGCCCTTCGATATCGGCATTCCGCGGCTGGACCAAATCGGGCTGCAGGATCAGGCGGCATTCGCCGACGTCGTGCTGCCCCATGCCGGGCGCATCCGGCATATCTTCTTCGGCCATCTGCACCGTCCGGTCAGCGGCTCCTGGCACGGCATCCCGTTTTCGACGCTAAGGGCGACGGCGCATCAAACGGTCCTGCATTTCGACCGGCGCGACATCATTCCCGGCTGCCATGAACCGCCGGCCTACGCGGTCGTGCTTATTCGTGACGACGCGGTCATCGTTCATGGTCACGACTACATGGACCAATCCATGCGGTTTGACCTCGTCAAGTATGACGCCAAGGCTTGGGCAACCTCGGGGTCTTGATCACCCTTTCGGGTAGTCCGCGGTCACGAAAGCCGAATTGTCGAGCGATCGATGGCATGCGACATATCGGGGTGAGCGCGGTCGGATCACGTTGGGGGGAAGATGATGATCGTACGGTTTGGAGTCGTGCTGTTCTCGGCGCTGGTCGTGGTGGGCATGCCGGGGGGCGCCGCCACCGCGCAGGATGGTTTCTATCCCACGGAGTACGGGACGGTCGAGTATACCGTCGAGGGCATGCAGACCGGGACCATGACGCGCTACTGGCGCGACTGGGGCAGGGAGCAGGCGGAGTACCAGGATCTCAGCTTGTCCGTTTCGGGCATCACCCAGGAAACCAAGTCCTGGACCATCACGACGCCGGAGACCGTCACCAATATCGACCTCGTGACCAATCAGGGGACGCAGATCGCCAACCCGATGGCCAACGCCTACGACATGTCCGAAGAGGAGCTTGAGGACATCAATCAGACGATGATGCAGAACATGGGCGGTCAGATGGTCGGCACGGACACGGTTGCCGGCCAGGACTGCGAGGTCTGGGATCTCGATATGGCCGGCGGCACCATGTGCCTGTGGGAAGGCGTGCCGCTCAGCAACTCCGCCGGCGGCGGCATGTTCACCATGACCGCTCTCAGCATCGATACGGACACGGCGGTCGATGACGTCCATTTCACGGTGCCGGACGACGTGACGTTCACGACGCCCGGTGCCGGAACCGGCGACGTACCGAGCCTGGAAGACCTGATGCAGGGATTGGGTCAGACAGAGTGAAGAGACGGATCTAGCGCCGATCCTCAGGCGCCAGGAGATCGCCGTTGACGCAGTTGCGCAGCGGCTCGCCGCCCAGATAGTCGGAGATCAGGTCGATGGCCTTGGTGCGCATGTCGTCGATGCTGTTGGGGCTGAAGAAGGCGGCGTGCGGCGTCATCACCAGCCGGTCTTCCAGCCACGCCTCGCCGGCGAGCCAGGCCTTGATCAGCGGGTGCCCGGTGTCGAGCGGTTCGACCGGCATGACGTCAAGGCCTGCGCAGCCGACCGGACCGTCCTTCATACCGTCATAGAGCGCGTCAAAGTCGACTACCGGCCCGCGCGAGGTGTTGATCAGGATCGTGTCCGGCCGCATGGCGGCGATGGCGTTCCGGCCGATCATGCCGTGGGTCTCCTCGGTCAGGGGCACGTGAATGCTGATGATATCCGTGGCGCCGA
>JANQGO010000122.1 GCA_028277285.1 Alphaproteobacteria bacterium | reverse complement strand
GTCAGGCCGCGTTCGTCGAGCTTGGCGAGCACGCGGCCGAAACACGCATCGATCTGCGCTTCCATCCCGCGGGTCAGCGCGATCGCACGCGCCAAACTTTCGGGCGACACATCGACTGTCGTCGTCATGCCGCCCTGTTCGACCGCCGGCGCGTCGTTGTCGATCCAGTCGGCGGGCAGCCGCTGGCGGACATAGCTTGGCATCCGATCGAGTTCACCGGGGATTGCGTCAGGCGCCGGCATGGCGGCCGGATCAACCAGATCGGCCCACGGACGCGGTGGGCTGAACGGGTGATGGGGATCGGGCGAGGAGACGAACAGCATGAAGGGGCCGTCCGTCCGGTCCAGAAAGTCGATGGCGCGCTCGGCGATCCAGGTGTTGTAGTGGAGGTCATCCGGTACCGCCGCCGTCCAGGCCTCGTCGAGATCGGCCAGCGGCCCGTCGAGCGCCGCGCCCGGTTGATAAAGCGGAACGACATCCGGATGGTACGCGCGCAGCCAGGCCGCGTGGTGCCCGCCCTCCGTCGCCAAGAGCGACTCGCCGATCATGAAGTCGACGGTCTGGTAGCCGAAGTAAGGGCCGTTCCAATCCGCGCCGTGTCCGGCTTGCCAGAACGGCACGGACTCCGGATAGCCGTAGGAGACATCGGCCATGATCGGCTGCAGATGCAGCTTGCCGACCGCGTGGGTGGTGTAGCCCGCATCGCTCAACAAGCCGGGCAACGTTGGAAGGCCGTCATGCAGCGTGCGGCCGTTGGTGGTCATGCCGTGATGGCGCGGATAGAGCCCGGTGATCATGGTGCCGCGGCTGGGGCAACAGATCTGGTTGGGCGTCAGGTGGTCGTCGAAACGCAGACCGCGCGCGGCCAGGCGATCGATGTTCGGCGTCTTCGCATGGGTATTGCCATAGCAGCCCAGGCTGTCGGCGCGCTGCTGGTCGGTGCAGAAGATCAGGACGTTGGGACGGTCGGACAGTGTGTGTTCCCCACTCAAGCCGGTCTAGACTAGCCCCATGAGCAAGTCCCTTGATAGTGCCTGGATCGAGGATCTGACCTGGCCCGAGGTCGGCGATCGCTTGGCGGCGAAGCAAGTCGTTCTCGTGCCGATCGGCGCGATGGCCAAGGAGCACGGCCCCCATCTGCCGATGAAGACCGATTGGCTGTTGGCGGGCGAACTGGCGCGCCGGGTTGCTGATGTCCTGCCGCTGCTCATCGCGCCGGTGATCCCGTTCGGCTACTACCCGGCCTTCCGCCACTATCCCGGCAGCCAGCATCTGAGGCCGGAGACGTTCGCCGCACTGGTCACCGATCTGCTGTCCGGCTTGATTGAACAGGGCGCCAGCCGCATTGCGCTGATCAACACCGGCATCCCGACACAGGCCGTCCTACACACGGTGGTGCGCGAGCTCTACCAGACCACCGGCGTCAGGGTCGCGGTCGCCGATATCGCTCGCATGGGTGCGGCGGCCGCCCATCTGATGGAGCACGATGTCGACGGCCATGCGGATGAGGAGGAGACATCGATGATCCTCTCGATCGCGCCGGAACTGGTACGCCTCGGCCGTGCGCGGCGTGACGACGGCAACATGCGCGAGGCGCCCGACACGGTTTTCTTCCGCCCACAAATCTTCCGCGACGACCCGGACGGCGATATCGACCACAGCGAGACCGGCGCGCGCGGCGACCCGACCCTGGCGACGGTCGAAAAGGGTGAGGCGGCGCTTCAGGCCATGACAAACGAACTTGTCGATGGGCTGCGCGCGCTCTATCCCCGTGAGTTCACAACATAGGACACCCCATGGATCAACGACGTGCCGGTAATCTCGGCTACTTCAGTCACGAGGCCGCCCTCGCGTTTCCCGACAAGATCGCGATGATTGACCTGACCTGCGACGAGCCGCGCGAGGTCACCTATCGCGAACTGGAGGGACGGCTCAACCGCTTCGCGTCGCTGACACGGACCATGGGTCTGAAACCGGGCGACCGGCTCGCCATGTGCGTCGGCAACCGGTTCGAGTTCATCGAGATCATGTATGGCGCCATGCGCGCTGGTGTCGTACCGGTCACGCTGAACACCAAGCTGGGCGCAGACGTTCTCGCGTTCACGGTCGAGGACAGCGACGCGGTCGCCGCGATCGTCGAGCCCGGCGCGAACCGGTTTGTCGTCGACGTGGTTGAGCAGGCCGGGCTTAGGCCGCTGGTCGCCTTTGACCCGGTGCCGGCGGGATGGCAGCCCTACGAAGACCTGCTGATGGCTGAACCGGCATCGTTCGATCCGCCGGACTTGTCGGGCGACCACCCGTCCTTCCAGCCCTACACGTCGGGTTCGACCGGGCGGCCCAAGGGCGTGGTCTTGACCCATGAGGGCCAGCTTTGGGGCATCCACGTGTTTCAGAAGTTCTGGCCTGAGAAGACCGACAACCGGGCGCTCGCCGCCGTGCCGATGTACCACAAGAACGCCATGGCCGGCGCCTTCAAGCCGCTGCTGCACGTCGGCGGTTCGGTCGTCATCCTGGAGAACTTCGAACCCAAACGGTTCCTGCGCGCGCTCAGCGATTACCGTTGCACCAATACCGGTGGCGTGCCCGCGGTCTATACGGCGCTGCTTCAGGAAAAGGATCTGATCGCCAGCCTCGACTGGTCGGCGCTGAAGGGTCTTTCGGTCGGCTCGGCGCCGGTGCCGCCGGAGCTGCTGCATCAGATTGAAGAGGCGTTCGGCGTCAGATGCATCGAGACCTATGGCCTGACCGAGGGCGGGCCGGTGCCGATTGCCGCGCCCGCCGACGGGTCGCCGATGCGGCCGGGCAGCTGCGGCAAGGTGCTGCCCGAAGGCGAGGTCAAGCTGGTCGGCGCCGACGGCAGGGACGACGAGAGCTACGGCGAACTCTGGGTCAAGAACCCTGGCGTGACGCCCGGCTATTACAAACGTCCGGACGTCAACGAGGAGAAGATCGTCGACGGTTGGCTCAAGACCGGCGATCTCTTCCGCAAGGACGAGGACGGCTTCTATTTCTTCATGGGACGCACCGACGACATGTTCAATTGCGGCGGCGAGAACATCTATCCCAAGGAAGTCGAGAACCTGCTGCTGGCGCACCCGGAGATCACCGAGGCGTCGGTCGTGCCGCTGACGCACAAGGTCAAGGGCGAGGCGCCGGTCGCGTTCGTGACGGTGACGCCGGACAGTGCGCTCGACGAACAGGCGATCAAAACCTACTGCCTGGAAAACGGCCCGGCCTACGCCCATCCCCGGCACGTCGCGGTGGTCGATGCGATGCCGCTCAACGGCCCCGGCAAGATCGACCGGCTGATCGTGCAGGAACAGGCGCGCGAGAGGTTCGGCGAGGTTATCGGCGGCTGATGACCACTCCCTGGCTCGATCACGTCGCGCTCGCGACCGATGACCTGGACCGCGCCGCCGCGGTCTATCGCCGGCTCGGTTTCAACCTGACGCCGCGATCAAGCCATAGCGGTGACGACGGACCGTGGGGCACCGGCAATCACTGCGCGATGTTTCGTGACGGTTACTTCGAGCTGATCGGCATCACCGACCCTGCGCTCTACCACGACCATCTGAAGGCCGCATTGGCCCGTTACACCGGCCTTCATCTGATCGCCTTGGGAACCGATGACAGCCAGAACGCTTATGACGAGGCGGTGTCGCGCGGTGTCGCAATCGACGAGCCTTACGGGATTGCGCGCCAGGTTCCCCACGGCGACAGCGCCCGGGAGGGACGGTTCCACATCACCCAAGTCGATCCGGCGTGGTTTCCCGAAGCCGATTTCTTCTTCTGTCAGCACCATACGCCCGACGTCTTGTGGCAGGCGGACCTGCTCGACCATCCCAACGGCGTCACGGGCCTGGCCGGCGTCACCCTCGTCGCGAGCGATCCCGAGGCCACGGCGCGGCGTGTCGCCGCCGTCTCCGGTGTAACGGGAACCGAATCAGAAGACGGTCATCGCTTCGTCTTGGCGCGCGGCACGATCGATGTCGTGGCCGCCGAAGGACTTGGCAGGCCCTTCGCTGGCATCGTGCCGCCGGTGCTGCCATGGGTGGTCGCGGTGACGTTTACCGTTGCCGATCCCCAAGCGATCGAGGAACGGGCATCCAGCCAGGGCATCAAGACAGAGGCGGCCGGCGGTGGTATATGGATCGGTCCCGATGACGCCGACGGCGCCCTTCTTGTGTTTCGCACATAGCGCAGTCGATCAGCCCGCACTTGTCGCGTAGGTGCCGCGCCCGACCGCGCAAAGACGGTCACGGGCGTCGGTGACCTCGATATCGGCGACGCCGATGGTGCGGCCGGCCTTGACCGTGCGGGCTGTGATCGTGAGGTCGCCGTCGCCGGCCATGCGCAGAAAGTCGACACGCAGGTCGATCGTGGGAAAGCCCAGCTTGTCGGTCTTGATGGCGAGCGCGAAGTCGCCGGCGATGTCAATCACGCTGGCCAGCACGCCGCCGTGATAACCTTCCTCGTGCGCGGTACGTTTGTAGCCGTGCTTGAACGGCAAGCGGAACGTGACCTCGCCCTTGGCCGCGTCCCAGGTGTCGAGTTCCATGGCCAGGAACTCGTTGAACGGCCCGCGTTGCCAGCCGCGCCACAACCTCTCCACATCGATCTTGCCGGTCATGGGTTCAGCACCACCTTTCCGAAGACATCGCGAGATTCGAGTTTCGTTTCGGCGGCCTGGATCTCGCTCAGCGGGAAGACCGAGTCGATCACCGGTTCGATATCGCCGGCCGCGACCTTGTTCAAGAGCCAGACGATGCCCTCGTCGGTCCAGCCGTTGGCGCCGAGGATGCGCAGTTCGCGCGTCCAAATGTAGCGGATGTCGGTTTGCGGATCGAAACCGGCCGAGGCGCCGCACGTCACCACCCGGCCGTCCTGCGCCATGGCGCGAAGCGCCGGAACCCAGGTCTCGCCGCCGATATAGTTGACGCAGACATTGATGCCTTGCTTGCCGGAGATCGCCCAGGCCTCGCGGCTGAAGTCCTGTTCGGCCGTGTTGATCACATGGTCGGCGCCGAGTGCCGTCAGTTTCTCGAGATTGTCTTTCGATGACGATGTGCAGATGGTCTTGGCACCAATCGCCTTGGCGATCTGCAGGCAGCCGGTGCCCACCCCGCCTGCCGCACCCAGGATCAAGACGAGCTCGCCGGCCTTGACGTGGGCACGGTCGAACATGATGCGGTGTGCCGTGCCGTAACCGACCGGCAGTGCGGCGGCCTGCTCGAAGCTGACGGCGTCGGGCAGCGCGATAACCTGACTTTCCGGCGCTTTGGCCAGTTCGGCGAGACCGCCCTGGCAGTCCTCGCCCATCATGCCGTCGCGCCCGAACGGGTTGAAGACGATGCGCTCGCCGGGCATGAAGCGCGTGACATCCGCGCCGACCGCCTCGACGACGCCGGCCATGTCGCCGCCGGAAATGAAGGGTGTCTCGATGGGGAAGCCCGGCATGCCGCGCCGGACCTCCAGGTCAAGGTAGTTGAGGGCACAGGCCTTGACCCGCATCAAGACCTCGTCGGGCGCGATCTCCGGATCCGGCCAGTCGCGGTAGACCAGGTTTTCGACCGCGCCCTGTTCCTCGATAACGGCTGCTCTCATGATTGTCTTTCGTTACGTCGTGATGGCCCGCACTGTTACCTGTTTCCGGCGCGCCAACAAGAAGGGGCGCGGCGATCGCTCGCCGCGCCCCTGACGGATGCCCTCTTGATAAGACTAGAGGCCGACCTGGATGTCCTCCCAGAGCTGGAGCTGCTTGGCGTCCTGCTCGGGATCGGGTGTGATGAAGAAGGTCGTGCCCGACATCAGTGCCTCAGGGTCGTCGTAACCAAGCGCGATGACGACCTCGGGGTCGGCCAGCTTGAACGACTCCTGGTTACCGTGACCATAGCCATAGGCTTCGATCAGGAACTTACCGGCCTCCGGCGCCAGCCACGCGTCGATGAAGTCGTAGACCATCTGCTCGTCGCCTTCACCGTTGTTCAAGCGCACCAGGCCGCAGGCCCAGCCGAACGCGCCTTCCTTGGGCGCGGCAAAGGCCACCGGAACGCCTTCCTCAGTCAGGTTGACCAGGGCCTCGTTCCAGGCGTAACCGGCGACGCACTCGCCGCTGGCGATCGCCTGTTCCATGTCGGTCTGGCTTTCCCAGTAGAAACGCACGAGCTCGCGTTGCGCGCGCGCCATGTCGCCGGCCTCGGCCAGTTGCTCGTCGGTCGGGTTGAAAACGTCATAACCCAAGATCTTGAGCGCGATAGAGAGGTTGACATAGGTGCCGCGGGCGCAAATGCGGCCGGCATAGCGCTCGTCGAACAGCATCTCCCATGTCTCTTCGCCTTCGTAGATGTCGGTCCGGTAGATAATCGACGACAGACCGAAATCGGTGATGACCATCAGCAGGTCGCCGTCGATCGCCGCACCGTTCATGGTCTGCAGCGACGGGAAGACATCGTCCCAGTACTGCAGGCGCGACGTATCGATCGGCGCCAGGATGCCGGCGTTGTGCCACTTCTGCACATTGTCGATGCACGGATGCGCCAGATCCGGCGAGAAACCGGCGCGGATCTTCTGCAGGCCGTCCTCGGCCGATGCGAAGACCGACCAGTGCGGCGATTCGCCGTACTTGTCGATGAATTGCTGATGCAGCTCCGGCACCTCGTAACCGGACCAGGTGAAGTAGTTGATGTTGCCGGCGGCCTGGGCGCCGGTCGTCATAGAGCGGGTCAGCGGAACAACACCGGCCGCCGCCGCCGCGCCGAGGAAAGCGCGCCGACCGATACGGCCGTGGATCAGATCGTTCTGAAGCTTCTCCACATTGGGTTTGCGAAGGAAGTGCATGTATGGCTCTCCAAGATCGTGTTTGCCTCGTTTGGGCCGGTTGCCCTTGTTTCTTTGCCGTCTTAAAGGGGGCGGCGGTTTGTGGACGACTCGGCGTAATCTTATCTTAGGACAGAATTCCGCCGTGTCGTCAGGTCAAACCCGACAATTATGACGAATCATGGCAAGAATGGGCCGCGCGGCATCAAAGACGCGTGTTCAAGGCGCCTGTCCCATACTCTCGGTTGGAGAGGGCCTGACTAACTCGATCCGCTGGCGCACCGTACGCAAACCGCGGCCGCCGGGTCCAGTTCCAGCCGTTTCGGCGCGATCTCTTCGCCGCAGGAGACGCAGTAACCGTATTCGCCGGTCTCCAGCCGCGCCATCGCCTCGTCGATACGGCGAAGCTCCGCCTTGCGCCGGTCCGCCTGAGCTTCGGCCATGGCCTGGACCTGTAGCGCGTCCATGCGCGATAGGCGCCCGACGCTCTGCTGATCCAGCTCGACCGGCGCCCGGTCGCCGGCCGTGGCCGCCTCATCGGCCAGCAATTCGGCACGGCGGGCCTCAAGTTTTTGGCGCAGCCCGTCGATGTTCATGTCTTCCATGACACGGTATGATGCGCCCGATGCGGGCCCGGGGGCAAAGAGATTGCAGCGCGGCCCGCACACCACAGAAGGGGGAATTGAATGTCTGATCCATCTGCCCAATCGGGCGACAACCTGCCGACCAAAAAGGCCGACGACACAGGTATGCCGCTGATTATCTATATTCTCTATCTCGCCGCGTTTGTCGTGGGCATTACGGCGCTGATCGGTGTGATTATGGCCTATGTCCAGAAAGGCAATTCATCGGCCTTCATCGAAAGCCACTATCAGTTCCAGATCCGGACGTTTTGGATGTCGCTCGTCGGTTGGATCATCGGCATAGCGCTAACATTCGTTTTCATCGGCATCATCGTGCTGATCCTGGTGGCCATCTGGTACATCATCCGGTGTGTCAAAGGCATCATGTGGCTGCAGAACGGCGAGGCCGTGCCTGATCCGGAATCGTGGATGTTCGGGTCCGCCAAATCTTAACCGCGAGCTTCCAACCCTTATGAGCAACAATCCTTTTGCCGGCTGCCGTCACGCCGATGACGTGGCGGCGGCCCTGGAGGCGCACGGCATTCGCGCCGTCCATATCGGCATCTTCGATATCGATGCGCGCTTCCGGGTCAAGCGGGTCGACAGCGCGAAGTTCCTGAAGCTGCTGCGGTCGGGCTACGAGTTCTGCAAGGTGCTCTACCAGTGGGATACCGCGGAGCTACCCTTCGGACAGGGGGATTGGGCCGACGTCCCGGCGCCGATCGATCCGGCAAGCGGACGGCTGTTCCCGTTCGCCGACGGTGAGGCGGTGTTTGTTGCCGAGTTCAGCGAGGAGATTGGCGAGCTGGCGCCGCGCAACCTGTTGCGGCGCCAACTGGACAAGGCCGCGGACATGGGTTGCTCGGTCAAGGCCGGCTTCGAGTACGAGTACTTCATCCTGGACGAGACACCGGCCACCGTGCGCGAGAAGGGCTACCGCGACCTGACGTCCTGGCAGCCGGGC
>JANQGO010000112.1 GCA_028277285.1 Alphaproteobacteria bacterium | reverse complement strand
CGTCGTGAAACGCTTTGGCGAGTGCCGCCCCCATGCGGCCCAGACCGAGCACCGTTACCTCTCCAGCTGCCATGATCGAAATGCCTCCCCGTTTGTTGTCGCGGGCTCCCGGCTGTTGCCCCGTCGTGGACCGCGCGCACGCCAGCGCGCGGCGCCAACGCCCGCGTCATGGATCTTATTCGAAGCGGCAGCGAAATTGGATGCCGCGGCAGGCTTTGTAACATTGTCGTCACAAAACGGAGACGGCGGCGCAGCTCTCGCCGCGCCGCCGCCAGGATGGTCCTCTGATGCCCGCTCAGCCCTTCCAGATGCCTTCGCGGGTCAGGTCGTCCTGGGTCGCCTCGATCGAGGCGCGGAGCGTCGAGACCAGGAAGTCGATCTCGTCGGTGGTCATGATCAACGGCGGCGAGAGGACGTTCAGGTGGCCGATCGGGCGGACCAGGGCGCCGCGTTCCTGGGCGTGCTTGGCGATGCGGTCGCCGACGCGCGCTTCGGGCGGCAGGATTTCCTTGGTCTCCTTGTTGCCGACGTTCTCGACGCACATCATGAAACACTTGCCGCGCACGTCACCGACCAGCGGCAGATCCATCAGCGTCTTGAGCTGCTCCTCGAAGTAGGGGCCCACTTTCAGGACGTGGCCGCAGATATCCTCGTTCTCGATGATCTCGAGGTTCTTAAGCCCGGCGGCGCAACACACCGGATGGCCGGCATAGGTGAAGCCGGTCGAATAGATACCGCCGTCCTCGCGTGGCGCGGAGATGGTGTCGTAGATCTCGTCGGTGACGATGGTCGCGGCCAGCGGCAGGTAACCGGACGAGATGCCCTTGGCCGAGGTGATGATGTCGGGCGTCAGACCAAACACCGGTTCCGACGCGAAGATGTGGCCCAGGCGGCCGAAGCCGGTGACGACCTCGTCGGAGATGGTGAGGACGCCGTACTTGCGGCACACGTCCTGGGTGCGCTTGTGATAACCCTCCGGCGGCACCAAGACGCCGCCGGC
This sequence comes from Alphaproteobacteria bacterium, assembly GCA_028277285.1. Classification (GTDB taxonomy): domain Bacteria; phylum Pseudomonadota; class Alphaproteobacteria; order SP197; family SP197; genus JANQGO01. The sequence goes on along the minus strand of JANQGO010000112.1, from coordinate 12,598 downwards.
GCCCATGATCGGCTCGGCGATGAAGGCGGCGACGTTCTCCGGTCCCAGCTCCTGGATCTTGTCGTCGAGCTCCTGGACCAGGAAGTCGCAGAGTTCCTCAGGGCTCATGCCGTCGCGCGGACGGTAGACATTGGGCACGGAGACATGGTGGATGATCTCCTCTTCCTGGTCGAAACCGATGCGGTCGAACTCGATGCCGGTCAGGCCCGCCGCCAGATAGGTCATACCGTGATAGGCATCGACCCGGCTGATGATCTTCTTGCGGTTGGGCTGGCCCTTGGCGTTCCAATAGTAGTGGACCATGCGGATGGCGGTGTCGTTCGCCATCGAACCGCCGGTGCTGTACATGATGTGGTTCAGCTTGCCCGGCGCGTATTCGGCGAGCTTGGCGGCGAACTTCGCGGTCGGCGGCGTGGTCAATTGGCCGAAGGTCGAATAATAGGCGAGGTCGACGACCTGCTCGGCGATCGCCGCGGCCATCTCCTTGCGGCCATAGCCGATGTTCACGCACCACAGGCCGGCGCAGCCGTCGAGCAGCTTGTTGCCGTAGGCATCGAAGATGTGAGAACCCTCGCTCTTCGACATGATGTCGGAGCCCGTCTCCTTGAAGCTCTCGAAGTCCTGGAAGGGGTGGATCACGTGATCCAGGTCCATCTGCCAGATTTCCTGGATGTCCTGCGGAACGTTGGTTGCCATGGGTGCCTCCTGGTTGGCGCGGCGGCGCGCGTTGGGCGGCGATCATAGCAGTTTGGCGGCGGAGTCCCAGGGGGTGTCAAAGGCCCTTACAAGCTTTTCCAACCGTTATTGCCGGCTATCGCCCTTGGGCTTGCCCTGGACCCGGTGCCGTGCCCATATTGGCCGCCATGAGCGAGAAACCGATCTTCGCCTCCATTGACGAGGCAATCCGCGCCATTGCCGACGGCAAGATGGTCGTCGTCGTCGACGACGAGACGCGCGAGAACGAGGGCGACCTGATCATGGCGGCCGACCGGGCGACGCCGGAAGCGATCGCCTTCATGGTGCGCCATACCTCCGGCGTCATCTGCGTGCCGATGAACGCCGAGCGCGTCGGCGAGCTGGAGCTGCCCCAGATGGTGCAGCACAACACCGAAAGCCATGGCACCGCCTTCACCGTGTCGGTCGACTATAAGTACGGTACGACGACAGGCATCTCCGCCGCCGACCGGGCGAAGACAATCCGCGCGCTGGCCGACCAGGGCGACAACCGAGAGGTCGCGGCGGCGGACTTCGCCAAGCCCGGCCACATCTTTCCGCTTCTGGCGCGCGACGGCGGCGTCCTGACGCGCGCGGGTCATACGGAGGCCGCGGTCGACCTGGCGCGGCTCGCCGGTTGTTATCCGGCGGGCGCGATCTGCGAGATCGTCAACGACGACGGCACCATGCAGCGCCTGCCCGAACTGATCGCGTTTGCCGCGCAGTACGATCTGCTGCTGATTTCGATCGAGGACCTGATCGCCTATCGCCGGCGCAACGAGAAGCTGGTCGAACTGGTCGAGACCAAACCGTTCGATACCCGCCACGGACCGTTCGAGGCGCGCATCTACCGTTCGCTTGTCGACAACACCGAACATCTGGCGATCGTGCACGGCGACCTGAAACGCCATGACGACGTGCTGGTGCGCGTGCATTCGGCCTCGGTCGTCGACGATGTGTTCGGTTCGGTGCGCGGCAGCGGCCGGAGCCTGGTCGATCTAGCGCTGGAGCGCCTGGCGGCGGAACCGGCTGGCGTCCTGATCTATCTGCGCGGTTCCGAAGGCTGGGGCCTCGGCATCAACCGCAAGCGTATCTATGCCCAAGGCGACGAAAGCGCCGCCGACAAATTGGACGCCGGCGACTGGCGCCAATACGGCACCGGCGCGCAGATCCTCTATGACCTCGGCTTGCGCAGCATCCGCATCCTGACCAACAATCCGGCGAAGTACCGTCACATCGACGGCTACGGCCTTACCATCACCGACAAGGTGCCGTTCACCTATGCCGGCGAACCGGTCGAGGTGGTCGCCGGCGGTGAGGACTGACACCTCCCACACTGCCGTCGCGCCCCGGCCTTGAGCCGGGGTCCATGAACACCGTCTGTGCCTTTGTCGCGCCGGCCCGTGTTCATGGATGCCGGGTCAAGCCCGGCATGCAGGAGACTAGATATCTTGTTGCGGTCTCTTATCGGCAAGGAAGGGCTAAGGACCCTCGTTTCATACCTTTGGTCAAGGCCCAGCGAACCTGTTGCAAAATCGCGCCAGCGGCGGTAAGACCGTCGCCCCTTGGTGTGGGCGCATAGCTCAGCGGGAGAGCACTACGTTGACATCGTAGGGGTCCCTGGTTCAATCCCAGGTGCGCCCACCACCCAAGGCTTCCGAACATCGAATGTGATCACCGGGTCCCTGGCTCGACCCGCCAAGCCGCTTCGCGCCTTGTCGCGGCCTCGCTCCCAGGTGCGCCCACCACCCAAGGCTCTTTTCCGACATCGAATGCGATCACCGGGTCCCTGGCTCGACCCGCCAAGCCGCTTCGCGCCTTGTCGCGGCCTCGCTCCCAGGTGCGCCCACCACCCAAGGCCCTTCCAGACATCCCATTTGCAGTATGGCCCCTGGCATCGCCGGCGCGTCACATGTACAAACAGCCGCGGCGCACCTATCTCGCGCATGCCTGATTGTCGCCACCAGCCGTCATTAGACAACCATCTCAACGGCATAGAACTCGCTTCACACCGCCGCTAGTCTTCCGGCTGCAGAAGTGACGAAAAAAAGAAGCATCGCCGCCATTCCGGCTAGCGATGCCAACTGTTAGGGAGGCCTTTCTATGATCAAACACACAAGGCGCCATGTCTTGGGTCTTGTGTCCGCCGCCGGCGGATCGCTGTTGGCCGGGCCGCGCATGGTCTTCGGGCAAACATCACCGGCCCATGTCCCGGTCGCCGTCGTCGGCGGCGGTGTGGCCGGACTCTTCGCGGCGATGCGTCTGCGCCAAGCGGGCCAGCAGGACGTGGCTTTGTTCGAAAGCACCGACCGCTTCGGCGGACGCTTGCTCTCGGTGAAGATCCCGGGCCTTGGCGGGATGGTCGCCGAGGTCGGCGGCATGCGCTTCACGCACCTCGACAAGAACCTCCTGAAGCTGATCGATCAGTACATCGGCACCGACCAGCTCGGCCCGTTCGATTATCCGACGAAGTTCTGGCACCTGCGGGGCAAGAAACTTACGAGCCTCGATGATCCCGAGAAGCTGCCTTATCTCTTGGAACCCGAGGAAGCCGATGTCCTGCGCTCCGGCAAGAACCTCCTGGTCGATATCTTGGAGCGGTATCGTCATGACGTGCATGACAGAGGACAGATCGACCGCGGCCTCTGGCAGTACATCCTCGAGAACCGCAGCAAGGAGGCCTACAACTTCATCGCCGACAGCCTGGGCTACTACACGCCGGTCAGGAACTGGAACCTCAGCACGATCGTGCAGTGGTTCAACGCCGACTTCCGTCCGGGCATCAGCTACCACTCCTTGAAGGGCGGGTACGAGCGGGTGCCCCATGCCCTGGCAGCAGAGGTGCATCGCCTGGGTGGCGGCATGCATCTGGAGCATCAGTTGCGGAGCCTGTATCGGCGCGACGACGAAACCTGGGTCCTGGACTTCCAGACCCCGGACGGCGCGCTCAGGGTGACCGCCGACCAGGTTATCCTCGCCCTGCCGCGCTTGGCGATCGAGCGGCTGGATGCCGACAGCGACCCGCTGCGCGACGCCGACTTCCGCGCGGCCCTGGCCACGGTGCAGTCGATACCGCTCTCCAAGGTCCACCTCGCCTTCAGGGATGCCTGGTGGGAGAAGCTGGGCATTACCACCGGCCGGGCGATTACCGACCTGCCCTTGCGTCAGTCCTATTACTGGGGAAAGGACCCGGAGAGCGGCCATGGCCTGATGATGGCGAGCTACCACGACGGCCGGGCGATCTCCTTCTGGGAGAGTCTGTCGACTGGCCCGCATTATGGCGATCTCGACTGGCTCGCCGGGGCGCAAGGCCCGGACGGTCAGCCTTTGGCGGCCTCCATGGCACAAAGGCTGCCGGCGTCGCGCCTGCTGGTGGAGGAGACCATGCGCCAATTGAAGGTGCTGCACGGCCCCGGCGTGGTCAGCGAGCCCTATGCCGCCACCCACATGAACTGGGGGCTCGAACCCTGGGGCGCGGCCTATCACCTGTGGTCCATCGGGGCCGATGCCGACGAGACCATCGCCTACATGCAAGAGCCGATGCCCAATCTCCATGTCTGTGGCGAGGCCTGGTCCATCGCCCAGGGTTGGGTCGAGGGCGCCGTCCATACGGCAGACGCCATGCTGCAAGCGAAGTTCGGGCTGCCGGCTTACCTGTGACGGCATCGCCAGCCGTTATCCCCGTGAGACTTGCTCGGGCAGCGTGCGGCGGAAGCTTCCAATCATCGACAGTTGTGACAACTAAAACGGGTGAGTAGTCTACTTGCGCAGCACTCTATGGTGTCCCGAGCGGCCACCGTCCCTAACGGCTTCGTCGTCCGCAACTTGGGCGTGACGCGTGGCCGGAGTTTCTTAAGGGAGACAAAGGATGCCCGTCTTGATTGCCAGAACCGCAGGCGTATTTGCGCTAACCGTAGGCCTGTTCGTCGGCGTTGCTTGCGGCGCCGTTGCAAGTGATGAGGAGTTGGGGAAGCGTAACCCAGACCAGCACATGAACTTCGACTGCAGCTCATGCACGCATGATACGACGGTCGACCATGGCTATACGTACATTTACGCCACCTGCTACGGCCAGTTATGGAGTAACACCGCGCACTGGAGCGCCGAGGGAACATCGCCGGAAGTCGGTGTCACTTGTCAATATTGGGATAAGAGCACCGGTAGTATCAATTGCGTGAGCGATACGAAGCATGCGCATACGGTCAAGGTCACGATATACAGCTGCTCCCAGCCGTAGTCTCGGCGCGAACGACGCTGATCGGTCGCGTATCGATGTTCCCGTCTGCTTGTGGGGGTGCCGGCCGCGCGCGTCCGCGACCCCCAACAGGCCGAAGACATGGCGGCGTTTGCCGTAAGGCAGGTCATCAACGTGCATCGCGATGTCTGTGGCGAAGGCGCGGTCCGTACGGCAGACGCCTTGCCGCAGGCGAAGTGCGGGTTGCCGGCGTATCTATGACGGCATCGCCAACCGTTATCACCGCGAGAAATGCTCAGGCACCTTGCGGCGAAAGCTTCCAACCATCGACAGTTGAGACAACCAAGACGGGTTGGTAGTCTGCCTGTGCACCGCTTTATGGTGTTCCGAGCGCTACCGTCCACAACGGCTTCGTCGTCCGCAACTTGGGCGTGACGCGTGGCCGGAAACTCTTAAGGGAGACAGAGGATGCCTGTGTTGATTGCAAGAACCGCAGGAATCTTTGCGGTAACCGTTGGCCTGTTCGTCGGCGCTGCTGGCGCCGCCGCCGCAAGTGATGAAGAGGTGGGGCAGCGTAACCCAGACCAGCACATGGACTTCGAGTGCGAGAAATGCACGCACGATACGACGGTCGACCATGGATACACGTACATTTACGCCACCTGCTACGGCCAGTCAGAGACTGGCTACGAAGACTGGTACGCAGAAGGATCATCGCCGGATGTCGATGTCCATTGTGAGCCTTGGGATTACAACCACGGCTATTTCCAATGCATAAGCAGTGCGAAGGATGCGCATACGGTCAAGGTCACGATGCACAAGTGCACCCAGTAGTAGAGCAAGATCGTTTGGGATGACGCCAGTCCGAAACGACCACTGTCGATAACGGCTTCGTCGTCCGCATCTTGGGCGTGACGCGTGGCCGGAAGTTCTTAAGGGAGACAGAGGATGCCCGTGTTGATTGCCAGAACCGCAGGAATCTTGGCGCTAACCGCAGGCCTGTTGGTCGGCGTTGCTAGCGGCGCCGTTGCAAGCGATGAGGTGGATGAAAACAGTGAGGTGGGGGAGCGTAAACCAGACCAGCACATGAACTTCGATTGCACCAACTGCGATCAGGATACGACGGTCGGCCATGGATACACGTACATTTACGTCACCTGCTGGAACCAGGCATGGAACGACCACCAGTCCTGGTACGCAACCGCAACATCGCCGGAAGTCGGTATCACTTGTCAATCTTGGAATAAGACTCACGGCTATGTCCAATGCATAAGCGATGCGAAGCATTGGCATACGGTCAAGGTCTATATCTACGACTGCATCGAGCCGTAGAGCGCGGTCGTTTTGGGTGACGCCAATCCGAAACGTGAAGTTTGCTCTACGCATAGATGGAAAGCGGATTCACATGGTGAGGTGGAATCGTTAAGCGGTTCCACCTCACCGTGATCCGCTCTAAAGGCCGCTCACCAGGATCCAGAAGATCGCGATCGGCGCCAGATAGCGGCAGGTGAAGCCCCAGAATGGCATCAGGGGAAACGGGCGCTCACCCTGGTCGGTTACCTCCGCCACGGCCTTCGGGTAGATCACCCAGCCGACGAAGATCGCGATGAAGAAACCGCCGATCGGCAGCATCAGGTGGGTCACCAGATAGTCGACGAAGTCGAAAATTATCTTGTCGTCAATGGTGATGTCGCCCCATATGCCGAGCGAGAGCGATGACGGCACGCCGATCACGAAGATGATGAACCCGTAGATCGATGCCGCGCGGGCCCTGGGGATCTTGTGCTCGTCGACGAAGTAGGCGACGACGATCTCGAGCACGGAAACCGACGACGTCAGCGCCGCGATGGCCAGCAAGACGAAGAACAGCACCGCGAACACCTGACCGAACGGCATGGCGGCGAAGACCGCCGGCAACGTGATGAACGAGAGGCCGGGGCCCGACGCCACATCGAAACCGAACGAAAAGACCGCCGGCATGATGAGAAAGCCGGCGAGAACCGCGACCAGCGCGTCGAGCGAGGTGACCCAAAGCGCCGCGCCGGGCAGGCTCTCCTTGCGGCCGAGATAGGAGCCATAGGTGATGATGACGCCCATGCCGAGCGACAGCGAGAAGAACGCTTGGGCAAGAGCCGCGTTGAACGTCTCCCCGGTAATCTCGCTGAAATCCGGATAGAGGAAAAAGGCGATGCCGTCCGCGGCGCCGGGCAGGGTCAGCGAGCGCACGACAAGCACCAGCAGGATCACGAACAGCGCCGGCATCAGAAGTTTGCACCAGCGCTCGATGCCCTTGTGGATACCGCCGACGACGATGGCGACGGTCGCCGCCATGAAGAGCCCCTGGTACGCGATCGGTTGCCAGGGTTGGGCGACAAAGTTCTCGAACAACCCGCCAAGCGCTTCCGGGGAACTGCCGGTCAAGTCGCCGCTGATCGCCTTGACCGCGTAGGCGATGGTCCAACCGGCGACGACACTGAAGAACGACAAGAGCAGGAACCCGGTCACGATCCCCAGATAGCCGACCAGGGGCCAGGCGCCGCCCTTGAGGCGTTTGTAGGCGCCGACCTGATCGCGCTGGCCGGCCCGGCCGATCACCATCTCGGCGAGCATGACCGCAAGACCGATCGAGAACATCAGCGCGAGATAGAGCAGCAGAAAGACGGCGCCGCCGTGCTCGCCCGTCATGTACGGGAACTTCCATATGTTGCCGATGCCGACCGCCGAACCGGCGGCGGCCAGAACAAAACCAAGCCTTGAACCGAAACTTCCCCGTTCCACTGTCGTGTCCGTCCCGACCGAGTGATGCCGCGTGTCGACACCTCCCTACACCATGCGCCCGGATGAAGCGATGCCGACGGTGCGCTGGTGCAAGCGCTGGGGACCGGCCGGGTCGCGCCGCCGACGTTTGACCCCTGACGGGGTGCGCTGCAGGATCGGGCGTTCCTTGCGGGACCCGCCGCGACGATAGGACGATCGACCATGGCAGCCTTTCCCCACCTGTTCAGTCCGTTCGAGATCAAGGGCGTCGCGTTCCGCAACCGGATCTTCTCGACCGGTCACCAGACGCTCATCGTCACGGGCGGCCTGCCGAACGATGCCTTGGTCGCCTATCACGAGGCGCGTGCGAAAGGCGGTGCGGGGCTGATCATCACCGAGGCCATGTCGGTGCACGAGACCGCTTACTTCAACGAGGTCATGATCTTCGCGTGCCGCGACGAGGCGCTGCCCGGCCTGAAACGCATCACCGCGGCGGTGCACGAACACGGCGCGCGGGTGTTCGGCCAGCTCTTCCATCCAGGCGCCGAGGTGCTGGGCACCGATTCCTACGGCACCCGCACCGTTGCCTGGGCGCCGTCGTCGCTTAATCACGAGCGTTACTTCGCGACGACCCGGGCCCTCACGGAAGACCTGATCGAGGACATCATCGAGGGATACGCCGCGTCGGCCGAGCGCATGGTCGAGGCCGGTTATGACGGCGTCGAGATCGTGGCGAGCCACGGTTACTTGCCAGCGCAGTTTCTGGCGCCGCTGGTCAACCAGCGCACCGACCGCTGGGGCGGCAGCCGGGAGAACCGCCAGCGCTTCCTGCTGGAGATCGCACGCCTGCTGCGCCGCCGCTTGCCCGCCGGCACCATTGTCGGCTTGCGCATCTCGCTCGACGAGAAGGACCACATCGGTCTGAAGCCGGACGAAGCGATGGCGGCGCTCGAAGCGCTCGAGGCCGAGAACCTGATGGACTACATGAACATCGCCTATGGCTCGTCGGCGACCAGCGGCTCGTCGCCGCATATCGCGCCACCCATGATGATCGACGCGGGCTACATGCGCGAGGCAGGCGCCACGGTGAAGCGCAGCGTACGCACGCCCATCCTGCTCGCCGGCCGTTTCAACCAACCCCAGCTCGCCGAGGCGGCGCTGGCGGCGGGCGAGGCCGATCTGATCGGCATGACGCGCGCCCAGATCTGCGATCCCGAGATGGCGAACAAGGCGCGCGACGGCCGCGTCGACGACATCCGCGCGTGCATCGCCTGTAACCAGGCCTGCATCGGCCACGTGACGCTGGGGACGCCGATCTCCTGCATTCAGCATCCCGAGACCGGGCGCGAACTTCAGTACGGCACGCGCCGGGCGGCCGAAAAGCCGCGCCGCGTCATCGTCGCGGGCGGCGGGCCGGCCGGCATGAAGGCCGCCGCCGTCGCCGCCGAGCGGGGCCATCGCGTGACCTTGTGCGAGGCGAGCGAACGTCTGGGCGGCCAGGCACTGCTCGCCCAGCAGCTCCCGAACCGGGCGGAGTTCGGCGGCATCGTCACCAATCTGGCCCGCGAGATGGAGCTCGCCGGTGTGGAGGTGCGGCTGTCGACGCCGGTGACCACCGAGCTGGCAAAAGCCGAGAGCGCCGAGACGGTGATCGTGGCGACCGGCGCCCGGCCCCATGTGCCCGATATCGAAGGCGGCGACGAAGGCCATGTCGTCACCGCCTGGCAGGTGCTGACGCGCGAGGCCAACTGCGGCGGCAGCGTCGTGGTGGCGGACTGGCGCGGCGATTGGGTCGGCGTCGGCGTCGCTCAGATGCTGGCGCTGGAGGGCCGCCGCGTGCGCCTGATGACAAGCGCGATCGCGCCGGGCATCAACCTGCAGCCCTATGTGCGCGACATGATGGTCGGCGAGCTGATGCGCCTGGGCGTTACCATCACGCCCTATGCCCGGCTGGCCGGCGTCGACAGCGACACCGCCTATTTCGAGCAGACGACGACGGGCGAGCCGATTCTGGCCGAGGAGACCGAGACGGTCGTGCTGGCCCTGGGCCACCGCAGCGACGACGCGCTGCTGCACGCGCTGACGGCCGCAGGCTTTGCCGCCGAGGCGATCGGCGATGCGCTGTCGCCACGCAGCGCCGAAGAGGCTGTGTTGGAAGGGCTGAAGGCGGGCGCGGCGGTTTAGGGCATTTTCCGATCAAATGGCATCACCAGCCCACTCCCCCGCCCGGCCCCCCCGAGGATGCTGCCATGGGTGGCCGGGCGGGGGAGTGGGCTGGCGCCGAGTTCGTAAGAACGGAAAATGCGCTAGGGCTCAGGCCCCGTCGCCTGAAATGACGCGGGCAGGCCTTCGGTCCAGCGCCGAAGCTCGTCCAGGAAATCGAGCGCCGTCATGCCCAGCGGTGTCATCGCGTACTCGACGGCCACCGGTGAGCCCGCAAGCACACGACGCGTGACGAGCCCCTGGTCCTCAAGCTGGCGAAGCCGCTCGGTGATCATCTTCTTGCTGGCACCGCCGATCATGCGGGCGAGGTCGTTGAAACGCACCGGACCGTCCTTCAAATGCCAGAGGATCGACCCCGTCCACTTGCCGCCCAGAATGCGCATGCCGCGTTCGATCGCGCACGGCTCGTCGCAAACGTTCAAAACACTCTTTCGCCCGCGCGCGTCGCTTTCCACGCGCGCCTTGATGTTCGGATCTGATCCCATAGGAGGTTACCAAAAGTATACTGGTTGACATTCCTTCCCAGGGCTAGCACGTCTCTTCCCGCAACACCAGCCGCGCCGGCGTCCGGCCTTGCGGAGATCCACCAGGGGAGTGAGCGAGACCATGACAAGCACCAAAGTTCAGGCGGGATCGACGTTTCCGGCGATTACCGCGCACAGCCTCGAAGGCCAGGCGATCGATATCGGCGCCCCCACCGGCGACAACGATTGGATGATGGTCGTGGTCTACCGGGGACGGCACTGCCCGTTGTGCACGAAATACCTGAACTCGTTGGAGGACTACCGGCAGAAACTGAGCGAGATCAACGTCGACCTGGTGGCCGTATCGGCGGACAGCGCCGAACAGCTGACATCGCATCTGGAGAAGCTGAACGTGACGTTCCCGCTGCTCTATGGCCTCAGCATCGAGCAGATGCAGGAGCTGGGTGTCTACATCTCGCACCCGCGCTCAGAGCAGGAGACCGATCACCCGTTCGCGGAGCCAGGCCTGTTTGTCGTCAACGCGGACCGTCAGGTGCAGGTGGTCGATCTGTCCAACAACCCGTTCGTGCGGCCGGAACTGAATGCGCTCACATCCGGTCTCGCCTGGATCCGCAATCCCGACAACAACTATCCGATCAGAGGCACGTTCGAGGCGGCGGCGTAGACGGTCCGGGAAGGTCGACCACCGCGCCTGACCGGGCCGTCTCAGGGAAGCTGTTGGCGCCGCGGCCGCGCCGGGGCTCGGCTCGTCTCGAAATCCCGGATTCGGAGAACCGAAGCATCGTGACGCCGGCCATCGAGGCGGACCGGTTCGCCATCCGGCTCGCCCGCCGCGGCGTCCTGGCCGTGCCTGTTCGCGATGAACAGCGACCTGACCCAGTGTGTCAGGCGGCTGATGCGGCCTGCGCCTAGCGAAAGCTCGGCGATGTCCCCCAGGGGCTTACCAATCATTGGTGCACCTCGTTTGGTGTGGGAAAAAATCCCATGGCGAGGTTGTACAGAGGCCCACGGCAGGGCGTCAAGATTTATGTGGAAAATTTTCCCACAAAATTGTATGCGGTGTCCATGACGGATGGGCCCGAAATGGCCCCGGACCTTGTGGGCCGGGAGCTCAAGCATGTGTTGCGGCCGCTTGTCCGGGCCTTGATCGAGGAAGGCGTGACGGCGCCGGCGCTCTATGCGTTGCTGAAAGAGCTCTATGTCGACGTCGCGAGCGAGGCTTTCGCGATTGACGGCAAGCCGCTGACCGACAGCCGCGTCAGCGTCCTAACCGGCGTCCACCGAAAGGACGTGCGCAACTTCCGTCGGCGTGTCGATGACGGCGAGGGCCCGGCGGTTCCGCGCGTCACGGTCATGACGACGGTAATCGGCCGTTGGCTCGCCGACCCCAAGACGACAGCGGCCGACGGCTCGCCGAAACCGCTGCCGCGCCAGGCGCGCCGTGGTCCGTCGTTCGACGCGTTGGTCAGCGCCGTCAGCAGCGATGTTCGCCCGCGCACCATTCTCGACGAGTTGGTGCGCAACGACATCGTGGCGCTGGACGAGGAGACGGATATGGTCAGCCTGAAGGTCGAGGCGCTGATCACGCGCGACGGCGAGGAACGGTTCCACTTCTTTGCCCGAAACATCGGCGATCACATGGCGGCCGCGGTCGAGAACATATTGACGCGGGACGGGGCGGCACCATTTCTGGAGCGTGCCGTCTTTTACAACAACCTGCGGCCCGCATCGGTTGACGAGATCGAAGCGCGCGCCCGGGCGTTGGCCGGCGATCTGATCGCCGAGCTCAACCGCATGGGCTATTCCCGGCAGAAGGCGGATGCCCGGTCCCGGTCACGCCGCAAAGAAGACGAAGCGCGGGAACGGTTTCGCTTCGGGGTATACTTCTATCGGGACGACGAAACGGCAGAGGACGAGGGATGAGCCCGGAAGACCTGAGGAGACGTGGAGCCCCGGTCACACGGCGTTCCGTTATGATCGGCATCGGGTCCTTGGCGCTGGCCGCCTGCCAGGGCCCGCGCAGCGATGATGTCGCGCTGGGCGGCGATGACGCGGCCAGCCCGCCGGCCGAAGGCGGTGTCGGCGGCACCGGCATCATCGGCACCCTGACCGACGCCAGAGAGCCCGCCATGAACGGCTTCCGGCTGGCCATGCCGGCGGATCTGGGCCTGCGCGACGCGTTCGGCGCGACACCGCGCGGACCGCTCGCCGCCGGCCAGACTCT
>JANQGO010000352.1 GCA_028277285.1 Alphaproteobacteria bacterium | reverse complement strand
GCCTGGGCCAGATCAACAAGATGCCGAATGTCGAGATGTTCCTTGAGAGTCCCGTGGCGGTCGCCGACGTGCTGGAGACCGGCGCAACGCTGGTGGGCGTGGCGACCGGCGCGTCGTGGCGGCGTGACGGTGTCGGCCGCTATCACCGCAGCCCGGTGGCGGGCAACGAGTTGCCGCATGTCCTGTCGCCGGACGACTTGATGGACGGGGCCGCCGTATCCGGGCACGTGGTGATCTGGGACGACGACCACTACTACATGGCCAGCGTGCTCGCCGAGCGGCTGGTCGAGGCAGGCTGCGACGTGACGATTGTGACGCCGCAGGCCTCGATCGCGGCGTTCACGCAATACACCCTGGAGCTCGATCACATTCATCGACGCATGGCCAAGCTTGGGGTCGCCATCGTCGGCCACCATGCGGTGACGCGCATCGCCGAAGGTGAGGTCGTGATCGCCAGGGTACACGGCGGCGCTGAACGTTCGCTAGCCTGCGACCGTGTGGTGATGGTGGCCGGTCAGGCGCCGAACAACACGCTTCACCAGGAACTGACCGCGCTGGCGGACGGACCGCGTTCGGTCGCGTTCGGTGATTGTCTGGCGCCCTCGATCATCGCGGCGGCGGTCTACGCTGGGCATCGCTTCGCCAGAGACCTTACGCTCGATCTGAGCGCCACCGCGACTTTCCTGCGCGAGGACGTGGCCATGGCGCCGCAGCCGCGCGAAGAGCGTCTTGCCGTCGCTGCGGCGGCCGAGCGATGACCGCAGGCGCCAACCCCGATCTCCCCCTCGCCGGACACAAGGTCGTCGAGATCGGATCGTCCGTCGCCGCGCCCTATGCGACGTGGATCCTTGGCATGCTGGGCGCCGACGTGATCAAGGTCGAGAACGCCGAAGGCGGCGACGACGCCCGGCGCTGGGGCCGCATGCTGCCCGACGGGCGCTCGTCGTTTTTTCTCGCCCTCAACGGCAACAAACGTTCCGTTCGTGTCGACCTCAAGGACGAGGCCGATCGCGCCTGGCTCATCCGTTCGTGCGCCGAGGCCGACGTCGTCGTCCAGAACATGCGGCCCGGCAAGAGCGCGCAGTACGGTCTCGACGGTCCATCGCTGGTCGCGGCCAACACGCGTCTGGTCTATTGCAATCTCGGCGCCTTCGGCGCCACTGGGCCGATGAAGGACCGACCCGGCTACGATCCCCTGATGCAGGCTGCCGGCGGCATCATGAGTGTCACCGGCGAGCCCGACCGGCCGCCGGTGCGCGTCGGCGTGTCGATCGTCGACATGGGGACGGGCATGTGGTGTGGCATCGGTATCCTCGCCGCGCTCTATGCGCGCAAAGACACCGGGCGCGGCTGTATCGTCGACGCTTCGCTTTACGAGACTGCGCTCGGCTGGGTGACGAACCAGGTTGCCATGGTGCAGGTCGATGGCGTCAATCCGGAGAAGGTCGGGTCAGGCGCGCGCGGCATGGCGCCCTATCAGGCTTATCGCTGCAGCGATGGCTGGCTGGTCGTGAGCGCGCCCAATGACCGTCTCTTCGAACGGCTTGCCACAGCGCTCGGCCAACCCGAGTGGTTGGCTGACGAGCGTTTCGCGGGCAACCAGAAGCGCTACGCCAATCTCGGCGCGCTGAACGCCCTGCTTGAACCGATGCTCGCGGCCGAGACGCGCGATCACTGGATCGGCGTGCTCGACGACGCTGGCGTTCCATGCGCGCCGGTGCGCGAAATCACCGAGATGCTGGCCCATCCGCAGACCGAGGCTCTGGGCATCGTCCAGCGCCTGGGCGCCGACATGCCGCTGATGGGTTTGCCGCTCAGCTTCGATGGTGTGCGCCCGCCGCTGCGCTCGTTACCGCCGGAACTCGGCGAGCACGATGCGCTGAAGGAGCAGGGATGAGGACCGACTTCGAGACGCTGAAGCTGGAGCGCGTAGGCGACCACGTGCTGTTGGTCACGCTCAACCGTCCGGAGGTGTTGAACGCGACCAAC
>JANQGO010000418.1 GCA_028277285.1 Alphaproteobacteria bacterium | reverse complement strand
GGCCTGATCTATATGGCGCGCGCCGGTTATGACCCGCGCGCCGCCATCGATCTGTGGCGGAACATGCTGGCTTACGCCCGACCGGGCGCGCCGGAGTTCCTGTCGACCCATCCTTCGACCGGCAACCGGATTGCCGAGCTGGAAGCCGCGATGCCGCGCGCGCTGGCGATTTACAACGAAAACAGCTGACGGCGCGTCAGGCAGACTGCCGCCGTTTGCGCAGGGCGTCCAGCGACCAGTCGCCGGCGCCGAAGGCCATGTAGGCAAAAAACACGCCGACCAGGGCTATGTTGGCGTGAAACAGCATCTGAGCCGTCGGATCCGTCGCGCCGGCGTTGTAGATGAAGTTGGCCATCAGCGCGAACACCGCAAAGGCCAGGCTTGTCAGCCGCGTCAGCAGCCCCAGGCCGAAAAGTATGGAACCGACGGTCTCAAGCAGGATCACAGCGGGCAGCAGGAACGCGGGCAAGTCGTGACTGGCCATGGAACTGGCGGTGTCGCTGTAGTTCGAGATCTTTGAAATCCCTTCCATCAGGAAATCCGGCACCACGATGAGCCGTCCCGCGAGAAGAAGCGGATTGCGCAGATAATCGAAACCTCGATCGATCCGATCCAATAGACGGTTCAGCATGTCGGGGGCCCCACCCACAATCATCCGAAAGATGTTTGTGTCGCAGAGCTTGTACGATGAAGGCAATCGTCTTCAAGGGAATAAGATCTGTGGCATAGGTCCTGTATCGTTACGCCGGTCGCATCGCGGCCGTGGTCCGATGAAGCGTGCGCCTTGCAGCATTTTGCATGGCGCTGCAGCAAATGCGGAATTGACCGGGTTTCACTCCGCCCTCTACATTTCGTCTGGTCGGTAAAACGGCTCACGACGCTTGCCGTCCGGTGCCAGGATTGAACGCGCTGCCAGTGCCGCGCCACGCGGCAGGCGGGGTCTGGTCAGGCGGCGGCTTTTTGCTCAGGAGCGAACCATTCTGTTGGTCGCATGGTGATGTGATCTCATGGCGATTGCAGCAGACGAGCGTCGGGCCAACATGGATGGATATCATTCGGGGAAGCACAGCATGCGCTACGAATCACCACAAACGATCAAGGCCGCGGTCGGTCTGTTATCGAAAGCGCGAGGTACCTCGCGCATCCTCGCCGGTGGCACCGACCTCTTGGTGCAAATGCGCTCCGGCATGCTGGAGCCCGACCTGATCGTCGACATCAAGAACATCCCCGGCATGTTCGACATTACCAAGGAAAAGGACGGCTACCGGATCGGCGCGGCGGTATCGGGTGCCGAACTGGGCGAGCACGCCAAGGTCAAAGAGCTGTGGCCCGGGGTCGTCGAATCGGTCGAGCTGATCGGGTCGACCCAGATCCAGGGCCGCGCGACCATGGTCGGCAACCTGTGCAACGCGTCGCCGGCCGCCGACAGCGTGCCCGCGATGATCGCAGCCCGCGCCGTCGCCCGCGTCGTCGGTCCGAAGCGGGCCCGCAACGTGCCGGTCGAGGATATCGCGATCGCGCCCGGCAAGACGTCGCTAAAGAAGGGCGAGTTTGTCGCGTCCGTCTTCCTACCCAAGCCGAAGCGCCGCACCGGCGAGGCTTATCTGCGTTTTATCCCGAGGACGGAGATGGATATCGCGGTGGTTGGCGCCGGTGTCAGCCTGACACTGAATACCAAGGGCGTGTGTTCGGACGCACGCGTGTCGCTGGGTGCGGTCGCCGCACGCGCCCTGGTGGTCGACGAAGCCGCCGACGCGCTGATCGGCACCAAGGTCGACAAGAAAGCGCTCGACGAACTCGCCGCCATCTGCTCGGCCGCCGCCCAGCCGATCGACGACAAGCGCGGTACCAAGGAATTTCGCATCAAGGTGGCCGGCGTGCTTGCGCGCCGTGCCGCCGCCATCGCACTCAAGCGGGCAAAGGGTTGAGCCATGAGTACAGTTCACGTGACGACCACAATCAACGGCGACGACGTCGAGTATGTCTGCCGTCCCGATGAATCGCTGCTCGATGTGCTGCGCGACCGGCTCGGCATGACCGGCAGCAAGGAAGGCTGCGGCACCGGCGACTGTGGTGCCTGCACGGTAGCGCTCGACGGCCGGCTGGTCTGTTCCTGCCTGGTGCTGGGCGCCGAGGCGGGCGGCCACGAGATCGAGACGATCGAAGGCATGGCCGATGGCGAAAACCTGCATCCCCTGCAGCAGAAGTTCCTGGATCACGCCGCGCTGCAATGCGGTATCTGCACGCCGGGTTTCCTGGTCGCCGCCAAGAATCTGTTGGAGAACAATCCGAACCCCACCGAGACCGAGGTTCGTTACTGGCTGGCCGGCAATCTCTGCCGCTGCACCGGCTACGACAAAATCGTTCGCGCGGTCATGGATGCCGCCAAAGACATGAGGAAGGGACGTCGCAATGCCGCTTGATTCAGAGAACAAAACGGTTGTGCCGACCGAATTCAAAACCGTTGGCACCCGCCCCGTCCGGCCCGACGGGATGGACAAGGTTACCGGACGCGCGCGGTTTGGCGCTGATATGTCGGCCCCGGGCATGCTGGTGGGCGCAATCCTGAGAAGCCCCCACGCCCATGCCAGGATCCGCAAGATCGACACGTCCAAGGCCGAGGCGCTCGCCGGCGTCAAGGCGGTGATCACGTCGAAGGATATGAAAGCCCAGCCGGGCTGCGACATGGACATCCTGACCAACGTCATGGCGCGCGGCAAAGCGCTCTATGACGGTCATGCGGTGGCCGCCGTCGCCGCGGTCGATGCGTCGGTGGCGCGCCAGGCGCTGAAGCTGATCGAGGTCGACTACAAAGTCCTGCCCCACGTCACCGATGTCGACGAGGCGATGAAGCCGGACGCCCCGGTGCTGCACAAGCACATCGAGCACGACTATCACCAGGACATGCTGGAAACGGCGGACCACGTGAAGGGCAAGAACGAGAAGACCCTGCCCCAGGGCAAACGGCCCTCCAACATCGCGGGCCGCTACCAGTTCGGCCATGGCGATCCGAAGAAGGGGTTCCGCGAAGCCGACGTGATCGTCGAGCACGAGTTCAAGACCGAGGCGACCCACCAGGGTTACATCGAGCCGCATGCCTGCCTGGCCAATGTCAGCAGCGACGGCTGGGCCGAGCTGTGGGTCTGCACGCAGGGCCACTTCATGGTGCGCGATACCTGCGCCAGCCTGCTGGGCCTGGACGTGTCCCGGCTGCGTGTCACGGCGTCGGAGATCGGCGGCGGTTTCGGCGGCAAGACGACCGTCTTTATCGAACCGGTGGCGCTTGCGCTGTCACGCAAGGCGGGCCGGCCGGTCAAGGTCGTGATGAGCCGCGACGAGGTGTTCCGGGCGACAGGACCGACATCGTCGGCCAGCATGAAGGTCAAGATCGGCGCCAAGCGCGACGGCACGTTCACCGCCGCCGAGGCGGTCCTGAAGTACCAGGGCGGCGCGTTTCCCGGTTCGCCGGTCGAGATGGGCGCGATGACCGCGTTTGCCTGCTATGACCTGAAGGACGTCAAAATCGTCGGTTACGACGTCGTCACCAACCGTCCGAAGCAGGCGGCCTATCGCGCGCCGGGCGCGCCCATGTCCGCGTTCGCGGTCGAGGGCTGCGTCGGCGAACTGGCGGAAAAGCTGGGCATGGATCCCGTCGACATCCGGCTGAAGAACGCGGCCAAGGAAGGCACGGTGTCGTCCTATGGCCCGACCTTCGGCCCGGTCGGTCTGGTCGAGACGTTGGAAGCGGCGAAGAAGCACAAGAACTACAAGGTGAAGCTGGGCAAGAACCAGGGCCGTGGCGTTGCCAGCGGGTTCTGGTTCAACTTTGCCGGACAGACCTGCACGTCGATCAATCTCAACATCGACGGCACCCTGGGTCTTGCGGTCGGCACGCCGGATATCGGCGGCAGCCGCGCCTCGATGTGCCTGATGGCGGCCGAGGAACTCGGCATCCCCTATGATCAGGTCAGGACCATCGTCGCCGACACGTCGTCGCTGGGTTACAACGACGTGACCGACGGCAGCCGGGTAACGTTCGCCAGCGGTTTGGCCACCATCTACGCGACCCGCGATCTGAAGGCGAAACTGTGTGCCCGCGCCGCGACCATCTGGGGCATCCCGGAGGACGCGGTGACCTGGGAGAACGGCGCCGCCCGTCCGGCCGGCGCCAATGCCGGCAACTTCGATCCCCTGTCGCTCGCCGATCTGGCCGAACAAGCCGCAGCGACCGGTGGCCCGGTCGCCGGCCACTACGAGGTCAACGCCGACGGCGCGGGCCCCAGCTTCGCCACCCACGTGGTCGACGTCGAGGTCGATCCGGAGACCGGCGCCACGGAGGTGCTGCGCTATCTGGTCGTCCAGGACGCCGGCAAGGCGGTGCACCCGTCCTATGTCGAGGGCCAGTTCCAGGGCGGCGCCGTCCAGGGCATCGGCTGGGTTCTGAACGAGGAGTACATCTATGGCGAAGACGGCCGGCTGCAGAATCCGGGTTTCCTGGACTACCGCATCCCCGTCTGCTCGGACGTGCCGATGATCGACACGGTGATCGTCGAGGTGCCCAATCCCGGTCACCCCTATGGTGTCCGCGGTGTCGGTGAGACGTCGATCGTGCCGCCGCTGGCGGCGGTCGCCAACGCTGTTTCCGCCGCCATGGGTGTGCGGGCGACGACCTTGCCGATGTCGCCGCCAAAGATCCTGGCCGCGCTCGACAACAAGATGCGGCAGGCCGCGGACTGAACCATGCTGCTGGTCAAGCTCGGCGGCTCGCTGGCCGGTCAGGCCGGCGGTCAGACCGAGTTCCACGTCGAGGGGCGCAACGTCATGGAGATGTTGCGCAACCTCGGCGAACTCTGTCCGACTCTAAAGCCGGTGCTGGAGAAAGGCGTCACCGTGTCCGTTGACGGTCGTCTTCAGCGCGAGGCGACCTATCAGCCGTTGACGCCGGATAACGAGATCTTTCTCCTTCCGCGCATGGCCGGCGGCTGAAAGCGCCATCATGACACCGGCAGACCAGTCGCCGCCCACGACCGACGCGGCCAATCAGGGTATGGACCTGCTTGATGCCTTGCAGGCGCGCACCGGCATCGTGTGTTTTGCCGGCGCCGGCGGTAAGAAGGCCAGCATGGTGCGCCTGGCGCAGCGTCATCCCGGACGGGTTGGCCTGACCACCACCATCCGGGTGCCGTTCCGGCTCAAACGCGATTCCGAAGATTTGATCGCGCTGCCGGAGACGACCACCGCTGACGAGGCGATCGCCCGTCTGGCGGGCCAGCGCGTCGTCGGCTATGCCGGCCCGAAGACGCGGTCATATCGTCTGCTGGGAATCGATCCCGACATGATTGCCGAGATCCACGGGACGGGCGGCTTTGACGCCACCTATGTCAAGGTCGACGGTGCCCGCATGCGTGTCGCCAAGGGCCACAAGGACGGCGAGCCTATCCTGGTGCCCGGCACCACGGTCGTGTTGCTGTTCGCCTCGGTTCACGCGATCGGCCTGACCTTGAACGAGGACAACGTCCATCGGCCCGACGTCTTCGCCGACTGGGCGGGCGCCCGTCTGGGCGAGGCGATTACCCCGCGGCATCTGGCCTCGACCGTGGTCCGTCAGGTTGACCTCATTAAGGCGGTCGGCGCGCCGCGCGTCGTGCCGGTCATCAACATGGCCGATGACGACAACCTCGTGGCCCTGGCACAGGAGACGGCCGATAAGATCTGGCATGCGTCGCCGTCGTTGGAACGCTTGGCAATCACCGCGATGATCCAGCCGGAGCCCCTCAAGGGCCTTCTGCTTCGTTGACGCAGTTGCTAGAGCATTTTCCGTTTAATCGGCATCACCGGCCCGCTCCCCCGCCTCCGGGGCAAAACGCCGAGAGGCGTTTTCGCCGAGGCCACCCCGAGGATGCTGCCATGGGTGGCCGGGTGGGGGAGCGGGCCGGCACCGATTCCTTGAAAACGGAAAATGCTCTAGCCTCTGCCGCCAAGACTCCGGGGGCAGATCATGGGTGACGAGCTATCATTGATGCGGCGGTTCCCTGCCGGCGACCGCGAACAGGTGACCATCGCCAACTTGCAGGAAGGACCCTACAACCGTTGGGCGTTCCGCAACCTGCGGCGCCTGTTGCCGACCGCCAATGTCTGGCGTGGCGACGGTCCGGTGACTGAGCTGCCGGCGGCGCCGGCGTTTCTGGACGACATCGAATTCGAGGACCGCGACGGCAAGGTACAAACGGTCAAGCAGCATCTCGACGCCGGCTACACGGACGGCTTCGTCGTGTTGCATGAAGGCGCCATGGTCGCCGAACGTTATGGCGACGGTGTCGAGGCGCACGAGCCCCATCTTCTGATGTCGGTCACCAAGTCGTTCGCCGGTTCGCTCACCGGCATCCTTGTCGAACGCGGCCTCGTGTCGCCCGACGATGTCGTCACCGACATCATTCCGGAGGTCGCCGGTTCGGCCTATGACGGCGCCACGGTGCGCCATGTTCTCGATATGACCGTCGGCATGGACTACGACGAGGATTACGAGAACCCGGACAGCGACGTCGCGCTGTTGGACGTCGCCGCCGGCTGGCGTCCGGCGCGCGAAGGCAAACCCGATAATCTGCGCGACTACATCGCCACCATGCGCCCGGCCGGCGAGCACGGCGTCGCGTTCCACTATGTCTCGACCAACACGGATCTGCTCGGCTGGATCCTGGAACGCGTTTCCGGCCTCGATTTCGCGACCTTGCTCAGCCGGGAAATCTGGCAGCCCATGGGCGCGGAGACCGACGCCTATATCACGCTCGACCGCCTTGGCGCGCCGCAGACCGATGGCGGGCTTTGCGTCACCACCCGCGACCTCGCGCGCTTTGGCCTGCTGCACTTGAGAAACGGCGTCTTGAACGGCAGGCGTATCGTGCCGGAATCGTGGATCCGCGACTTCCGCGAGAACGGCGACGCCGCGGTGTGGGATCGCGGCAACTTCGCCGAGTTCATGCCCGGCTGCCACTACCGTTCGAAGTGGTACACGGACCTGAACGATGTGCATCGCCCCTATCTTGGCATCGGCATCCACGGCCAGATGTTGTTCATCGATCCCGTCGCCAGCGTGGTGATCGCGTGCCATTGCAGCCATCCCGCGCCGGCCGACGACAAGTTCTTCGACGACATGGAACGCGCGTTCAAGGCGATCGCCCATGCCCTCTCCGACTGATCCGAACGCGGTCACCGCGACCAACTTTCAGGATCCGCCGCACAGCGCCTGGGGGTTTCACCATGTGCGCGAGCGCCAGCCGACGGCCAAGGTCTGGCGCGGCGCGGGCCCGGTCTGGGCGCTGCCGAACGAACCGCGCGATATCGGCGCGATTGACTACGACATCGGGGATGGCGGCACGCGGACGGTCGCCGACATGCTGGGAGCAAGTCACCTCGACGGCTTTATCGTGCTGCATCGCGGCGCCATCATCGCCGAGGTCTACGGCAACGGCATGCGCGCCCAGGATACCCATATCCTGATGTCGACGACCAAGTCGTTCACCGGCTCGCTGGCCGGTGTCTTGGCCGAGAACGGCGTGCTGGATACGGAGGCCCGCGTCACCGACCTGCTGCCGGAGCTCGACGGGACGGCTTATGACGGCGCGACCGTTCGCCACCTGCTCGACATGCGGGTCGGG
Organism: Alphaproteobacteria bacterium; assembly: GCA_028277285.1. Taxonomy (GTDB): domain Bacteria; phylum Pseudomonadota; class Alphaproteobacteria; order SP197; family SP197; genus JANQGO01. Next base: position 7,334 of record JANQGO010000418.1, on the reverse strand, counting down.
CTCGACTTCTCGGAAGCCTACGACGATCCCGAAAGCGACTTCGCCTATCTGGACGCTGCCAGCGGCTGGCGCCCGCCGATCCGGCCGGACGCGCCGGACAACCTCGCGGACTTCATGCGGATCATCCGCGCCAAACCGCCCCATGGCGGCGCTTTCCATTATGTCTCCGCCAACTCGGTCGTGCTCGGTTGGGTGTTAGAGGCGGTTGGCGGCGAACCGTTCGCGGACCTTTTGTCGCGTCATATCTGGCAGCCGATGGGCGCGGAGTTCGATGCCGACCTGGCGGTCGACCGCCGTGGACGCTCGCAGACGGAAGGCGGCTTGAACGTCACCCTGCGCGACCTCGCGCGGTTCGGCGAATTGCATCGCCTGGGCGGTGCTGTCGACGGCCGGCAAATCGTACCGCAGGCCTGGATTAAGGATATGCGCGAGAGCGGCGACGCCGATGCCTGGGACAAAGGCACGATGGCCGATCCGTTCCCTGGGCATCACTACCGGTCCCAATGGTACACGAACCGCCGGCACCCCCATCGACCGTTCTTCACGCTCGGCGCCTTCGGCCAGACGGTGTTTGTCGACCCCAAGGCCGAACTGGTCATGGCCAAGCTGAGCTGTTTTCCCGGCGGCGCCGGGGAAGACGCCTTGTGGGGCGACCTGATGGGCGCCTTCTATGCAATCGGTGGGGCGCTGGCGGCAGAAACCTAGGAGGAGATAACCATGAGCGAACCACGCCTGATGGCGGAGTTTCCGGCGCCGGAAACAGGCCAGGTGACGTTGGAAAACTGGCGCACGCCACCCTACAACCGCTGGGCGTTCCAGCATGTGCGCGAGCTGATCCCCACCGCCAACATCTGGCGCGGTGCCGGCCCGGTCTGGCAGCTTGAGCGCCAACCGGTCGACCTGATGGATGTGGCGTTCACCGACCATACGGACGCACCGTCCGATCTCAGACGATTTGTCGCGTCGACCCAGGTCGACGGTCTCCTCGTGCTTCATCGCGGCAACGTCGTGACCGAACGCTACTACGGCGGTTTTACCGAACATCGACCGCACATTCTGATGTCGGTATCGAAGTCCCTGACCGCGACATTGGCCGGCATGTTCGTGGCGCGCGGCCTGCTCGATCCGGCCGAGCCGGTCATCGACTTCATGCCGGAAGTCCGTGGCTCGGCCTTCGAGCACTGCACGCTGCAGCACATTCTGGACATGACCGTCGGCGCCGACTTCGACGAAGACTACCTGGCCAATGCAGGCGCCATCACCGAGTACCGCGAAGTCTCCGGCTGGAAACCGGTGACGGCGGAAACCGCCGATGGCGATCTCAGAAGCTGGTTGCCCAGCGTCAAACAGAAGGGCGAGCACGGCGCGGCCTTCCACTATGTCTCGCCTTGCACCGATTTGCTCGGCTGGATCCTGGAGCGGGTCGGCGGCCGGCCGTTCCACGCCATGTTCTCCGACATGATCTGGCAACCCATGGGCGCGGAGTTCGACGCCTACATCACGGTCGACCGGTTAGGCGGCCAGCGTGTCGCCGGCGGCATCTGCGTCACCCTGCGCGACCTCGCGCGCTTCGGTCAGATGATGCTGGAAGGCGGTCACGGCAACGGACGCCAGATCGTGCCCAGCACCTGGATCGAGGACACGGTGACCAATCATGACCGGGCCGCGTGGGCCGCCGGCGAGTACGCCGAGACCATGCCGGCCGGCGGCTACCGCAACAAGTGGTGGATCATCGGCAACGACCACGGCGCCTATACGGGCATCGGCGTCTTCGGCCAATGGCTCTATATCGATCCGAAGGCGTCGACGGTTATCGCGGCCTTTTCGTCGCAGCCCCTGCCGACCGATGACAACGTCTCCCTCGATTCCATGCGCTGTTTTGACGCCGTCGCCCGCGCGCTTGGCGGCTAGGTCGTGACGATACGCGAGATGACGATGGCGGATGCCGATTGGTTTCTGCCGCTCAACAACGCCGCCGTGCCCCATGTCAACGCGCTCGAGGCCGCCGACCTGGAAACGATGTTGGCAGAGGCTGCCTTGGCGTGGGCGATCATGGCCGGAAACGCGCCGGCCGGCGGCCTGATCGCTTTTCGGCCGGGAACCGACTATGACAGTGCTAACTATCTGTGGTTCCACAATAATTACGACGACTTCCTTTACATCGATCGCGTGGTCGTCGATCCGGAACAGCGCGGCCTGGGCCTCGGCAAGAGCTTCTACGAGCGCGCTTTGGACGCCGCGCGCGACGCCGGCGTCATGCTGTGTTGCGAGGTCAACGAGCGGCCACCCAACCCGGGCTCCATGCGTTTTCACGAACGGTTCGGCTTCAAGCCGGTCGGGCGTCAGGAAACGGAAGGCGGCACGAAGTCTGTCGTGCTGCTGACGGTCCGGCCCTAACGATCCTTCAGTCGTACCAGGGCGGCGGTGGCACGGCCGTCATATGCTTGGCTTCCCAGTCCTCGGTCGGCGGCAGTGTCGCGGGCGCGTCGGCCTTCATGTGCTGATAGACGTTGAGGTGGCGGATCATCTCGTATTGGCGGCGCAGCTCGGCGACCGCCGTCGGATGGGCGTCGATCCTGATATTGATCTCGGCCATGTCGGGATAGCCGTCGTCGTCCCAGCCGTAGACCACAAGACCGGCGGACCGCTCGGTGGTGTGGCGACCGTCTTTGCCTTGGCCGCCGGCATCGCGGCCGGCCTCGATGGCGATCATCAGACGTTCCTGCAGGGGCTGGCCCGTAGCGCCCTGGAACGCGTCCGCGATCGCATCGACCACATGGGGCCCGACAAGGACATTGCCCATGGCGACGTGGCCGTCGCCGGTCCGATGACCTTTCCAATCGGAACAGGCCTCGCCCGTGTGGGCGGCGACCTTGCCGGCCTTTGTCACGATGGCGACCTGGCGAAAACCGAAACTGCCGTCGTCGTCGGCCAGACGCGCCATCGTCTCGTCGGCCGCCATGCCGTCGGAGAGGCAACGCGCGCCCAGCGCACCCAGTCTGCGGTTGGTGTAGGCCTGGCTGCAGACAATGTCGCCGTGGCGGCTGACCGCCGGACAGATGGCGGCGACGTTGAGCGAGACGGTGGCGATGGCGAGCCCTGTCTGACCGGTTTCGGGACAGTGCCCCATGATCGTGTACGTCATGTCGCATTCCTTGGTTAGGGTCGCGCCGGTCACCGACTTTTTTCGTCATCGGGAGCCGCCCGATGCCTTGCATACCGCGCGGCGCGCCCCAGTTTGAGGGGGCATCAACACCATACCGGCATGCCCGGCAAGGAGGAACACTTGGCCTTTGAACTCCCGGTCCTTCCCTACGACCTCGATGCTCTCGAACCCTGGATGTCAAAGCGAACGTTGGAACTGCATCACGGGCGTCACCACGCCGGTTACGTCAAGAAACTGAACGGTCTGATCGAAGACACGCCTTGGGAATCAAAGGCACTGGCCGAGATCGTCTGTGGTGCCTATGGCGACGACGCCAACCAGGGCCTGTTCAACAACGCCGCCCAGGACTGGAATCACAGTTTCTTCTGGCAGAGCATGACGCCCGATGGCGGCGGCGACCCGGCGGGTGATCTGGCCGCGCGGTTGGCGAAGGACTTCGGATCCGTCGACGACTTTAGAACCGCCTTCAAGACAGCTGCCGCCGGCCTGTTCGGCAGCGGCTGGACCTGGCTGGTCGACGATGGCGGCACGCTGAAGATCACCACGACAGCTGATGCCGTGACGCCGATTGTCGACGGCCAGCGCCCCCTACTGACGCTCGATGTGTGGGAACACGCCTATTACGTCGATTATCAGAACGACCGGGCGGGCTTTATCGACGCGTTTCTGGAGCATCTGGTCAATTGGTCGTTTGCCGCCGATAATCTGGGCTCGTAGATCCAGGCAGTTGGGGCGCTCCCATGGGCTTTGAGTACACCGGCATCATCGGTTTGATCATCCTGATCGCCAACATCTGGGCGATCGTCAGTACCGTATCCAGCCGCGCGTCGGTCGGCGCCAAGGTGTTGTGGATCATCCTGATCCTGATCCTGCCGATTATCGGCTTCATTGTCTGGCTGCTGGCCGGCCCACGCGCCAACCGTTAGCGTCTACGCGGCCCGCCGCCTCAGGTGGTGGGCGACGAAAAGCGCGAGCGTCAGGACGATCATGGCGCCCGCCTGGTGCAGCGCGCCCAGCCAGACCGGCACGAACATGAGCAGGGTGACGATACCCAACCCGGCCTGGACCAGCATCGCTATCGTCAACAGACCGATCGCGCTGAGCGATGCCATCGACGCACGGAAACGATGGGACCACAGCGCGAAGGCGATCACGGCAATCACCGAGACGACCGCCAGAAGGCGATGGTTGAACTGAACCGCGGCGTTGTTGTCGAACGGATTCAGCCACAAGGGCTCGTCGGCCCAATAGGCCTTGGGGAAGAGGTGACCGTCCATCAGCGGGAAGGTGTTGTAGGACCGCCCGGCATCGAGGCCGGCGACGAACGCGCCGGACAGCATGGTGAGGCCGATCAGCGCGATCAGCCACCAGGCGGCCTTGCGCAGCCGGTCGATGCCGGTTTCCGCGTGACCGTAGACCGGTGTCATCACGAGCCTGAGCGCCTGAGACACGACGAGCGCATAAATGGCAACCGCCAGCCCCAGATGCATCGCCAGGCGGTAATGGCTGACATAGGGGCGGTCGACCAGCCCGCTTGCCACCATGTACCAGCCGACCGCGCCCTGCAGCGCGCCGAGCAGGAAGATGAAACCCAGGTTGACCGCGAGGCGGCGGTCCAGCTGGCCGCGCGCCAGGAACCATACGAAGGGCACGAAGAACGCCACGCCGATGATGCGGCCCAGCAGGCGGTGGGAATACTCGAACCAGAAGATCGTCTTGAAGCCGTCGAGCGTCATGGCGAAGTTGATCTTCTGGAACTCCGGGCTCGCCTGATACTTCGCGAACTCCGCCTGCCATGCCTCCAGGTTCAGCGGCGGCAGCCAGCCGGTGACCGGGCGCCAGTCGGTCATGCTGAGGCCGGACTCGGTAAGCCGCGTGACGCCACCCAGCACCACCATGGCGAAGATCAACGCCGCCACGGCGAACAGCCAGATGACGACGGCTTTGCAATCCCGTTCGGTCATACGATGGCGGCCTCGCGGAACGGTTCGCCGGTCTTGACGCGCGCGCAGCCCAGACGGGAAAGGTCCAGGCTGACGTAACCGCCGTCCAGAACCAGCTCGGCAATCGCGCGGCCGGCGGCCGGGGCCTGTTGCAGGCCGTGTCCGGAAAAGCCGCAGAGGACGTAAAGGTTCGCCGGGCCATCGGGCCACGGCCCGATGATCATGTTTTCGTCCAGCCGGTTGACGTCGTAAAGCCCGGCCCACGCGTTCATGACCTTCAGCGCCTCGAACGGCGGGCAGCGTTCGGCCATGGCCGGCCAGATCTCGGTCTCGAACCAGGTGTGGTCGACCTCGAAATTGTCGCCCGCCGGCTCCGCCGGGTTCGACTTGCCGCAGATATAGCCTCGGCCTTCGGGCCGGAAGTAGAACCCGGTCATATCGATCAGCAGGGGCAGCGGTTCCAGTTCCTCGCGGATCTCGAAATAGAAGACCATGCGGCGCACCGGATCGACCGGCACGTCGACACTCGCCGTGCGCAACAGCGCTGCCGACCAGGCGCCGGCGGCACACACGATGTGATCGCCGTCGACCCGGCTGCCGTCGCCAAGCACGACACCGGTCGCGCGCCCGTCAGCGCAGGTGATGGAGTCGACGCTGCCGGTGATGTGGTTGGCGCCCAAGGCGCCGGCTTTTTTGCGGAAACCCTGCAGGATGGCGTGGGGATCCATCCAGCCGTCTTCCGGCCCGAACGAGCCCAGCGCGACGTCGCCGACATGGAGCGAGGGAAAGCGCTGCTTTATCGCGTCGGGCTCCAAGAGCTCGTTCTTGGCGCCGAGGTCGCGTTGCAGTGCGTTGACGGCAAGCGCGGTCTCGCGGCTCTGATCGCCGATTAAAAACAGATAACCCTGCTGGCGCAGGCCGACATCCGGCTTGTCGCCGTCGATCGCCATGTGGTCGCCAAACGCCTGATAGAAACCCAGACCGTATTGCGACATCTCGATGTTCTCGGCGATCGAGAACTGTTGGCGCACGCCGCCTGCCGAGCGCGGTGTCGATGCATGGGCATAGGTGGGGTCGCGTTCGATGACGGCGACCTTCAGGTCGGGCGCGCGCGTCATCAGGTGCCACGCGCTGCTGCAGCCCATGACGCCGCCGCCGACGATGATGACATCGAAACGACCGTCCGCCATTAGCCGCTGATCTCGTCGAGCCGTTGTTCGATGAACTGGCGTTCCCGGCTGCCTTCATCCAACTGGTCGCGCAGTGTCGTCCACAAGGTGATGGCGCGCGCGGTGTCGCCGGCCTGCGTCGCCGCGACGCCGGAATAGTAGAGGGCCTGTTCGTTCGTCGGATTGATCGAAAGCACGGTCGCGAAGTCCTCGACAGCCTGCTCCGGCATGAGGCCTTCCTGGGGCAGGCTGCCGGAAACCGAGTTGGCGAAGCCGTCGGCGACCGTCGTGCTGTTCGGCGCCAGCTTTAGCGCATGCAAGTAAGCACTGCGCGAAAGCTCCCATTCGCCCAGGATGGCGTAGGACTGCGCCAGCCGCAGCCAGCCTTCCAGGTTGTCCGGTTCGTCCTCCAGGCGCGCGGCGAGACCATCGACCATGCCGCGGATCATCGCCATCTGCTCGTCTTCGGGCAGGCTGGTGATGGCCTCGACATCTTCCTGCGAGGGGCCGGAAGGCTGGCCTTGCGCAAGCGCCTCGTTCGGATCGATGCCCAGTTCGGTGGCGGCGCGTGTGATCTGTTCGGTCACCATGGGCTCCCAGGGCGCGCCGGGCGGCGTGTCGGCCAGCAGCGCTTGCCAGTCGGCCATGGCGCCGGCGACATCGCCGTCCTGGGCGCGCGCCAACGCCAGGTAGAAACGCGCGACCGGCTGGAAGGGGTCGGCGGCGATCGCGGCGCGGAACGCTTCGGCGGCCCGGTCGTTCACGACGCCGCCTGAACCCAGGACCAGAAACTCGCCCAACAGCGATTGGCGTTCGGCGTTAAGAGGTTCCAGCGCGGCTGCCCTGGCCATCGCTTCGGCGGCCTGGCCATACTGTTCCAAAAGCGCGTAGGCGCCGGCGAGCGTCGCCCAGTTTTCCGCGTTGTGCGGCTGTTCAGCCAGGGTCTGTTCGAAACGCGCGATCATGCGGCGGACATCGCCAAAGGTCGGGCCGCCCTCGAACACCGGCCGGTCATCGGCCCAGCGCTCGGCCATCGGCTGGTCCGGCATCCCGGGC
>JANQGO010000388.1 GCA_028277285.1 Alphaproteobacteria bacterium | reverse complement strand
GATCTGCCGGGGGTGTTGAGCCAGATACACCGTGCCCTCAAACCCGACGGTCTGTTTCTGGCCAGCCTCTTCGGCGGCCAGACGCTTTACGAACTCGGCCAGGCCCTGGGGGAAGCGGAGCTTGCCGCGACCGGCGGTATGGCGCCGCGCATTGCGCCCTTGGTCGACGTGCGCGATGCCGGCGCCTTGCTTCAGCGCGCCGGTTTTGCCCTGCCGGTCGTCGACAGCGACCGCATTGACGTTTCCTACCCCGACGCGCTTACTTTGATGCGCGACCTCCGCCACATGGGCGAGACCAACGCCGCGATCGAGCGGCCACGTCATATGAGCCGGCGCGATGTCATCCTGGCATCGGTCGCCGCCTATCACGATCGCTTTGCCGACGGTGAAGGACGCGTGCCCGCGACCTTCCAGGTGATCTACCTGACCGCCTGGCGGCCCCACGAAAGCCAGCAGAAACCGGCCAGGCGCGGCAGCGGCGAAGTCAGCCTGGCCGACGTCTTAAGCGAGGACAACTAGAGCAGATCACACAGCATCGCGACCAGCGGTTCGTCGGCCGGCGGCATGGGATACCGGTTCATGCGCAAAGGCCGGACCCATGCGAGCTCCTGGCCTTCCAACGCTGTGACGAAACCCTCCCACTTGCGGCACACGTAAAGCGGCATCAGCAGGTGGAAGTCGTCATAGGCGTGCGACGCGAAGGTGAAGGGCGCAAGACAGGCCTCGGTGACGTCGATCCCAAGTTCTTCATGGAGTTCACGGATCAAGGCGACCTCCGGCGTTTCGCCGGCATCGACCTTACCGCCCGGAAACTCCCACAAGCCCGCCATGGATTTGCCCGGCGGACGCTGCGCCAGCAGCACACGGTCATCGGGATCGACAAGCGCGCAGGCGGCGACCAACACGGTCTTCATGACTGCCACTCCCGGCGCATCAATCGGTAGTCCTCGAACGTACCGGTCTTGCCACGCTCATGCATGTACGTGGTGCTGTTACCGACGCGGCGGAAGCCCGCCTTCTGCAGAACCCTGCACGACGCATGATTGTCGACATGGGCGCTGGCGACGAGGGCATCGAGGCCGGCCCTATCGAAAGCCCAGGCTATGATGGCTAAGGCCGCCTCAACGGCGAAACCGCGTCCCCAGACATCGGGTGCGTAGGCATAGCCCAACTCGGCCGAACGGCCGTCGTCCGCCAGGTCAAGTTCGATCATGCCGACAACACGCTTCTCCGCCCTGGGCGAGACCGCGAAGGCCAGACCGCCCGCGCCGTTATGCCGTTCCAACGCGACTTCGTGCGCGTAGAGAAACGCGTCGCCGGGCGGATAGGGATGAGGAATCCCCGTGGTGTAACGCGCGACTTCCCAAAGCGCTTCGAAGCGGTCGACGTCGCGGGCATGCTTTTCTGTGAACGGCACCAGCGTGAGCCGTTCCGTCTGCAGGGTCGGTAGGGCAAAACGGCTCATCCGTCGGTCTTCTTGGCGCCGCACCGTGCCGGCCGCCACTCGCGACGCAGCAGGCGGTACTCTTCGAACAGTCCGGTCTTACGGCGCTCAGGCATGTAGAGCGAGCCGTGACCGACGCGCCGGAAACCAGCCTTTTGCAGGACCCGGCATGACGCGCGATTGACGACAAGCGCACGGGCTTCGATGACGTCGAGTTCGACGCTTTCGAAACCCCAGGCCATAACGGCCTTGGCTGCCTCGCATGCGATGCCCTGACCCCAGACCTCGGGCGATAGCGCGTAGCCCATTTCCGCCGAGCGCGCATCAATGGCCAGGTTGAGATCGATCATGCCGACGACGGCTGTATCAGGCCTTCTTGAAATCGCGAAGACCAAACCTCCACTGCCATTGCGCCGTGCAAAATCGACATCACGGGCAAAGGCCAGGGCACCGCCTGGCGGATAGGGATGGGGAATGCCAGCCGTGTAACGCGCGACTTCCCAGTAGCCTGAGTAGCGCTGCACGTCGGCGGCATGCGCCTGCGTAAACGGCACCAGATTGAGCCGCCCGGTCTTCAGCGCGGTCATGACGGGTGGTTTCATGATGGGCGTCCCTTAGAGCGGATCATGGTTAGATGGAACCGCCTGATCGTTCCATCTGACCATGTGAATCCGCTCTCTAGATATGAATAGAGCAGATTCACCTGTCTTGATGTCATCGCGAAGCGATCCCATCAAGACAGGATCTGCTCTAGCGCCCCGGCGCGTTAGTCGCCGGCGGTTCCGGTGCGGTTATCGGGGACCGCGAAGTCGACGACGTCCTCGACCATGCGTCCGGCCGCCATGTCGCGCTGCTGGGGCATGCGCAATTCACCCAGCGCCGCCATCTCGGCCGGCACCGGACGGCCGGCCTGATAGGCCGGCAGCACGACCGGGTTGTCGCGGAAACTCTTCATC
>JANQGO010000337.1 GCA_028277285.1 Alphaproteobacteria bacterium | reverse complement strand
GGCCCTAAAGCGTCACCGCCGCCCGGCTTGTAAGCTGGGCGGCGGCTAGGCTTTATCGGTCAGCGCAGCGGCGGCGCGTACATGAGACCGCCATCCTTCCACAACGCGTTGATACCGCGCTGGAAGCCAAGCGGCGTATCGGCGCCGACATTGGCCTCGAAGATCTCGCCGTAGTTGCCGACCTGGGAAACGATGTTGTAGGCCCAGGCCTCGTCAAGACCCAGCGCTTCGCCCATGCCGGCGGCAGCACCGGTCACGCGCTGCACGTTGGGATCTTCGCTGTTCATCATGTCGTCGATGTTGCCGGAATTGATGCCCAATTCCTCAGCCTGCAGTGTCGCGAAGACCGACCACCTGACGATGTCGAACCACTCGCTGTCGTCGTTACGCACGGCCGGGCCCAAGGGCTCCTTGGAGATGATTTCCGGCAAGATGACATAGTCTTCGGGGTTCGGCGCGTCGGTCGCGCGGATCGAGGCCAGACCCGAAGCGTCTGTCGTATAGGCATCGCAGCGGCCTTCGAAGAAGGCGGTCTTGGATTCTTCAAGAGCCTCGAACACCACCGGCTTGAACTCCATGCCGGTCGCGCGGAAGAAGTCGGTCAGGTTCTTCTCGGTGGTCGTGCCGGTCTGCACGCAGACGGCGGCGCCATCCAATTCCATCGCCGAGGAAACGCCCAGATCGGCGGGCACCATGAAACCCTGGCCGTCATAGAAGGTGACGTTCGTGAAATCGAGACCCAGCGTGGTGTCGCGGGTCAACGTCCATGTCGTGTTGCGTGACAGCAAGTCGACCTCGCCCGATTGCAGGGCGGTGAAGCGCTGCTGGGCGGACAACGGCACGAACTCGACCTTTGACGCATCGCCCAGCATGGCGGCCGCGACGACGCGGCAGAAGTCGGCGTCCAGGCCGGTCCAGTTGCCTTGGCTGTCGGCGACAGAGAATCCGGCAAGGCCGGTGCTGACGCCGCAGCGCACGACATCGCGCGATTTGATTTCGTCGACGGTCGCGCCGGCAAATGCCTGGCTTGCCGTTAGAACGGCCGCGGCCGCCAGTCCCAGAATCTTCATTGAAGTCATCGTGGTCTCCCCAGTTTTACCCCATACCGCGCGGCCCCTTGTTTTGTGTCCGGCCGCTTGTTCGCAAGCATAGGCGTGCCTTTTACGCGAGGTCCACCACTTTCTCGGCTTTGAATGGTTCCATTTTTTGCCATCTATTCCAGTGTCTTACCTCTAGCCGTCACGTGCCGGGCGGTTGTAAACAGCGCAAACAGGACGCCGGCGCTGATGGTTACGGCAAGCAGGCCGTTGGGATTCCACAGACTCATGGCAAAGCCGCCGATGATAGGACCAGCCAGCGTTCCTAGCTCATAGGTGAAGATGAATGTCGCGTTGGCGCCGGCCAGTTCGTCCTTCTTGAAACGCTGTCCGACCAGCGCCAACCCGCAGGTGTAGATGCCGCCCATGACGCCGCCCCACAGGAACAGCAGCACCCATCGCAAGATCTCGTGATCGATGACGAAGGGCAGCGCGATGGTGCCAAGGGCGACCAGAACCGCGAACACGATCAGCAACAGGCGGCGGTTGACGAGATCGACCAGGAACCCGATCGGGTACTGCAACATGACGTTGCCGAGCGACATGACGATCAGCATGACGATCGCCGACTGTTCGTCGAAACCCAGGCGCTGCACGTAGATCAGGAAAAAGGCGAACAGGCCGCCCAGCACGAACCCGTCGGTCAACGCGGCGCTCATGGTGGCGGGCGCGCGCCGGATCGCGCTTAAGACGCCGAATCCTTTCGTCGTTTTGATGCCGGGCGCCAGGTTGTGGGCGAACACGACGGGAAAGACGGCGGTCGCCATGGTGGCGCAGATGATGAAGAACGGCAGGTAGCCTTCCGAGCCGACGAAGTAGAGCACCGGCAGCCCGGCCAGATAGCCGCCGGCAAGCGCGGTGACGTAGATCCCCATCACCCGTCCGCGGATACGGTCTTCGACGATGGTGTTGATCCAGGTTTCGCTGGTGACCCAGTGTATCGCGATGCCGATGCCCATGATGAAGCGCAGCGGAAACCACGCCCAGACATTGTCGAACACGGGCAGCAAGGCGATCGAGAAGATCATCAAGACGAAGCCCAGATAGAGCGTGCGCATCGTGCCGTAGCGGTTGACGATAACCGGCGCCGCCAGGGTGAAGATCAACAAGCCCGCCGAAGCGGACGCCGTGTTGAGTCCGATCAAGACGGTATCCGTGCCTCGCCGCTCCAAAATCAGCGCCAGCAGCGGCATGCAGATCGAAAAGGTCAGGGATGCGGCGAAGGCGCTGGCGATGACCGCCGCCAGACTGCGATAGCGCTCGCCCTTGGACAGGGGTCTCGACCCTTCGGGCTCGCGCTCGATGGGAATGTCAAAACGATCGTCGCTCATCGGCCGGGCTTGCGCGCCTTGACCGACATGACGCGGCCGGCTTGCGGCGGGCGCGGCAGGGCGGCGTGCTGCTCCATCACCTTGGCGAAGGCGTCGCGAATGTCCTCGCGCATGGGCGCGACTTTCCGCGTCTCGGTGTCGACCGACAAGAACATGATCTCGTTGGTCGCGGCAAGATAGCCCTTCTCGGCATGGTACATGCGGTGCAGGTAGTGCAGGCGTTTGTCGTCGACGCCCAGCATCTGGCTATCGAAGCGCAGGGGATCGCCTTCGAAGAGTTCGCGCTCGTAAGTCACATGCATCTCAACGATGAAGAAACCGTCGGTGAAATGGCCGTCCTGCCAGATCTGAGGTGTGACGAGCAGGAACAGGTTGTCGGTCGCCAGGTCGAATGCCGTGACGTAACACGCGATGTTCATATGCCCGTTGAAATCGATCCATTCGGGTTTCACCCGAATGTCGAGATTGTCGTGGGTGATAAGCGCCGGCCTCGTTGTTGGCGTGGTCACGCTTGAACCATGATCGTGTTGAAATAGGCGAGCGTCGACGCGGCATCCAAGGGCTGCGCGCGATAGCCGACATATCCGTCGGGGCGGATCAGGTAGAGGCACGCGCTATCGGCACCGTAGCGACGGTGCAAGGCGGCGTCGTTATCGACGACCCGGATGCCGTCCCATGTCGTCGGCAGGGGTTCGTCGCCCGTCGTGATCAAGATCAGGCGGAGGTCGCGAACCAGATCGCCCGGCAAGGCGGCCAATACCGTGTCGCGCGCGCGTTCATCGCCGTCCTCCATGGCGATGCCGGCGAAAAAGACGAGGGCGTGCGTGGGTCCGCGCAACAGGTCGAACAGGGTGACCTCGGCGCCGTCCTGCGGGTCCATGAGATCGCCGTCGGGCGCGCGCTGACCAGGCAGAGGGCCGTGGGCAAAGGCACGCGTGCTGGCGCCGCCGCGATGTTCGCTGACGACCGCGCTGTCGCGGTAACCCACCGCGAGCTGCGAGGCATCGGTGCGCATGCGTTCCTGCACCACCTCCATGCTGGTCAAAAGACCGGCGAGTTTGTCGCGCGGTACC
>JANQGO010000137.1 GCA_028277285.1 Alphaproteobacteria bacterium | reverse complement strand
GCGCGCGCGCATCATGAGGAACGCATGGGCGGCCTGGCGCACCTCGCTGGCGCCGGACGGCTTCAGCTCGACATCGGTGCGGCCCTTGCCCAGGCTGTCGGCCGCCGCCGCCAACCGCCGTATCGGCCTGATCTGCTGGCGCAGGAAATAGGCCGCGATCAGAGCCAGGACGACCGACGTGCCGACCATCCAGAAGACCAAGAGGTCGGTCGTCGAACTCTCCAATCGTTTTTCGTGGACGTAGACATCCAGAACGCCGTTTTGCAGGCCGACCTTGATCAGCATCATGCGGTTGCCGGCATCGGTGTCGATGATGAACGGGCGTCCGACCCGCTCGTTCAGGCTCTCGGCCAGTTGCTGTTCAAGGCCGCTGGAGCCGACCGGCGGCAGTTCCGCGGGCAGGTGTTCGCCGGGCCGGAAATAGGCCTCCATGTCCAGATGAATGCGGCTGATGCGGTAGACCAGGCTCTGTTCGTCCTCCGCCTCGTAGGTGTTCATCATCCAGATGAGCGTCGAGATGTCGCCGGCGACGGCGGTCGTCAGGCGGCGTGTCACCGTGTCCCAATGGCGTTCGTAGAAGACCAGCGCGATGACGATCTGCAGGATGATGATCGGCGTCAGCACGATCAGCAGCGAGCGTCCGAAGATGCTGCGCGGCAGGAAACGTTTGACCGGCACGACGGCGCGCCGATTGCCCATCGACATGGTCATTTGAGGTCAGGACGTTCTGAGAACATAACCCTCGCCCCATACGGTCTGCAGGAACCGCGGCGCGCGCGGATCGTCTTCGATCTTACGTCTCAGGCGCGTCACCTGGACGTCGATGGTGCGTTCGCCGGCACCGCTCTGCTGCGACAACTTGAACCGCGAGAGCGTGACGCCCGGCTGCATGGTGAAGACACGCAGCAGGTTGGCTTCGCGTCCGGTCAGCGGCACCAGATCCTCGCCACGCCACAGCTCCAGGCGTTCGGGGTCGAAGCTGAACGGACCGAAATCGACAGCGCCGTCGGCCTGTTCGGGTACCACGGAACGCCGCAGGATACTTTGGATGCGCAGGACCAGTTCGCGCGGTTCGAACGGTTTGGGCAGGTAATCGTCGGCGCCGCTCTCCAGGCCGGCGATGCGGTCGTCGGTGTCGTCCATGGCGGTCAGCATCAAGATCGGTGTGCCGACGGCCTTACGGATGCGGCGGGTGAAGGCCATGCCGTCCTCGCCGGGCATCATCACGTCGACGATCAACAGATCGAAAGCCAGGCTTGCCAGCTTGGCCTCCGCGTCGGCCGCGTCTTCGGCCGTGCTGACCAGGAAGTTTTGGTCGGCCAGGTACTTGCGCAACAGCTCCCTAAGCCTGCGGTCGTCGTCGATGACCAGGATGTGGGGCTGTTCGGGCATGGCTTCAGCGGTTGCGCTTCAACCGGGCACGGTCTTCTTCATCGACCATGCCGGTCAAGACGCGCCGGTAGCCCGCCACCGCATCGGCGCCGGCTTCGCGGTAAGCGCGCGCGATGCGCTCGCGCTGATCCTCGCTCAAGCGCCACTCCAGTTCCGCGCCGGCCTGGGTTAGATGAAGCAGGCGCTGGCGCCGGTCGCGGGTGCCCTGGCGCTGCTCGATGTACCCCTTCTCGATCAACTGGCGAAGCACCCGCGCCAAGCTCTGTTTGGTGATCTTCAGGATCGCCAGGAGCTCCTTCACCGTGATGCCGGGATTGCGTCCGACGAAGTAGATGACGCGGTGGTGGGCGCGGCCGAAGCCCAGCTCCGCCAGGATCGAATCGGGCCGTGCGGTGAAGTCGCGATAGGCAAAGAACAGCATCTCCATGCCTTCGCGCAAATCCTCGTCGCGCAGAAAAAGCGGGTTGGGACCGGAATTTAAGTCAGCCATATTGACGTATATTCCCGTAGATGCTAGTCAAGATAGCCGAACGAGGGCGACTCGGGGAAAATCCCCGTCCAATGTGAAGGATAGATCATGGCCGATTTTGTCCCCTTTGATGACCGCGACGGCAAGATTTGGCTTGATGGCAAGCTGATCGACTGGCGCGATGCTAAGATTCACGTGCTGACCCACGGGTTGCATTATGCCAGTGCCGTGTTCGAAGGCGAACGTTGCTATGGCGGCAACATTTTCAAGGTGCGCGAGCATGGCGAGCGCCTGCATGCCTCCGCCCAGATGGTCGGCTACGACATCCCGTATTCGGTCGAGGCGCTGGAAGAGGCCCGCTACGAGGTTCTGAAGGCCAACGACATCATCGACGGCTATGTCCGGCCGGTCGCATGGCGCGGCAGTGAGATGATGGGCGTCTCGGCACAGCAGAACACGATCCACGTGGCGATCGCGGCGTGGCCGTGGCCGAGCTACTTCTCCGACGAGGCGCGCCAGCGCGGCATCAAGCTGGCCATCTCCGATTGGCGCCGTCCGGCGCCCGACACGGCGCCGACCCAGGCCAAGGCGTCGGGCCTCTACATGATCTGTACGATGTCGAAGCACAAAGCCGAGCAGGAGGGCTTCGACGACGCCTTGATGTACGACCATCGCGGCCTGATTGCCGAGGCGACCGGCGCGAACATCTTCCTGGCCCAGGAAGGCAAGCTGCACACGCCGATCCCCGATTGTTTCT
>JANQGO010000111.1 GCA_028277285.1 Alphaproteobacteria bacterium | reverse complement strand
CTTCCTGGGAGGGAGGCAGGCGACCCGGTGAGTGTTCCACGTCCCGATATTCCCCGACCCGATGCGGCCGGCAACGACGCCGTGACCTTCGTCTTGGGTGGCGCGCGCTCGGGCAAGAGCCTGTGGGCGGAGAACCACGTTCTGGAATCGCGTCTGGCGCCGGTCTACCTGGCGACGGCCGAGGCCCATGACGCGGAGATGCAGCGGCGCATCGCCCAGCACCGGGCCCAGCGCGACGAACACTGGACGACGGTCGAGGAACCGCTCGACCTGGCGGGCGCGCTCAAGGAGAACGCCGGCGAGGGCCGCGCCGTCCTGGTCGACTGCCTGACGCTCTGGCTTGCCAACCTGATGGCCGCCGAACGCGATGTCATCCAGGAAGCCGAGGCCGTCTGCCGCGTGCTCGGCACGGTCGGCGGCCACGTTACCGTCGTCTCGAACGAAGTCGGCCAGGGTATCGTCCCGAAAAACCGGTTGGCGCGGGAGTTCCGCGACCACGCCGGACGCCTTCATCAACAGGTCGCCGCGTTGTCCGGCAAGGTGGTCTTTGTCACCGCCGGCCTCGCCCAGATTCTCAAAGGCGACAATCGTTCATGACAGGCGCGCTGCGTATCGTCTGTCTGTTGCCGGCGGCGACCGAGATCGTGGCCGCTGTGGGTCTGGCCGACCACATCGTCGGCGTCAGCCACGAGTGCGACCAGCCGGCCTCGATCCGTGATCGCGCGGTTCTGACGTCGAGCAGTATCGATTCATCGAAGCCCAGTGCCGAGATCGACAACACCGTGCGCGAGCGGGCGCGCCAGGCGCTAACCCTCTACGATCTCGATCTTGAGGCGCTGGCCGCGCTGCGCCCGACCCACATCGTGACCCAGGACCGCTGCGCCGCCTGCGCCATCGATCTGGCCTCTGTCGAGCGGGTCGTCGGTGAGATGGCGGGTCAGCAGCCTGCGATCATCTCGCTCTCGCCCGCGCGGCTCGGCGATGTCTTTGCCGATATGCGCCGTGTCGCATCCGCGCTGGGCGGCGACGCGCTGGTCGTCGACGAGCTTGAGGCGCGTATCGGCGCCATCCGCGGCGTTCTGTTCGGCCAACCGGCCAAACCGGTCTTCGCTGTCGAGTGGTGCGACCCGCCCATGGCGTCGGGCCATTGGATAAGCGATGTCGTGGAAGCCGCCAGCGGCGAACCCGTGCTGGCGCAACCGGGCGAGAAGGCGCAGTTGCTGAGCGCCGATGAGATCGCGTCTACCGAGGCCGATGTCGCCGTCTTCGTGCCCTGCGGTTTCGATCTGGACCGCGCGTCGTCGGAGACCCGCAAGGCGCTCACCGAACCGACTTGGGCCGGGCTCGCCATGCCGGCGGTCGCGGTCGACGCCAACCGTTACTTCACACGACCCGGCCCCGGTCTCGTCGACTCGATCGAGATCATGGCCGAAATCCTGCATCCCGCTGTCGCCAGCTTCGGTCACGAAGGCCGCGGCTGGCGTCCGCTCTGATCCCCCAACGGAGTTTGCTGTCACCATGAGTCTACCGACCAAAATCCCCGCGACCGTCGTCACCGGTTTTCTGGGCGCCGGCAAGACGACGCTGATCCGCCACCTGATCGAACGGTCCGGCGGCCGCCGCTTCGCGTTCATCATTAATGAGTTCGGCGATCTGGGCGTCGACCGCGAGCTGATCAAGGGCTGCGGCGTCGAAGGCTGCGAGGACGAGGACATCGTCGAGCTGACGAATGGCTGCATCTGCTGCACCGTGGCCGACGACTTCCTGCCGACGATCCAGACCCTGATCGATCGCGACGATCCGCCCGAACATATCGTCATCGAGACGTCGGGGCTGGCGCTGCCCAAACCGCTGGTCAAGGCGTTCACCTGGCCTGAGGTGAGAAGCCGGGTCACGGTCGACGGTGTCGTCGCGGTGATCGACGGGCGCGCCGTCGCCGACGGCCGTTTCGCCGACGATCCCGACGCCGTCCAGGCCCAGCGCGAGGCCGATGACAACCTGGACCATGAAAACCCGCTGGAAGAAGTGTTCGAGGAGCAGGTCGCCTGCGCCGACATGATCATCATCAACAAGACCGACCTGTTGGACGATGGCGGGTTGGACGCGGTGCACGAGGCGGTCGGCCCGCACCGGCGCGATGCGGTGAAGATCGTGAAGGCGCGGTCCGGCGCCGTCGATCCGGTCGCCGTTCTGGGGCTGGCCGCCGCCGCCGAGGACGATCTCGACAGCCGTCACTCGCACCACGACGACCTGGACGACGATCACCACCACGACGATTTCGACACCTTCACCCTGACGCTCGGCCCGATCGCCGATCCCGAAGCGTTGGAAGCGCGTTTGATCAAGACCGTCGCCGACCATGACGTGCTGCGTATCAAGGGTTTTCTCGATATCCCCGGCAAACCCATGCGCCATGTGGTGCAGGGCGTCGGCGGCCGCTTCGCGCGCCACTACGACAGGCCCTGGGGTGTCGATGAGGTGCGCCGCAGCGAGCTGGTGGTGATCGGTCTGAAGGGGCTCGACCGCGACGCCATAACCGCTGCTTTGGCGGACGCCGCCTGATGCACCTTCTGGCGGCCCAACCCGGCACGATCTCCGACGGTTCGGAGGCGATCGATCTCGGCCAAACACCGGGCGATATCGTCGTGCTGTCGGCCGCCGATACGGAGCTTGCCTGTCTCGCCAGTGCCCACGCCGCGCGTGGTGACAGGCCCAGTCTGCGTCTCGCCAACCCCATGCAGCTTGCCCATCACCTCTCCGTCGACACCTATGTCGAGACGGTGATCGCCGAGGCAAAGTTGGTGGTGATCCGTCTCTTGGGCGGCGTCGCCTACTGGTCCTATGGCGCCGAACAGGTGAGCGCCTTGTGCCGCCGCAAGGGTATCGCGCTGGCGCTGCTGCCGGGCGACGACAAGGACGACCCGGAACTGCGTGAGCTCTCGACGCTGGAAGACGAAGCCTACGACCGCCTGTGGGCCTATCTGATCCATGGCGGCCTGGCCAATGCCGGCGCGTTTCTCGACTACGCGACGACGCTGGCCGGGTTCGAGGCGGCGTGGGTCGAGCCAGAGCCGCTGCCCCGCTTCGGCCTTTATTGGCCCGGCGCAACGCCGGCTTCGGTCGATGCCCTCAAGACCCATTGGCGGGCGGACCGCCCGGTCGCCGCGATCGTCTTCTATCGCGCGCTCGTTCAGGCCGCCAACCTGGCGGCGATCGATGCGCTGATCGAGGCGCTCAACGGCGAGGCTCTGAACGCGCTGCCGATTTTCAGCCAGAGCCTGAAGGAACCCCTGGCCGCCGAAGCCGTCGCTTCGTTTCTTGAGCAGGCGTCGCCGTCGGTCATCCTGAACGGTACCGGTTTTGCGCTTTCGAGCCCCGGGGCGGCGCGCACGCCGACACCCTTCGACGGTGCCGATTGTCCGGTGCTGCAGGTCGTCTTCTCCGGCGGCACCGAGGCGGGTTGGCGCGACGGCATGCGAGGCCTGGCCCCGCGCGACATCGCCATGAACGTCGCGCTGCCGGAAGTCGACGGCCGGCTGATGACCCGCGCCGTCTCGTTCAAGGAAGCCGCGCGTTTCGACGAGCGGACGCAGACCAACATCGTCGCCTACCAGCCGCTGCCCGACCGCGCCTGCTGGGTCGCGCGGCTGGCGGCGAACTGGGCGCGGCTGCGTGCGGCCGACAGCGGCGAACGCAAGATCGCTCTCGTGCTGGCCAACTATCCCAACCGGGACGCGCGTATCGGCAACGGCGTCGGCCTCGACACGCCGGCCAGTGCTGCCGCCGTGCTGACGGCACTGCGCGGCGCCGGTTACGACGTCAACGGCGCGCCCGATGACGGCGCCGGTCTCATCGAACAGTTGCTGGCAGGTCCGACCAACGATCTGGCGGCGCGCGTCTGGAAACGGTCGGATGTCGTGCTGCCGCTCGATGCCTATCGCGCTTTCTTTGACGGCTTGCCCCAGGACGTCCGCGATCAGGTCGCCGAGCGTTGGGGTAAGCCGGAGACCGACCCGTTCGTCGCCGAGGGCGGCTTCCACCTGAGCGTTCTGACCTTCGGCAACGTCGCCGTCGGCGTGCAGCCGGCGCGCGGTTACAACATCGATCCCAAGGAAACCTACCACGATCCCGATCTGGTTCCGCCGCACGGCTATCTCGCCTTTTATGCCTGGATCGCCGGCACGTTCGGGGCGCATGCGGTGGTGCACCTGGGCAAGCACGGCAATCTCGAATGGCTGCCGGGCAAGGCGCTGGCATTGTCGAAGACCTGTTATCCGGAAGCGGCCTTCGCACCCTTGCCTCACCTCTATCCCTTCATTGTCAACGATCCCGGCGAGGGTACGCAGGCGAAGCGGCGCACCGCCGCCGTCATCATCGACCACCTGACGCCGCCACTGGCGCGCGCGGAGTCCTATGGTCCCCTGCGCGAGTTGGAGGCCCTGGTCGACGAGTACTTCGAAGCCAGCCAGACCGATCCGCGACGCCTGCCGGTGCTGGCACGCGACATCCTGGAGCTGTGCGCGACGACGGGCCTGGATGCCGATTGCGGCATCGGCGCCGGTGACACCGAGGCCGATAAGCTGCAGAAACTCGACGGCTATCTCTGCGAGTTGAAGGAGATGCAGATCCGTGACGGTCTGCATGTCTTCGGCAGCGCGCCGGTCGACGCTTTGCGCGATGCGCTGCTGGTGGCGCTTGCGCGCGTGCCGCGCGCCGCCGGCGAAGGCGCCGACGCCTCGCTGACGCGCGCCATCGCCAGTGACCTTGATCTAGGCCTTGATCCCCTGAACGCTGACATGGCCGCACCTTGGGCCGGTGAGCGACCCGGCATCCTCGCCGATCAGACGGAGGATACCTGGCGCACCACCGGCGACACGGTGGAACGCATCGAACTCCTGGCCCTCAATCTCGTCGGCGCCCCATCGCGCTGCCCCGCCGATTGGCCGGCGACCCGCGCGGTGCTCGATGAGATCGAGACCCGCCTGGCGCCAGCCATCGCGGGCTCGGCCATCTCAGCGTTGCCCGAGCCCGCGATGGC
>JANQGO010000481.1 GCA_028277285.1 Alphaproteobacteria bacterium | reverse complement strand
CCCTGAAAGGCGACATCGTGGTGGCGGGCGCCAAGAACGCGGCGCTCAAGCTGATGGTCGCCTCGCTTCTGACCGAAAAGCCGCTGGTGCTGGAAAACGTGCCGTATCTCGCCGATGTCGATGCGCTGGAGCACGTGCTGGACGAACTGGGCGTCGCGACCACGCGCGATTGTGACGGCGCCATGACGCTTTCGGCGGCGACCATCCGCTCGACGACCGCCTCCTATGATCTCGTGCGCAAGATGCGCGCGTCGGTCCTGGTCTTCGGCCCGCTTCTGGCGCGCTGCGGCAAGGCGCGGGTGTCGCTGCCCGGCGGCTGCGCCATCGGTACCCGGCCGGTCGACCTGCACATCAAGGGCTTCGAGGCGATGGGTGCCACGATCGACCTGGATGACGGCTATATGGTCGGCGCCGCACAAGATGGCCTGAAGGGCGCCACCATCCGCTTTCCCTATGTCTCGGTCGGCGCGACCGAACACCTGATGATGGCGGCGACACTGGCCGACGGCGAGACGGTGCTGGAGAACGCGGCGCGCGAGCCGGAAATCGCCGACCTCGCCCGGTGTCTCAATGCCATGGGCGCTGAGGTCTCCGGCGCCGGCAGCCCGATCATTCGGATCCAGGGCGTCCCCCGCTTGGACGGCACGCGCCACCGGGTGCTGCCCGACCGTATCGAGACCGGCACCTATGCCATGGCTGCAGCGCTGACCGACGGTGAGCTCAACCTGATCGGCGGGCAGGGCAGCGACCTCGACGCCGTGGTCGAGACGCTGACCGCCTGTGGCGCGGAGATCGCCGTCAGCAACCGTGGCATGACCGTCAAGCGCGCCAACGGTGAGCTGAAGGCAGGCGATATCACGACCGAGCCTTATCCCGGCTTCCCGACCGATCTGCAGGCCCAGTTCATGGCCTTGATGGCGACCGCCGACGGCACCTCCCACATCGCCGAGACGATCTTTGAGAACCGTTTCATGCATGTGCCCGAACTCGCGCGCATGGGTGCCGACATCACCGTCAACGGCGGCACCGCCTCCGTGCGCGGCGTCGAGCGGCTGACCGGCGCGCCGGTCATGGCGACCGACCTGCGCGCCTCGGTCTCGCTGGTCCTGGCCGGTTTGGCGGCAGACGGCGAAACGACGATCAACCGGGTTTATCACCTCGACCGCGGCTACGAGTGCCTGGTCGAGAAACTCTCCGCATGCGGCGCACAAATTGATAGGGTGGCGGCCTGATGAACGTCGAAGTTCTAAAGATCAAGGCGGATGATGACGAGGACCTGGAGGTTTTCGCCACCATGCTGCAGGACGCGCCGATGCCGCTCGCCGAGGTCACCTATCTCGACGAGGAGAAGCGCTTCGCCGCCCTGTTCCACCGCTTCTGCTACGAGCACGAGCACGATCCGTCCTGGAAGGACGGCATGTGCCAGGTCGACTGCGCGCTGATCTTCGAGAACGTCGACAACGCCGAGGCCTGGGATATCGGCGGCCTGGGCGGCGAGGGCATGGTGGAGCTGATGACCATCGTCTCCGACGCCGACGAGGGCGACCGCGTCGTCATCACGCTGGTGTTTCACGGCGGTGGTCATATCCGCCTGGAGACCGCGGCGATCGAAGGCCGGCTTCACGACATCGGCACGCCGAAGAACACCAAACGCAGGCCGCGCCACACGCCGGTCGTCGGCTAAGATCAGCCGCGATGACCCATGACGGTGTCGTATGGTGCTAGACTGGACGGGACCAGTCTAACTGACCCGGAGGCTCTTCGCCCCCGCCAACAGGGCATTCACGCGGCACTGGCGTCTTTCGTTTCGCAGCAATCTGCTCTGCGCACCATCAATCGATGTCGGGGGTTGCATCACCGTAACCCGACCAGTTAATCCGCCCGCTACACACGGACGGTCGCTGTTACGGTCGTGCCTCAAGCCCACCCGGGTGCACTCGAACCCCCTTGAAACCCTCAGGGCGTTCAATCAGTGGCATGGTCGCGATGACAGACCCAATTGCCGTAAGGCAGCTCCCGCCGATCGCGATCATGTCGAAGTCGTAGATCCCATCTGCTGGCGGCACGATGTAGACGCGTGGCAAGAGCGCGGCTTTGCGCCAACCGAGTGTTCGCGTCTTTCCGACAGCGACCATGTAGAGGTCAGGATACGCGCCCTCCGCCGATGTCAGACTGACAGAGACGACGTCATGCACAGGGCCTTCCGTTGGTGCGATCGAAACTTCCCCGCCGCCCTCGGCAAGACCCGACTCAGCGACTCTCGCAACGTGATTGACAAGCCATGGGAAAGGAACCTCACCACCCCTGAACCAAGGGAACGGCACCTCCTCCCCGGCGCGCGGCCACGGGTCCTCTCCACCTCTTGCAAAGGGAAACGGATCAATGCCACCGCCACCCATCGTGACCCAGGGCCACGGAAAGACTTGTTGCTCGCTCATTTGTTATCCCCCTTTCCGGGCACTTGACAGCCCGGTTCGTTGAACAGACCGCTCGTTGGCCGGTTAACTAAAGCTCCCGGGAACAGTTCTATCTGGAACTCGACTCACAGCCGACAGGCCGTTCGAAGCGACCATGCCAGTCAGGCAGTCCTTAAGGTGGTGGACGATGTGGACATCGTCTTCTGCGCGTGCTGTTGACAGTCAGACAAACCGCGCCATCAGGACTGTTGCTCTGGTCATTGGCACCCCCTGACTTCCGGGTGCTCCCACTCACTCGCCCAACAGGCGACAAGTACAGAGCCCTATCAAAGTAAAATTGAACTGTATCTGGAAATTTGCAACCCTTGGCTGCCAAATATGACGGAAATGTGTTGGCGCAATGGGGGAGAATCCCAAACCAGACGTTACACGGAGGCATCCATGGCTGAAGTTGAAGGGTACGCATTAGCTTGGCACCCGAATAATGGCGCGAAATTCCGAATCAAGAGGGAAGGTGTGGCGTGGAGCCCTTGGGTTGCAACGGACTCAGCGGGGCTCGCGGCCTTTGCCGCAATAATGAATGAGGCGCCAGTTTATGCTTCAAACGATGGTTGGCTCAGCACTGGCCCGGAGCCTTTAGAAGAAGAGGCCTAACGGGCTCAAACGGCTAGGCTGGTTATAGCACCAAGGTCATGACGTGGCTCCAACAGAAGAACCGAGAATGTACAGATCTTGTGTGTACGTCGGCCTGATTGTGGACTGGCTGAATGGTTGCGATCTGCTCGACAGGCAGCCGCAAGCCTCGGCCGCTTCCTCTGTTCCGGGCTTCATGGCATAAGGTAAGCTTGCAGCCAGAGTGAGCCATTGTCGAAAACCGAGAGGACTCTGGGTTACAGCCGGCCCGGTGGCCAACATCTTGCCAGCGCGATCTTACGCCAGTCGCGTGAAAGGCCGGCGATGCACCCTACCGCTTGGTACTCGTTGTAGTCGTCGCGGGCGAAGATGATCTTGGAGCTTGAGAGCTGGAAGTGCACAAAGAGCTTCCGACCGTTCCTGTTGTGCTTGTACGCCAGAGCGTTGAGGTTCGCCAGCGTTGCAAGAGCAGGGCGTCTCAATTCGTCCAAGCCGCTGGTCGGCGTGTTGATAAGGCTGGTATCCCGGTCGTCCCGAAAACGTCCTAGCCCGCTTGACCTTGGATTGCGCCTGGGTTTCGATGCGCCACCCACTCCCTGGTGCCCATTTCCATGACGGTGTCTGACGACACAGCCCGCTACCACATCACCGATATCAAGCTGGACGACCGGCTGGTGGTGCGCCGGAGCCCGGAGGTCGAGCACGAGATGGGCGTGGCGATCTACGACCTCCTGGAGCAGAACTACTTCGCGCCGGTCGGCGACATGAGCGGGCCCTATCATGTCGAGCTCTCGATCCGCGACGCCCGCACGCTGGTGTTCGCCATCAACACCGAGGCCGGCGAACCGCTGGGCGAGGTCATGCTGACGCTCAGTCCGTTCCGGCGCATCGTCAAAGACTATTTCACGGTCTGCGAGAGCTATTTCGACGCGATCAAGGACGCGCCGGCATCGCGTATCGAAGCGCTCGACATGGGCCGACGCGGCTTGCACAACGACGGGGCCGAGCTGCTGCGCGACAACCTCAAAGGCAAGATCGATATCGACGAGGAGACCGCCCGGCGCCTGTTCACCCTGGTCTGTGTCCTGCATATCAGGGCCTAGCGCATGATCGAGCTGCCCGGTGCGGTGTTGTTCTGCTGCAATTACAACGCCATCCGCTCACCCATGGCCGAAGGTCTCTTGAAGTCGCGGTTGGGTCACCGGGTGTTCGTCGATTCCGTCGGCGTACTGCGCGGCGAGGACGCCGATCCGTTCATGATCGCGGCGATGGATGAGATCGGCATCGATATGAGCAAGCACCATCCCAAGACGTTCGAGGATCTGGAAGACGAGAGCGAGGCGTTCGACCTGGTCGTCACGCTGTCGCCGGCGGCCCAGCACCGGGCGCTGGAGCTGACCCGATACGCCTCGCTCGACGTCGAATACTGGACGACGTTCGATCCCGCCAGTGTAGAAGGCAGCCGGGAGGTGCGTTTGGACGCCTATCGCAGCATGCGCGACCTGCTCGATAAACGTATCCGCGAACGCTTTCCGGTCGAGGCGGCGCCGCATGTTTGAGCCGGACGCGCGGTGGGCAAAAGACAGAATTGCCTTGATTTCGCGGCATGTGGGACCCATGTTCGCCGCGGTTTTTTCTCAATGATGAGGGCCCATGGGTAAGGAAGACGTAATCGAGATGACGGGCACGGTCACCGAACTGCTGCCCAACGCCATGTTCCGCGTCAAACTGGACAACGATCATGAGATCCTGGCGCATACGTCAGGCAAGATGCGCAAGAACCGCATTCGCGTTCTGTCGGGCGACAAGGTGACCGTGGAGATGACACCCTATGATCTGACCAAAGGTCGGATCGTCTTCCGCTTCAAATAGCACGTCCCATGGCCCGGCGCCCGCCGCCGCCTCTGATCCTCGCCTCCGCGTCGCCGCGCCGTCTGATGCTGCTGGAGCAGATCGGGATGGCGCCGGAACGGGTCGTCCCCGCCGATATCGACGAGACACCCTTGATCAACGAGTTGCCGCGCGACCTTGTGTGCCGCCTGGCGCTTGCGAAGGCGCGTTTGGTCGCCGATCAGCAGGCCGAAGCCGCGGTGCTGGGCGCCGACACGGTTGTCGCCTGCGGCCGGCGCATCCTGCCCAAGGCCGAAACCGAAGCCCAGGCGCGGGCGTGCCTCAAGCGTCTTTCCGGGCGGCGCCATGTGGTGCACGGCGGTGTCGCGCTTGTTCGGCCGGATGGTCCGCCGCTGACCCGCTATGTGGCCACCCGCATCACATTTAAGCGTTTGAGCGACACGGAGATTGACAGTTATGTCGATTCGGGCGAATGGCATGGCAAGGCGGGCGGCTA
The DNA here is from genome assembly GCA_028277285.1 of Alphaproteobacteria bacterium. GTDB lineage: Bacteria > Pseudomonadota > Alphaproteobacteria > SP197 > SP197 > JANQGO01. Next base: position 3,042 of record JANQGO010000481.1, on the reverse strand, counting down.
TGCCATTCAAGGTCGGGCTGCGGCCTTTGTGCCGTTCATCAACGGTTCCTATTCCAACGTGGTTGGCCTGCCGCTTTACGAGACCGCACAGCTCCTGATGGGAGCGGGGTTGGGTCGCGATGATTGACACGGTGCTGGTTGAAAGCACGCCGCGCGTCGTCCAGATCGCTCTGCTGGCCGATGGCGAGCTGGTTGAGTACCACGTCGACCGGCGCGGCCGGGGTCACCGCGAGGGCGATATCTTCGTTGGCCGCGTGACGCGTGTCGTGCCGGGTCTGAAGGCGGCGTTTGTCGATCTTGGCAACGGCGTCGCGGGTTTTCTTCCCGCGCGCGATGCACATCGCGAAGACGGCGCCGCGCCCGATATCAACCGGCTGGTCCACGAGGGCCAGACGGTTGTCGTCGCCATCAACAAACTCGCGACGGCGGAGAAGGGACCGAAGATCACGCGCCGCTTCGCCGATCCCGACGGCGCCGTCGCCGACGCCGCGGCGCGGCTCAAACCGCCGGCCCTGGTCAAGCGTCGCCATCAGCCGTTGAGGCGGCTGCTCGACCGTGTGGGCGATGCCCATATCATCGTCGATTGCCCGGCGAAGTTCGCGCGGCTCAGACAACGTGTTGACCCCGAACGGCTGGACTATCACCAGGGCGTCACGCCGTTGTTCGCCATGGCCGAGATCGACGAACAGGTCGACCAGGCGCTGACACGCGCCGTCGCGTTGCCGAGCGGCGCGCGTATCGTGTTTGAACCCGTGCGCACGCTGACCGCCATTGACGTCGACGTGGCGTCGGCCGGCGAAGGGGTGGCCGATCCCCTGACAGTCAACCTGGAGGCGGCGGCCGTCATCGCGCGCCAGATCCGTCTGCGCAATCTGGGCGGTCTCATCGTTGTCGACTTTCTGAACATGAAGGGCGAGGACAAGGCACGCCGGCTTGCCGACGCCATGCGCCAAGCTGTGGCCGACGATCCCTTGGAGGTCGCGCTGGTCGGCCCGTCGCGGTTCGGCCTGATCGAGATGGCGCGCGAACGTCGCGGCGACCCGTTGTCGGGCGCCCTGGGCAGCGCCGTCGAACGTGCCGCCGACCAACTGGTGCGCGAGTTGCGCCGCACGGCCGTGCACGGCGCCGGGACACTTGAGGTGCGCGCATCGCCGGCCGTCGTGGCGGAGTTTCAGCGCGGCAGCGGCGGACAGGACGTGGCATCGTGGGTCGGGCGCAGGCTTGAGGTCGAGATCGAAAGCGAGCGCGCCGATCACGCCTTTCTGGTGACGGCGCTTTAGGATGAGGGCGAGGAGAGCAGGGTGAGCGACGACAGCAAACCGGTGGAACCGTGTCCGATATGCAGCAAGCCCAGCCAGGCCGAATTCCAACCGTTCTGTTCCAAACGCTGCAAGATGCGCGATCTCGCCCACTGGCTCGGCGGCGACGAGCCCTATGTCATTCCCGGTGAGCCGCTGAGCGGTCTGCTGGACGAAAACGGCGAGCCGGTGGTCGACCTGGAGGAGCTGGCAGACGAGGCTGACGACAGCAACGTCGTCTACGCCAACTTCCGCCGTGGCGGCGGCAAGGGTGAGCCGTCTTAGAGCGGATCATGGTTAGGTGGAACCGATCGACGGTTCCACCTAACCATGTGAATCCGCTCTCCATCCATAAGTAGAGCAGATTCACCTGTCTTGACGAAATCGCGAAGCGATTCCGTCAAGACAGGATCTGCTCTAGGAGAAATGTCCGGCCGCCCACCATGATTCTGGACAACCAAGTCGGTTTTGCCTAAAACCCGTCGCCTTGATCCGGCGCCCAGGTAGCTCAGTTGGTAGAGCAGCGGACTGAAAATCCGCGTGTCGGTGGTTCGAATCCGCCCCTGGGCACCATTTCCCCAAAACCGATGCTAGATGGCTGAGCGAGTTCGTGGATCAGTCGACACCTATGTCAGAGGCGTCTTTCGTCACGGGCGTTCTGTCGACACTTTCTCGATTCGCGGAGAAAGATCCCGGACCAAATCAGAAGAACGATGGCGCAAGGTACGGCGACATAGTGCCAGTACGGCAAGAAGTGCGTTTCAAATCTAGCGTTGGGAATAAGCATAAACGATATAGCAGCGATTGTGCAGAACCACAGCCAAAGACCTGCTATCAACGACACGATCACCGCCACACCGCCTAGCAACCAGTCAACAGGTGATAAGCTCTGCGGTTCCTTGCCAGTGGGCCGGAGTTCATGCTTGCTCATTCCGTTGTCGCCGGTCGAGATGCAGGATCATGAGGATTGATGGCCGCGACCGGTTCGCTACCTGCAACGGCGGCAACAGAAGTCGTCTCAGAGGTTGTAAAGAGGGCGGTGATTGCAGCAATGATTCGCAACTCAGCCTCCTTGGCTGGCATTCGTTGGTTTCAGATGGTGACACGACCAGGGGTTGCCAAGGCCGAAAGTCGTTAACCTAAAGTAGAAGTTCGATTTCGTTCGATCCAAGCTACTGATCTGCCAGACGTTTCCCGAGGGGGAATAGGCTGGCCTTGAACAGGGCCGGATGGGCTCGCTGGAGAGGGCTGCCAGGAACAACACGTCCTGGCACGGGCCCTTGCCAATCGCCGATTCAGCTCGATGCCCCTACGCGAAGCAAACGAGCGAGCCCAGAACGGCTCGGTGTGAATCAAGATCGAGCGCGAGAGCAGAGGACACGTTCGACTTGGATGACTTGGAACGCGTCGCGGCCACGGGTCAGGACACACCGTGGTGTGATGAGGGCGACTTGCCTTAGGGTGCCTGGTTTGCAAGCACATCTTACCTTTGGGAATGCGGCACCATGACAGATAGCCGGCACCTCGACCCGCTGCCGCCCGGCGAGTGGGACCCCGCGCTCACCTCCATCATCGATGACATGGGTGGCGCGCCGATCAACGTGCATGGCCTGATGGCCCATCATCCCGCGCTGCTGCAGGCGTGGTGGAGCTTCCGGAACTACGGCGTGGACGGCGGCGATCTCGGCCGGCGCAAGGGCGAGCTGGTCATCCTGCGCACCGCCGTTCACATGCGCGCCTGGTA
>JANQGO010000470.1 GCA_028277285.1 Alphaproteobacteria bacterium | reverse complement strand
ACGCGCTGGCGGCACCAGGCGTGGTTGCCGTCCTCACCGGCGCCGATATGGCGGCCGACGGCTTGGGCGCCATCCCGATCAACTGGACCCTGCATGACGCCGACGGCTCGGCCATGTTCGTCCCGCCCCATGCCGCGCTCGCCGACGATGTCGTGCGTTTTGTCGGCGAACCCTATGCGGTCGTTATCGCCGAGTCCGTCGATCAGGCGAAAGACGCCGCAGAGTTGGTCGACGTCGACTTCGACGAACGCCCGGCGGTCGCGAACCTGGCCGCCGCCGCGGCACCCGGCGCACCCGCCGTCTGGCCGGATGCGCCCGACAATATCGGCCTGCGCTGGACGAACGGCGACAAAGCCGCCACCGACGCCCTGTTCGAGCGGGCCGCCCATGTCACCAGGCTCGACTTGGTCAACACACGGCTGGCGCCGACACCGGTCGAACCACGCATAGCGATAGGCTCGGTCGAAGCGGACGGCCGTCTTCTGCTGGTTTGCGCGACGCAACTGCCCCACGAGCTGCGCCGCATGCTGGCCGCCGATGTCTTCGGCATTCCGGAAACGGAGCTGCGCGTCATCGCGCCCGATGTCGGCGGCGGTTTCGGCATGAAGTGCTACATCTATCCCGACGAGGTCACCGTTCTGTGGGCGGCCCGGCGCCTGCGCCGCACCGTTCGCTGGACCAGCGACCGCAGCGAGGCGTTTCTGGCCGATCATCACGGCCGCGACCATCTGACCCACGCCGAACTGGCGCTCGACGAGGCCGGCCGGTTTTTGGCCATGCGGGTCAAGACGGCCGCCAACATGGGCGCCTACCTGTCGCAGCATGCCTCGGCCGTGCCGACGGTCTATTCGACCTACGTGCTGCCCGGCCCCTACCGCTTCGAAGCCATTCACGCCGAGATCCACACGAACTTCACCCACACCGTACCGATTGACGCCTATCGAGGCGCCGGACGGTCGGAGGCGGTCTATGTCACCGAACGCCTGGTCGATCAGGCGGCGCGCGACCTCGGCCGCGACCCCGCCGACCTGCGGCGTCAGAACATGGTGGGCCCCGACGAGCTGCCTTATGTGACGGCGGTCGGTTCGACCTTCGACAGCGGCGACCCGCCGGCGCTGCTCGACCGGGCCCTCGAACTCGCCAATCACGGCGAGCTCGAGGCGAGGCGTGGGGCGTCACGCGCTGGAGGCCACTATCGCGGTTTCGGTCTGGCGGCTTACGCGGCATCGTGCGGCAATTGCTCCTCGGCGCGCGACGAACGGGCCGGCATCGATACCGGAAGCTGGGAAAGCGCCCGGCTGCGTTTGCACCCGACCGGATCGGCCACGTTGTTTCTGGGCACCCACAGCCACGGTCAAAGCCACGAGACCGTGTTTGCCCAGATCGTCGCCGGCCGCCTGGGTCTGAGCCTCGATCGTATCGAGGTCGTGTTCGGCGATACCGATCGCGTTCAGCAAGGGCTCGGTTCCTTCTTTTCCCGTTCCGCCGTCATCGCCGGGCCGGCAGTGCTGAACGCAACGGACCGGGTTCTGGACAAGGCCAAGCAGATCGCCGCGCACATGCTGGAAGCCTCTGCCGCCGACATCGAGCTACGCGACGGCGCGTTCCGCATTGCCGGCACCGACCGTGAGGTCGCGTTCAACGACGTCGCCATGCAGGCCTATGTGCCCCATGACTTTCCCCACGACACGCTGGAGCCGGGCCTTGAAGAAGCGTGTTTCTACGACCCCAACGACTTCACCTGGCCCATGGGCGTCCATACCGCCGAGGTCGAAATCGACGCGGCGACCGGTCTGGTGCGGCTCGACCGTTATCTCGCCGTCGACGATGTCGGTCAGGCGATCAACCCGATGGTCGTCGAAGGCCAGATCCAGGGCGGTGCCGTTCAGGGTATCGGTCAGGCGTTGTGGGAGGAAGTCGTCTACGATCCCGATACCGGCCAGTTGCTGACCGGATCGCCGATGGACTACGGCCTGCCCCGCGCCGACCGCCTGCCTGACCTTACCAGCGACCTGCAGCCGACCATGACCGCGACCAACGCGCTCGGCGCCAAGGGCGCGGGCGAGGTCGGCACGATCGCCGCGCCGGCGGCGGTGATGAACGCGGTAATCGACGCGCTGGCCCCGCTCGGCATTCACTATCTCGATATGCCGGCGACACCGGACAAGGTGTGGCGGGCGATCAAGGAAGCGACGGGCTGACCGGAGTCGGATCTAGAGGCTCAGGTACCGGCCGTCGACCCAGCGCGTCTTGGGTGTGGAGAGCCTGACGCGGTGCATCAGCCGTGGACCGTCGATCTCTGAAGCGTCGGACGCGCTGTGCAAGACAAGGGTGTTGAGCCAGGCGACAAAGTCGCCCTCCCGCCATTGATGCTCGTAGCGGATCTCCCGACCGGCGCTCGGCCGCAGCGCACGAGCCAGCAGATCGATGGTTTCGTCGACGTCATGACGCATGGCGCCGGTTTCGACATCGACCAGATAGACGGAGCGGCCGGGCGTGATGTAGAGCGAAGCCTCGCCGGTGATCGGGTGGACACGGATGCAGCGATGCCGTCCCCCATCGTAGGCATGCTCGAGACGAAGCGCGAAATCGCGTAGGCCGGCCGCGACATCATCGGAGTCGGCCGCAAACCCGATGCGGCGGGTCCCTTCCTCCACCATCCAGGACGCGCTCGGCACGACACGTCGCGCCTCGTCCGGCTCGTCGTCGTTGGGACAGCGGGCATAAGCGACGGAGCAGCGCGAGAGCTCGCGCACAAGATCGGAATCCATGCGCTCGACCGCACGCACACCGGACGTGAAATAGGTCGCACCGCCGCCCTGGGTTTGCCAGCCCACGGGATTGAACATCGTGGTCATCTCCGGCAGGCCATCGAACATGTCGTGCAGACCGTCGGCGTGCCAGGCGGCATTGGTGAACCCCAGAACCGGTTTGAGCTGCGTGTTGCGGATACCGTGATAGTCGTCGAGTTTCACGTTGCCCAACACCGACACCTCGGGCCATTCGGGAAGCTGCGCGCCGCCGCTGACACGATGCTCGGTCGTCGGCGCGCCGAAGCCGAACAGATGGGCTCCCTTCGGATCGTGCCAGCCGAAAGCCTGGTTGAAGGCGACTTCGTCGCGCGGCGTCATCGCGCCTTGATCGCGAAACACCAGCACGCCGTGCTTCAGGAGACCATCTCTGATGGTCTCGATGTCGTGTGGGCTCAAGTCTTGGGAGAGGTCGACGCCGTGGCATTGCGCGAAGGGCTGCGTCTCGGCGCAGGCGGGTATGGCTGAAAAGGTTATCGGCATGACGCAGTTCCTGACGCCGTCACCATGGACCCTAGCTTGCGCCGGCGGTGACCCCACGTTCAACCCATTCCGGCGCCTTACCAGGCTGGATCGCCACGCCTCCTTAAACCTGATGCAGCTTTCCGCCGTCATAAAACTGGCCGGCAGCGTAGAGTAAGGGCGGCCGGTCAAAGTGCCCGACGGCCACAACGCGCGCGATGAACATGGTGTGCGTCGAAGCCTGGATGCGTTCGGTGAGCTCTGCTTCCAGCCAGGCCGCCACCCCGTCAAGCAACGGAGAACCGAAAGGTCCGGTTGCCCACGGCACCGCCGCGAACTTGTCCGGAGCCTTGCCGGCGAAACGTTTGGCAATGTCCAGCTGATCGGCCGCCAGGACATTAACGGCCAGATGGTCGCGCGCGAAGAAGACGTCGTAGCTTGACGAAGTCTTCTGAATGCAAACGATGATCATCGGCGGATCGAGCGACAAACTGGAGAACGCATTGACCACCAGTCCGCGAGGCTCCGACCCGTCCGATGTCGTGACAACGGTGACGCCGGTAACGAACTTGTGGTGAAAGCTCTTGACCTGTTCGGTTGTCAGTTCAGAGGTCGTCATGCCGTGTCCTACGCATCGCGGGTGCTGCGCAACGAGTGGATACCAAGGGTCGAGAGAATGTCTCTGGAGTCCCACGTTTCGATTTCCTCGACGATCATCCCGTCTCGCATGCGAAAGAACGACGACCCGGAAGTCTCAATGGGTTTTCCGGTAGCCGGAACATCTCTGAACCTGCCCAGATGCGTGCCGACGCTACTCCAGAGAACGGCGAGAGCGTCGTCTGTTTCCACGATGCGAACGATTGTCGTCGTCATATCAGGGAACGATTCCCGCACTGTCGCTATTGCCGATTTCATGCCGGCGCGATCAAGGGTCCGTTTGTCAAACAGACTTGTCCGCACGTAGTCCGGCGCGAAGACGTCATCGAGCGCGTCCACATCCCCGTTGTTCCACGCCCTATCCCAGGCCAGCCCAAGCCGTTCGCCCATGCTCCCCATCTGCATCAAGGTCTCCTTACGACCGGTATCTCCCAGGCGCGCCATCGACGGCTGCGAGAGCGACGCCCAAGGATCGAAGACCGATCAGGGTGCCGCCATGTCGACGGTCAGAATGGTGACGCCGCCGGTCGCGAAGTTCGCGAGGTCATCCACCGCCGCCTGGCCTTCCGGCGACGCCAGGGAAGCGTCCAGGTCCTCCTGGTTGGCATAGGACAGGATCGCGATGAGGTGATAGTCGACCGAGGGTTCGCTTGAGTCGACGGGCCCGCTGCTGACTTCGAACGAGACGAGGTGCGGCATCTTGCCGACCAGCGGCACGTGCGTGTCACTGTAGTGCCGGTCGAACGCGGCGGAGTCGTCGGGTTGGCCGTAGCAAACAAGAACGCGTTTCATGACAACAGCTCCATATGATCGGGCGAAGTGCAACTCAGCTTGCAATGATAAGCCGCAGGCTGGCGCCTCAGGTCAATGACAGAAGCGGGCGCCGGGAGATTCCGTACGACGAGCGCGGCCCACACCAGCTTATCAAGCATGTCCGTTGACGCGCGGGATAACGTCCGAGCCCATCAGCTCGAACGATTTCTTGATGTCCTCGTGGGGGACACCGTCGACCCTCAGGAGGACCTCGTCGATACCGCGCGACTCCAAGTCCTTCAGCCGCGCAACGAAGTCGTCGGGTGTGCCGATCATGACCGACGGCGTTTCGGTCAGCAGAAAGTCGATGTTGCCGAGATTGTCGACGGCAGCCTGCATGTACTCGTTGAGGTACTCGTAGGATCCCGCTTTGCCGAGCGGCGCGTAAATGCTGACGATGAATTCGTAATAGCCCAGCGCCACATCGCGCGCGATCCTGACAGCCTCTTCGCGGGTCTCCGCGCAGAACGCGGTCGCGACGTAAAGCCCCATATGTTCGGTGCGCTTGGGCGCCATGCTGGTGCCTTTGGCGAGGCCCTGACGGTAGCCGTCGATACACTGCTGCAGATAATCGAAGCCGAAATAGCTCTCGAAACACAGCGCGCCGATACCGCGCTCGCCGGCGTTGACGTGGCTCTCGACACTGGACGCAGCGACCGAAAGCGGCGGATGGGGTTTTTGAATGCAATGCGGCACAATTTCGCGCGGCGGTATCTTCCAGACCGGACCGTCGTGCTCCAGGATGTCGTCGGAGAGCGCCTTGACGATGACCTCGATCGAATCGGCCCATTGCGTCCGCGTCTCCTTCGGGTCGACGCCGAAAGCCTCCAGCGTCGTCAGGTTGTTCGAGCGCGCGGTCGCCAGTTCGGCGCGGCCCTTCGAAACGATGTCGAGGGTCGCCAGGCGCTCGGCGACCAGGATCGGGTGGTTCCACTTCAAGAGCACCGCGCACATGATCCTGAGCTTGATGTTCTCGGTGTGGCGCGCGATGGCGGCGTAGAGCACCTCGGGCGCGGAGACGGCGAAGCGGGGCGGGCTGAAATGCTGCTCCGACGTGCCCCAGCAGGAAAAGCCGTTGCGGTCGGCGAGCGCGACCTCCTCGAT
>JANQGO010000396.1 GCA_028277285.1 Alphaproteobacteria bacterium | reverse complement strand
GCGGCCGATGGTGCGCCCGGCGCTCCTCAACACGCTCTTGGCCATGCTTTCGGCGACCGATTGGCGCCGGCGCCCGCCGGACGAACCGCTGCGGCGCGTCGACGTCCTTTCGGCCTTCGCGCGTTCATCGGCCTTGGCCTGCTCCTTGGCGGCCTTTTCCGCGCGCCTAGCCAACACCTCGTGGGCCGACTTGCGGTCGACCGTGTCGTCATAGAGGCCCGCGACCGGGCTGTCGGCGATGGCCGCCTGGCGCTCGGCCCGCTTGGCCGGGCCCATGCGTGAGAAGGGCGGGCGGATCAGCGTGCGTTCGACCACGCTCGGCACGCCGCGCTCCTGAAGCGTCGACACCAGCGCTTCCCCGACACCCAGTTCGGTGATCGCCGTCGCGACATCCAGCTTGGGGTTGGCGCGGAAGGTCTCGGCCGCTGCCTTGACCGCTTTGCGGTCGCGCGGCGTGAACGCCCGTAACGCATGCTGCACCCGGTTGCCCAACTGGCCGAGCACCTCGTCGGGCACGTCGAGCGGGCTTTGCGTCACGAAATAGACGCCGACGCCTTTGGAGCGGATCAGCCGCACGACCTGCTCGATCTTCTGGATCAAGGCTTCCGGCGCGTTGTCGAACAACAGGTGGGCCTCGTCGAAGAAGAAGACGAGCTTCGGTTTGTCGGGATCGCCGACCTCCGGCAGGTCCTCGAAGAGTTCCGACAGCAGCCACAGCAAAAACGTGGCGTAGAGCTGGGGCGTCATCATCAGCTTGTCGGCGGCCAGGATGCTGACATAGCCACGGCCGTCGGGCGCGGTGCGCATGAAGTCGTTCAAGTCGAGCGCCGGTTCGCCGAAGAACTTGTCGCCGCCTTGCTGCTTGAGCGTCAACAGGCGCCGCTGGATGGCGCCGACCGATTGCACCGAGACGTTGCCGTATTCGGTCGACAGGTCCTTGCGGTTGTCGGCGACGAACTGCAACAGCGATCTCAGATCCTTCAGATCCAGGATCGGCAGGCCCTCGTCATCGGCGACCTGGAACGCGATCGACAAGACGCCTTCCTGCACATCGTTCAACGCCAGAAGCCGCGCCAGCAGGAGAGGGCCCATCTCCGAGATCGTCGTGCGCACGGGGTGGCCCTGCTTGCCGAACAGGTCCCAAAAGACGACCGGCGTCGGCGCCGTTTCGAAACCGTCCATGCCGATCGCCTCGACGCGCTCCAGCAGTTTCGGCTTGGCCACGCCCGCTTGCGACAGGCCCGAGAGGTCGCCTTTCACGTCGGACAGGAAGACCGGCACGCCGGCTCGCGAGAATCCCTCGGCCAGGATCTGCAGGGTCACCGTCTTGCCCGTGCCCGTTGCGCCGGCGATCAGACCGTGCCGATTGGCGTAGCCCAGGTTCAGGGTCTGAGGACTCTCGCCGCCGCCGATGAAGATCTGTTGGTTGTCGCTCATGGTGGGGTCCTGGCTATCCAGATATCGAAAGACCGGAGGCATAACATTTCTCCTGGCCGAGAGGATCATGACAGCGGCCACGGAGCCAAAAAAACCAGGGGATTCAGCGGTTTCCCCGACACGGGACGATTGCCGCCGGCCTCGAACAGGATCGCACGGGGCCATTAGGAATTGACTCTTGGCCAGATTCCGACACTTACTTGTCTGAATTGGAATGACAGGCGCGGTTCCCTGACGATGGACGGAAGGCAGATTTCACCAAGCTGTCACAGCGGCAATGGCCGGGCAAAGCCGGTTCAGCGCGCCTCGCCGGCCATGCAGCCCGACCGGTCGGGGCCCGAGACCATCAGTTTCTTCCTGGTGCCTCAGTTCTCGATGATGGCCTTTACGGCGGCTGTCGAACCGTTGCGTTCGGCCAACCGCATGAGCGGCTGCGAACTCTATAACTGGAAGGTCTATTCGCGCGACGGCAATCCGGTTGCCGCCAGCAACGGGTTGCAGGTGATCGCCGACGCCGGCATCGCCGATATCGATCACTGCGCGACGATCTTCGTGTGCTCCGGCATCGACGCTCATCGTTTCGAGGATCGCGCGGTCTATGCCTGGCTCCGAAAACTAGCGCGCCAGGGCGCGCGGGTGGGCAGCCTGTGCACGGGCAGTCACATCCTGGCGCGCGCCGGCCTCCTGAACGGTTACCGCTGCACGATCCACTGGGAAGACCTGGAGACCTTCCAGGAGGCGTTTCCCGATATCGAGGTGACCGACGATATCTACGAGCTCAACCGCAACCGCATCACTTGTTCCGGCGGTACGGCGTCGCTGGACCTGATGCTGCACATGGTCGGCATGTCGCATGGCCAGGAACTCGCCGGCAAGGTCTCCGAGCAGTTCATCCATGACCGCATTCGCGACGCCCACGATCACCAGCGCATGGCGCTGCAGTCCAGAGTCGGTGTCAGCGATCCCAAGCTGCTGGCCGCCATCGCGGAGATGGAAAAGAACCTGGAGGAGACGCTGGCGCTTCCCGACATCGCCGATTCCGTCGGCCTGTCGACCCGCCAACTGGAGCGCCTGTTCAAGAAACACCTGGGCCGCACGCCGTCGCGCTATTACCGCGAGATCCGCTTGAACCAGGCGCGCATGATGCTGATGCAGGGGACCAGCTCGATCCTGGCGATCGCGTTGGCCTCAGGCTTCGTCTCGGCCTCCCACTTCTCGCGCCGCTACCGCGAGTACTTCGGCCGCACCCCGCGCGAGGAAC
>JANQGO010000328.1 GCA_028277285.1 Alphaproteobacteria bacterium | reverse complement strand
AGCACAGACACATCAGCCGCAGGCCGGTCAGGTCGGGCCACAGCAAGCGGACACGGCGCAGCACGACGCGCCGGGCGGTTTGGCCCAGTCGGCCCCTGTAGAACGCATTGAGGTCGGCCACGTCCTGATACATCACCGCCAGTTTAGCATGGCAGATCTGCTTCACGGACCGCCTGACACGGGGGGCTTGCGGGCGTAGTGTCGTGGCCCAAAAGGTTTAACAGGGAGAAAAGGCCATGAAGCTTTACTTCAGCCAGACCTCGCCCTTTGTGCGCAAGGTCGTGATCGCGGCTCAGGAGAAGGGCCTTGCCGGAGAGGTCGCGTTTGTCGAGGCCGCCGACATGGACGGGTTGGCCGGCGACAACCCGCTCGAAAAGGTGCCGGCGCTGGTCACCGATGACGGGCAGGCGCTCTATGACAGCATGGTCATTTGCGATTACCTGGACAGCCGGGGTTCCGGGCCCGAGCTGATCCCGGCGGACCCCGCCGCGCGCAGCACGGTCTTATGCCGCCACGCGCTCGCCGACGGCATCATGGAAGCCGGCCTTGCCCGCGTCATGGAAGGCCGCCGGCCGGAGGACAAGCAGTGGTCCGATTGGTCGGAACGCCAGGAGGGCAAGATCACGCGCGCGCTCGACCGTTTGGAAAGCGAGGCCGCCGGGTTGGGCGACACGGTCGATCTGTCGACCATCGCGGTCGGCGCGGCACTCGGTTATGTCGACTTCCGCCTGGGTCATCTGAACTGGCGCGACGGCCGGCCGGCGCTGGCCGCCTGGTACGAGGCGTTCGCCAAGCGCCCGTCCATGGCCGGCACGGTGCCGAGCGATCCCGCCTGAGGGAAGAGCCGTGGACTACGCGACCGTTGCCGGTGCGCTCGCGCCGCACGGCCTGATCGCGCGCGGCGGGTTCGAACCCGTCGCCGCCGACTGTGTGCCCGGCGATCCCCGCTGTGTCGTGATGGTCGGCAATGCCGGGCGAGAGGTGTGGCCGGTTTTCGAAGCGGCGCGGACGGCAGGTCCCAACCCCATGAACCGGTGGACGCGCGCGGTGCTGGACGATGTGGCGCAGCGGCTCGGCGCGAACGCGCACTACCCTTTCAGCGGACCGCCGTGGCTGCCGTTTCAGCGCTGGGCGCAACGGGCCGAGGCGGTCTATCCCTCACCGATCGGCATGCTGATCCATCACGACCACGGCCTGTGGCATGCCTATCGCGGCGCGCTTGCCTTCGACCATGAGATCGAGGGTCTGCCCGAACGCGATGAACGGCCGAGTCCCTGCGACAGCTGCGCCGACAAGCCGTGCCTCTCGACCTGTCCGGTCGGGGCGTTCGATGGTGAGCGCTACGACGTCGATGCCTGCGCCGGCCATCTGCGCCGGGCCGAAGGCGCCGATTGTCTGGATTTGGGCTGCCGGGCGCGGCGCGCCTGTCCGGTCGGGCGCGATGCCGTCTACCTGCCGGCCCAGGCGCGGTTTCACATGGACGCCTTCTTGGGCGCCCGCGACTGAACGCTCGCCGGCGTCCTCATGAAGAGGTCGCGCGAGCCGATGAAGGCGCCGCCGATGATCAAGAGACAGGCGACCGCCGCCGTCACCGTGAACGGGCTGGCGCCGATGGCGATCAGGATCAGCGCGGTGAAGAGCGGGATCAGATAGCTCATCGCGACAAGTGACCGCACTTGGCCGAACTTCATACCGTAATCCCAGGCGAACAACGCCGCCGCGACGTTGCCGAGGCCGAAGGCGACGATGACGGTCCAGGCGATCGCTGACGGCATGACCGTGGTTTCGAAGATCAGATGAATGGGTACGCTCAGCACCGCGCCGCCCAGGCAGAACAGGGACCCGGCATCGGTCGCCACTTCGGGCCAGCCGCTGCGGCAGAACGAATAGAGCGCGAAACAAAGGGCGCCGCAGGCGGCGATCAGATAACCGAGCAACGGCGCTTCGTCGACCGCGCTGCCCGACTGACGCGACAGGATCAGCAGGATCGCGCCGCCAAAGCCCGCCAGCGCGCCCAGCCCGTGCCACCAGCGGATGCGCCGGTCGCGAAGCAGGGCGTTCGCCAGCAGCAGCATCACCGGCCAGCTGAGCAGCAGCAGGCTGGCGTGGACCGGCGTGATCAGCTGATAGGAGATGAAGAAACAGATCGTGTAGCCCCAGGGCCCGGCGATCCCGACCAGCCAGACCTTGAGCGGCATTCTGAACTTCGCCGTCACCGACTGACCGCGCGCCAGCCAGATGGGCACCATGACCAGAAAGAACGTCACCATGGTCATGGCGATCAACTGGAACGGCGGGAAGTCCGGGATCAGCGTCAGGAGCGGCCCGCCGGTCGACCACAGGCAGATCGCGCCAAGCCCGACCAGGGTCGCGATGATGGTGTGCCGGGGAAGCTTGGAGACCATGGACGCGCTGTTACCCTCAGATGCGCCGTGTCGCCAGGCCATCGTCGATGACCTGATCGGCGATCCAGTTGGCGAGGCTGTGGGTCGCGGTCTCGCGCTCCGAGAAGCGCCCGGGCGTGCGCAACGCCGACATCAGGCCCGCCTGCTGCTCGGCGCCGATGGCGTTGTCCTCCTCGATGCCCTTGTCCCAGCGCCGGTAATAGGGCTCGACCTCCGCCGCGAAGTTCGGTCGGGCCGCCGTCGCGCGCGGGAAACACTGGCCGACATGCAGGATCGTGCGGTCGGCGGCGACCGGGCGGAAGGTCGACCACCACAGCGCATCCTGGGTGCAGGCAAGCTGGGTGTTGGGGTGCAGCATGGTGAAGAACGTGCCTTCCCTGGCGCGGCCCTGAAGCGTCGGGATGTGGGGGAAGGGCGCGGCCTCGCCCGGCAGGACGGCGATGCTGGTCTCCTGCGCGATGAAGAGCGCGTCCCAGTGGCCGCTGGTCCGGACCTGCTCGCCCACCTGCCGACCGAGCGAGGCGCTGTGCACCGTGCCGGTGTGATAGGCCTCCATGGCGTTCTCGGCCAGAAGCTTCCAGTTGCACGGGATGTCGTAGTCGACCCGGCGCGTCGTCACGAGGTCGTCGAAGCTGTAGCTGCCAAGCTGCTCGGTGAGGTCGCCCAGATAGTCGGTGAGCGGCGGCGTGGCCTCGGAGAAACAGACGAACAGAAAGCCCTGCCACGCCTCGAGCCGGACCGCCGTCAGCGGCCAGTCGGCGGTGTCGAAACCCGCGGTCGCGTCCATGCCCGGCGCGCCGATCAGCCGGCCGGTGAGATCGTAGGTCCAGGCATGATAGGGGCAGACCAGCCGCCGGCAGGTCCCGCTGCCGGTCGCGAGCCGCGCGCCGCGATGCCGGCAGGTATTGGCGAAGGCGCGCACCTCGTCGTCCTTGCCGCGCACCAACAGCACCGGCCCGCCCGGCGTCTCGGCCGCCCGGTAGGCGCCGGCATCCGCCACCTCGTCGGCCCGGCCGACAAAATTCCAGCCCTTCAGAAAAACCCGCTCGCGCTCGCGCTCGAAGAAGGCGGGCGCGGTATAGCACCAGGCGGGCAGGGTGGCGGCCTCCAGCACCGGCCGGCGCACGGCCGCGTAGTGGGCGGGGTCGAAGATATCCGTCGTCTTCGTCGTCATGACGGGCGCGAGCATGACAGAGCCCGCGCCCCGCGGGCAAGCGGCCCGCAAAGGGTCACGCCCGCGCCACGGTTGTGTCCCAATCGGGATCCAGAATTCAGAAAGCTTGCAGAAAAGACCACTTTTACCTCTTAAAGGCGTGTATGATGGAGTCGGAACATCCACTGAACGAAACCTGACACACGAGGCACGCATGCGTTTCAAGCACGATCCCCTCCGGCCCCAGCCGCGCCGCAAGAAGAAAAACGAGACCCCCGACGAGACCGAACGGCGCCTAAGCGCCGATCTGCGTCTCTTGATGACCGACGATCGCTATCAGAAGAACGATCCGGATTACCGCCACTTCGTCCAGCGCCAATACCGCCGCGTCTACGACGACCCTTCCGGCGAGCCGCGCGAGGGCTTGCGCATCGGCCGGCCCGAGGTCTTCGTCACCGACCTCGAACCCTTCGACCGCGACCGCGAACGGCGGATCAGGCGCGGGGAGGAGGTGGAAGGTATCTCACCCCAGATCCGTCGCTCGACAAGTGCTCGCCACGAGGCGGCGCTTGGCCAGGCCAATGCGGGTAGTGACAAATCCCAAGTCAATGACGATTCATCTTCAGAAAGTGAAATTGGCATCATTCCGCCCTGGGAACGCGCGATGACCGATCCCGAAATCGGCGAGCGCGCGCGTCCTACGCCGACGCCCGGAATTGCCGGGGTCGAAAACGAAGAGGCACGGCGGCGGTATCAGGAGCGCCTCGAGAAACGCAAACAACGTGAGGAGGAGATCGCTACAGCCCGTTGGCGCTCCAGGAGATTCTTGGAAATGGCGGATTTTAACGGATTCGATGAGGCCAAGCGTGCCCACGAACACTACCTCGAAGGCAGTGGGGAGCCTCTGATCATCGATTCAGAGATTGTTAGGGACTACGAACCGGTCATCGAGGCCGAACAGGTTATACGTCAGCACCTAACCAATTGGCTTCGGGGAGAGCTGATCGACTCAAGATTTGGCCGTCCTTGGCTCAGTCTTGGTGATGGGCAAAGGATCGTGATCGGCGAGGAAGCCTTTGACGCTGATCGTGTGGGCAAGCTGGTCCATTGGGAGGCGACCTTCAAAGGGTCAATGAATCCAATGGCCTCAGAGTTTTGGACCGACGCACGAATGACATTCAGTTCAGGAACGCTCGAGAGTTTCAGCCAGCTGGTCTTGGAGCGGCATGGGGGTCGCATCGAGGTTTCAGGGTTCGTGAAGCTGCGAGTCGCCGACCGTTATGACTTCGGTGAGAATCACATCCTTAAGTCAGGTGACTTGGAGAAGCACGGAGAGGCCAAGAGCTTCGACGTCTCAACGACAATCTGGACTCGTCCAATCTCCGGGTGGATAGAACTTGGCGGATCGCGACCGCCGCGCGTCCAATTGAACTATGACGACTGACGCCTGGAGAGCCTTCAAGCGGGAGCGGCGGCGGCGCATCTGTCGAGGTATCCGTCGCACATTCTGTTTGACCGCGGGCTCCATCCTCGCCGCGTTCGTGATCGGTTATGGCTCGTGGTTTCGTTTCGGCTGGACCGACCTGCCGTTGCGCTGTGTCGACTGGGGCTATGGCGTGGCGCGGCCAATCTATGGAGAGCTGCGGCCTGAGGTCGCGGACGCTCTCGAGACCTCGATATCGTCGTTCTACGGCAAAGGCACTGTTAAAAAGGATGCGACGGGGCTGTTGCGCGTGCGTCCCGTGGTTGTCTACTTCGGCGATCATGGCCGCCTGGAGGCGCTGACGACCCACCTCACCGACCGTTTTTCTCCAATCCGGGACTATCCTGCGACTGGCCCCGGGACAACCGATGACTGCCAGATTGTCCAGCACTATCTGATGGCCGAAGGCCGGGCGGCGCACTGCGACGGTTCATGGATTCAGTTCTTTATGGCGGGCATCATCAAGCAAGACGCCTGGCCGGCCATGACACGCTTCTTCCGGGTAAGCAAGCCAACGCCTGAACAGGTCTATGCGTTAACCGTGGACTGGCACACACAGGTTTACGGCGACCCGCCCGATGCTGTGGCCCCGGAGGACATTGCGGCGTTGGATTGCGATGCACCGATAAGTGAGAGGTTCTTCTGGTGGACGATTGTCACCGTTGGCGCGGTCTATGGGTTCTTCGCCTCGCTATGGCCGTTCTGATCGGCAAGGCAGGCGGACGTTTGAATGCGTAACGGCCCACATCGGCGCGGTATGCGATGCGATGCCCACAAACCCAAGCCGGCGATTATGTTCTTGGCCCTGCCGGTTCTGATCTTTTTCGAACCGTTCCGATTGATCGGATGCGGCTTTGTGTGGTGTTGGCGTTTGACGCGTTGGCTTCTGACGCCGCCGCGTGTCGTTTGGGTCGCCTTTGCCTTGCCCTGGGTGGTCGTCTTCCATGTGGTCTGGTTCGTCCATGGCTGGTCGGGATTCCATCCGTTGTGTCGTGATCGCGAGGACCCCTGGAGGGAATGGAGTGAGCTTATGGGGCCGATGACGGTTGAAGCGACCGAGGAATATCACGACCTCTTCGTTTCATGGCTCGGTCCCGACTCGGTAAGGCGTCATGGCGAGCACGACATAGACGTTCGACCTGCGCTTCGCATGATTCCAACGGACTATCTCTGGAACATCTCTCGACAAGTCGCGGAAGTGATTGCCAAAAGGCGCGGTGTCGCGATCCAACCAGGACGCAGAACGCAAGATTGCGACTTTATCGAGGAAATGCTGATGGAGGGTGGAGCAGCAAGCCGCCACAGCGAGGGCTGGGGATACTGGCCCTACAACGTCATCAAAGACAATTCGACGGTCGGGCGGTACCTCGTCTTCTACCACTGCTCGGACCGTCCGCCGCGATGTTAGCGCACCGTCACCAACGGCCGACGTCATGACGACTGACGCTTCGAGTGCGCTCAAGCGTCAGCGCCGGCGGCGCATCTGTCGGGTCATCCGTCGGACGGTCTATTGCACAGTTGGCGCCATCTTCGTCGCGTTCGTAATCGGGTATGCCGCGTGGTTCCGTTTCGGCTGGACGGACCTTCCCGTAAGTTGTGCCGACTGGCAATGGGGTGAAGCGAGGTACGTCTTCGGCGACCTGCGGCCCCATGCCGCCGACTCGCTCGAAACAGCGCTCGCGGCGCTCTACGGTGACGCGGCCGTGAGACGGGTCAGCCCAGAGCGCATCCAGGTGCGTCCAGCCGTCATCTACTTCAACGATTACGATCGCCTCTATGATCTCTCGGCCTATCTGACGGTGAGGTACTCGGATGTTCGGGCCAACAACAGGACAGAGTTCGATGTCGCGCAGGACTGCCGTCTCGTTCAGCACTACCTGATGGCAGGTGGCCGGGCTGAGACGTGCGATGAAGAATGGGATGCATTCTTCCTCCAGTTCATCAGACAGGACACGTGGCCCCTGCTGACGCGCTTCTTTCACGTCGAACAGCCGAGGGCGACGCATATGGGCGAGTTTCTGGACAGCACGCTGCCCGTCCATGTTGAAGGTCCGCGCTGGCTGGCAAAACCGATGCCGCTGTCGGAGCTGAATTGCGGACCGACAAAGGGACACGTGATCTTCTTCGGCTCAATTCTGATCGCCGGCGAGGTCATCTTGTTTGTCGAGTCGCAATGGCCGTTTTGATTGGCCCGTCACGAATTCAGTAATGCCAAACGCCGCCCTCACCCTCCCGTCGCTTCGCGCCGGGTCCCTCCCTCTCCCGCAAGCGGGCGAGGGGAAAATGGATGGCGATACGTTCCCTCTCCCCTGGGGGAGAGGGCTGGGTGAGGGGGAGCGGCTGACCCGCTGCCCGCTCAGATCATGTAGGCGCCGCCGTTGACCGAGAGGGTCGAGCCGGTGATGAAGCCGGCGTCGTCGCTGACCAGGAAGAGGACGCAGCGGGCGACCTCGTCGGCCTCGCCGATGCGGCCCACGGGAATGCCGGCGACGATCTTCGCCATCATGTCGTCGGAGACACCGGCGATCAGGTCGGTGGCGATATAGCCCGGGCAGATCGCGTTGACGGTGATGCCCTTCCTGGCGTTCTCCAGGGCGACCGCCTTGGTGAAGCCGAGCATGCCGGCCTTCGCGGCGGCGTAGTTGGGAACGCCCAGCTGGCCGGTCTGGCCGTTGATCGAGCTGATGTTGACGATACGCCCGAAATTGGCGCCGCGCATGCCGGTCAGCACTTCCTGCGACATGTGGAAACACGAGCACAGGTCGACATTGATGACCCGGTCCCAGTCCTCGGCGCTCAGCTTGTGGCAGAAGCCGTCGCGGCTGATGCCGGCGTTGTTGACCAGCACCTCGACCGGGCCGACCTGCTCGACCACCTGGGCGACGCCGGCGGCGCAGGCGTCGTGGTCGGCCACGTCCCACTTGAAGGCGGGTATGCCGTGCTCGGCGGTGAACGCTCTCGCGGCCTCATCGTTGCCGCCGTAGTTGACGGCGACGGTGTAGCCCGCGTCCTTCAACGATGTTGCGATGGCCGCCCCGATGCCCCGGGTGCCGCCGGTAACCAATGCCACTCTTCCCATGATTATCCCCTAACGTAAATGCAACGGACGGCGGGTTAGCTCACGCCCCCCGCCGCCACGTCATCACATCCCTATGACAGGCGTCTAACGCGCCTGCTTTTGCGAGTCCAGCACGTTCGGGCAAACCCGCTTTCACGTCCCGGCCGGAGAGCCGGGACCCATGAACACGGGCTAGCCTTGTTAGGCACCGCTCATGTTCTTGGTCCCCGGATCAAGTCCGGGGCGCGAGGGTGGAGGGCTTGGCCCCTAGCGCTCCACGCACATGGCGACGCCCATGCCGCCGCCGATGCACAAGGTCGCCAGGCCCTTCTTGGCGTCGCGCTTCTGCATCTCGAAGAGCAGCGTGGTCAGCACGCGCGCGCCGGACGCGCCGATCGGATGGCCGATGGCGATGGCGCCGCCGTTGACGTTGACCTTGTCGGTGTCGAGGCCGAGGTCCTTGTTGACCGCACAGGCCTGGGCGGCGAACGCCTCGTTGGCCTCGATCAGGT
>JANQGO010000276.1 GCA_028277285.1 Alphaproteobacteria bacterium | reverse complement strand
CCTGCAACTCGCCATCAAACTTGATGTCGTGGTCGCCTTTGTTGAAACCGGGCTCGTTCGGAATCGAAACGCCGTTACCCGCCGAATCATCGTTATCGGCGAGGAACACTGCCCAGTTGTGGTAACCACCGAAGCTCAGCTCGATCGGCTCGGCAGCGGACGCTTGTCCGGCTACCAGGCCAACCGAGACCATCGCGGTGGTCCCAAGCAGCACTTTCTTCATTGCGCAAACCTCCTAAGGGACTAACTCTCTAAAACGCCTTTCCGGAACGGAAAGAAAAATCAGGTTTTGGTTTGACCGGCACCTGACTTTCGCCAGGGCCTCAACGCCGGCCAAGGGACCGCGCCCGATTACGGTGGCGAAATTACTGGAGCGAAGAAGCAAACCCAAGCCTTTTGGGGTACCGCTTGTGGCTTTTCCAACCCAGTGTGACAAGAATGCCGCAGTAGGTGTTGGAAACAACAGGCATTCCCTGCTTGCCGAGGCCCGGCCAATAAGCCAATGTGCGGCATCTTAGAAAGGTCACAAACGGGTGTTTTCGTTGCGCGTGACAATGAGAGAAACGACCATCTTCTACCACTTTAGAGTAGTCCTGCTGATGCTGGCCGGCGCCACGCTGGTGGCCTGTGGTCCGTCCGAGGGTGTCGGCGTTGCCGATACCGTGGAGACCCCCCAAGGCCGGTTCGAAAAGGACGTCGACGACCCGACCCGCGAGACCATTTTCGGCCCTGGCGGCCTGAGCGCGGCGCTGTTCGACGACGCCGGCGGCACGGGTGACGCCTCGGGCGGCGGTATTGGGGTGAACGCGTTCCTGTGGCGCGCGGCGCTTGATACATTCTCGTTTCTGCCGCCGTTTTCCGCCGATCCGATTGGCGGCGTGATCATCTATGACTGGTATTCACCGCCGGAAACGCCGGGTGAGCGGTTTAAGGTCACGGTCTATATCCTCGATACGCGACTTCGCGCCGACGGCATCAAAGTCGCCGTTTTCCGCCAGGTTCGCGACGTCTATGGCGAGTGGGCCGAGGCCCAGGTCGACCCTTCGATGGAAACCCAGCTGGAAAACGCCGTTCTGACCCGCGCGCGCCAGATCAGGATCGCCCAACTCGGGCAGTAACCTTGCGGCATCGATTGGTGGCAAACGGGAGCCTTTGAAACCCCGGCGGCCTGCGTTAGCTTGCGCCACCGGCCAGGAGCCGAGCTCCTGGCCCCACAGAAAACGAGAAAAATGGCCCAGCAACGGTACAACTTTCGCGATGCCGAGCCCCGGTGGCAGCGGGTCTGGGATGAACGCGGCACCTTTCGCCCTGACAACGACGACGATCGGCCTAAAGCCTATGTTCTTGAGATGTTTCCCTATCCGTCGGGCCGCATCCACATGGGACACGTCCGCAACTACTCGATGGGCGATCTGGTCGCGCGCTACCGCCGTGCTCAGGGATTCAATGTCCTGCACCCCATGGGCTGGGACGCCTTCGGCCTGCCGGCCGAGAACGCCGCCATGGCCAAGGGCGTGCACCCGCGCGACTGGACCTACCAGAACATCGCGACCATGCGTGACCAGCTCAAGAAAATGGGGCTGTCGATCGACTGGAGCCGCGAGATCGCGACCTGCCATCCCGAGTACTACCGCCACCAGCAGCATCTGTTTCTGGACCTGATGGACGCCGGCCTGGTCGACCGTCGCGAAGCGTGGGTCAACTGGGATCCGGTCGATCAGACGGTGCTGGCCAACGAGCAGGTGATCGAGGGCCGCGGTTGGCGATCTGGCGCACCGGTCGAAAAACGTCAATTGAATCAATGGGTTTTCAAGATCACGTCATTTGCCGACGAGCTGGCGGACGCGCTCGACGGGCTCGACCGCTGGCCCGACAAGGTCAAGTTGATGCAGCGCAACTGGATCGGCCGGTCCGAAGGCTTGCGCATGTCCTTCGAGCTGATCGGCCGTGACGATCTGTTGGAGGTCTTCACCACCCGCCACGACACCATCTTCGGCGCCAGTTTCATGGCGATCTCGCCGGAACACCCGCTGGCCGGCGCCCTGGCCCGGAACGACGAGGGTCTGAGCGCTTTCATCGCCGAATGCGGCCGGCTGGGTACCAGCGAGGAAGCCATCGAGCGGGCCGAGAAGAAGGGCTATGACACCGGCCTTAAGGCGCGCCATCCCTTCATCGAAGGTTCCGACCTGCCCGTCTACGTCGCCAACTTCGTCCTGATGGAGTACGGCACCGGCGCGATTTTCGGCTGTCCGGCCCACGATCAGCGCGATCTGGACTTCGCCCGCAAGTATGGCCTGAAGGTCATACCCGTCGTGGTGCCTGCCGATGCCGACGCGGCGACCTTCGAGATCGGCAGCGAGGCCTACAAGGGCGACGGCCTGATTGCCAACTCGGAATTTCTTGACGGCATGAGCGTCGAGGATGCCAAAAGAACGGTCGCCGACCGCATGGAGCAGACCAACCGCGGCAAGCGGGAAATCAACTACCGGTTGCGCGATTGGGGGGTGTCGCGGCAGCGCTATTGGGGTTGTCCGATCCCTGTCGTGCACTGCCCCGATTGCGGCATCGTGCCTGTGCCGAAGACCGATCTGCCGGTGCGCCTGCCCGACGACGTCGAGCTCGACAAGCCCGGCAACCTGCTGGAGCACCATCCGACCTGGAAACACACGACCTGTCCGGTCTGTGGCGGCGCCGCCGTTCGCGATACCGATACGCTCGACACCTTCGTCGACAGTTCCTGGTACTTCCTGCGCTTTTGCTCGCCACGTGACGAGGCGCCGATGGACAAGGCAGCGGCCGGCTATTGGATGCCGGTCGATCAGTACATCGGCGGTGTCGAACACGCTGTGCTGCATCTGCTTTATTCACGCTTCTTCGCCCGCGCGCTCAGGCGCTGCGGTTATGTCGACTTCGACGAGCCGTTCGCCGGCTTGTTCACCCAAGGCATGGTCGGCCACGAGATCTATCAGGCCGAAGACGGCAGCTATCTGGAGCCGGCCGAGATCGTGAAGGGTGCCGACGGCACGGTCACTGTCGCCGCTACCGGCGCGCCGGTGACGATCGGGCGGTCGGAAAAGATGTCGAAGTCGAAGAAGAACGTGATCGACCCCGACGACATCATCGCCGAGTACGGCGCCGATACCGCGCGCTGGTTCATGCTGTCCGATTCACCGCCCGCCCGCGACCTGGAGTGGACGTCGGAAGGTGTCGCCGGCGCCTATCGGTTTGTGCAGCGCATCGCGCGGCTGGTGACGTCGGCCGCGCCCGACCTGCCCGATCCGGCGGCGCCGCGCCCGGCAACCATGGGCGAAGCGGCGACCGCACTCAGGCAAGCGACCCACGGCGCGATCGATGCCATCACGACCGATATTGAGGCGTTTCATTTCAACCGCGCGGTCGCACGCATCCACGAACTGTCCAACGCGATTGCCGATTTCAAAGCGGCGGACGGAGCGGACATGTGGGCCTTGCGCGAAGCGTTGGATGTCATGATCACCTTGGTCGGCCCGATGATGCCGCATCTGGGCGAGGAGATGTGGCAGACGTTGGGCCATGACACGCTGTTGGCGGATACGCCGTGGCCGGTCGCGGATCCGTCGCTTCTCGTCCGCGACAGCGTCACCATACCGGTTCAGGTGAACGGCAAGCTGCGCGCCAAGGTCACCATGCCGCGCGGCGTCGCCAACGACGACATGGAAGCTGCTGCCCTGGCCGACGATAACGTTCAGCGGGCGATCGACGGCAAGGCCGTGCGCAAGGTGATCGTTGTGCCCGATAAGATCGTCAACATCGTCGTCGCATGAAGACGGGGTTCGACCGACGCGGAGTTCTCGCCGGGGCGCTGGCCACCGTCGGTCTGGTCACGAGCGGCTGCGGTTTCAAGCCGCTCTACGGCAAACCGGAAAACGGCGGAGGCGCATCGCTTGAGATGGCATCCGTGCGGGTCGACCCGATCCCGGACCGGATCGGGCAGGTCTTGCGCAATGAACTGACCGACCGCTTGACCGCGGGCGTCGGCCCGCAGCCGACACGCTACAGGCTCTTTGTCGAGATTCAGGAGTCGACGGCGCCACTGCAGATACAGACGACCGACACTATCACCCGCTACAACTTCACCTTGACGGCAAGCTTCGACCTGATCGACAGCGCGACCGGAAACGTGGTCTATAACGACAGCGCGCGCGCGGTCGGCAGCTATGACGTTGTTGAGTCCGAGTTCGCGACGTTGGTCGCCGAACAGGAAACGGGCCGCGAGGCGGCGCGTGATCTTTCCTCGTCGATCTCGGCGCTGCTGGCGCTCTACTTCTCGCGCAGTACAAGTTAGCGATTTGGGCAGACCGTGAAGATCTCGGCGCGCCAGGCGGACGGCTTCGTCAAGAATCCCGACCCCAAGGTGCGTGGGGTTCTGGTCTATGGTCCCGATACCGGACTGGTGCGCGAGCGTGCCGAGACACTGGCGCGCGGCGTGGTCGACGATCTGACCGACCCCTTTCGGGTGGCCGAGCTCGATGCCTCCGCGGTCGTCAAGGATGTTGCCCTGCTGAACGACGAAGCCGCGGCCATCGCGTTGACCGGCGGGCGGCGTGTCATTCGTTTCAAGGACGCCGGCGACCGTCTGGCCGACGCGATGAAGACCTTTCTGGCCGACCCGCCCGGCGATGCGCTGGTCATCGTCGAGGGCGGTGAATTGAGCGCGTCGTCAAAGCTCCGCAAGGTGTTCGAGGCCGCAGGTCTGGGCGCCGCCCTGCCCTGCTACCGTGACGAAGGCCGCGATCTCGAACGTGTGGTGGCGACGACGTTGGCCGATCAGGGCCTGCAGGCATCACCGGACGCGGTCGACTTGCTGGCGGATCTGCTGGGCGGCGACCGTCTTTTGACGCGCTCGGAGATCGCCAAGCTCGCGGTCTATATGGGTGATCAAGAGGAGGTCGGCATCGACGATGTGTTGGCCGTGGTCGCTGACAGTTCCTATTTGACTTTTGAAACTATAGCGCGAGCCGTTTTGGCGGGCGATACCGTGGCGCTGGGCCGCGGTCTGGATCGTGCCTTTGCCGAACGTGAGAGTCCGATCGCCATCCTCGGCGCCGTGCGTCGAGAGCTGCAACGCCTGGCGCTGTTCGTCGCGCTGGTGGGTGAGACGGGATCGCCGGATGCGGCCCTGAAGGCCATGCGGCTCGATCCCCGCCGTCACTTTCGCATTGTCGAACCGCTGCGCGGCGCCGCCAGGCGGTGGCGTCCCGACGATGTGGCGGTTGCGTTGACGTGGTTGGCCGAGGCGGATCTCCATTGCAAGTCGACCGGCTTTCCCGATGTCACGATCTGCCGGGAAGTCCTGACGCGCATGACGAGCGGTCTGAAAGAGAGACGATTGGTTGCATGACGGTGCTTGGCATCGATCATGTGCAACTTGCCATGCCCCGCGGCGGCGAGGCGGAAGCGCGGGAGTTTTATGCCGGGTTCCTCGGGTTCGACGAGGTCGCCAAGCCGGCCGATCTCGCCGCCCGGGGCGGCGTCTGGTTCGTCGCCGGACCGGTGCAGCTTCATCTTGGCGTCGATGATGGGTTCGCCGCGGGCGCAAGGGCCCATGTCGCACTCATGATCGACGGACTTGGCGACCTGCTCGCGCGGCTCGAAGCGGCGCAGATCGCAACGCAGCGGAGTACCGACCACTTGGGTCGCGCGAGAGCTTATGCGCGAGATCCCTTCGGGAACCGGCTGGAGTTTATCGAAGCGGCGAACGGCTAAAGGCCGGGGCCCGTCGTTACGAGCCCACCAGTCTGGGACGAGACGGGCTTTCCAGCTTGGCGATCACGTCGTCAAGCTGCTCGACTGTGGTGTAATGGACCACAAGACGGCCCTTTTCGCCGCTTCCGCGCACCTCGACCTTTAGGCCAAGCGCGTCGCTGAGCCGGCGCTCCAGATCCAGGGTATTGGGGTCGACCGGCCCGCTGGCACGGGGCGCGGCAGGCGTCGCGGCGGGTGCTGTGGGTTCTTCGGCGTGTTCGGTTTCGAGGCCGCCGCCGCGCACCAGGGCTTCGGTCTGGCGGACGTTCAGGCCCTTGTCGATCACGATTTCGGCGAGTTCCGTGGGCTCATCGGCTCCCAGAAGCGCCCTGGCGTGTCCAGCGCTCAGGCGGCCTTCGTCCAGCATCGCCTGAACCGCGCCGGGCAGCTCCAGAAGCCGGACCATGTTGGCGACGTGCGGGCGGCTTCGCCCGACCGCCTCGGCAATCTCGTTCTGGCTGAGGCCGAACTCATCGCCCAGGCGCTTGTAGGCGGCGGCTTCTTCCAGGGGGTCAAGGTCGGCACGCTGAAGGTTTTCGATCAGCGCGATCTCGAGGACCTCGATATCCGAGAACTCCCGCACGATGACCGGGACGTCGTGCAGCATGGCGATTTGGGCCGCGCGCCAGCGCCGTTCGCCGGCAACGATTTCGAGGTCGCCATCGGATCCGGCGAGCACGGGCCTGGCGAGTATCGGCTGCAACATGCCTTGGTTGCGTAGGGAGTCCGCGAGCTGGGCGAGATCCTCGTCGTCGAAGTTGTTGCGCGGCTGAAACCGGCCGGGTCTGAGGTCGCCGACGGGGACCTGACGCAGGCCGTCGCGCGGACGGGCCTGATTGGGTTCGCTGATCAGGGACGAGAGGCCCCGTCCCAGGCCGCGTGTTTCACTCATGATCCCATTCCTTCGACCGTGGTTGGCGTTGCGCCATCCGGCCGGTGGCGTTCGCGCCGCAGCATTTCGCCGGCTAGATGCACATAGGCTTGGGCGCCGGCGCTCTTGAAAGCATAGAACATAACGGGTTTGCCATGGGAGGGGGCTTCGGAGACCCTCACGTTTCTAGGTATGATTGTATCATACACCTGTTCAGGCATGACCTTTTTGACGTCAGCGACCACCTCCCGGGAGAGCCGGTTTCGCCGGTCAAACATGGTCAACACGATACCCGTCATTTCAAGTCTGTCATTATATGCATCGCGCACGCATTCGATTGTGTGCAGCAATTGTGAGAGACCTTCCAGAGCAAAGAACTCGCATTGCAGCGGAACCAGGACTTCGTCGGCCGCGACCAGCGCGTTGATGGTCAGGAGGCCAAGAGCGGGCGGACAGTCAACCAGGACGAGGTCATAGGCACGCTTGAAAGTATTGATGACCCGCTTCAGGCGCGCCTCGCGCTGGTCTGCATTGACCAGTTCCACCTCGGCACCGCTGAGATCCATGGTGGCGGGGACGATGTAGAGGTGCGGCACATCGGTCGCGACGGCGGCGGCACCGCCCCAATGGCGCTCCGGCGCGATCAGCAGATCGTAGGTGGTGATGCGGCGCTCGTCGGGCGGGATGCCCAGCCCGGTGCTGGCATTGCCCTGTGGATCGATGTCGACGACCAGGACCCGCTTGCCGACGGCGGCCAAGGCGGTCGCCAGATTGATGGTGGTGGTTGTCTTACCGACACCGCCTTTCTGGTTTGCGACGGCGATGACCCGACCGGGCCGGTCATACACAAAATCCAGACTTTGTTTTCCCTGCCTCACGACCGTCCTACCCGACTTAGAGGCTGACATGGCTCTTTCCACAACCTGTTGACGAAGCCCTGAGGCCCACCTGGCGCGCTTGAGTCTGTCCTACCTTTGTCCGACAAAAGGCGCCAAAATGGCCTCTTCTGTAGTACCCATATCTTGTATCTGAGGCAACGTCAACACTCGGTAATACAGGATATTGCGGTACTTTTGGCCTCAGGACCACACGTTGTTGATTACTAGTATGGTACTACAGGGGTCTGTCATACTTGTATGACACGTGTAGGACAGGTGACATACCAAGCTAACCCTAGCCAATTCAGCCTCGACGTCCGCACCCTTTGGTACGAGGCCTATACTGTTATCACCCATGAACCTGGACATCATCGGTACGAGGCGATCAAGGGGTGCGAGGGCACGGGCCGTCACCACATCGGCCTCTTTTTCTTCCAGTTTCTCGATCCGACAGGCATGGACGGTCACGCCCGCCCCTGTTTCACGTGAAACCTCGCGCAGGAAAACCGCCTCTTTCTGATCGCTTTCGACCAGTTCGACCCCCTTGACACCCATGATGGCCAAGACCAGGCCCGGAAAACCGGCGCCACTGCCCAGGTCCACAAGGCATCGCGTGTCGGGCGGGACGAAACGAAGAAGCTGCGCCGAGTCCAGCATGTGGCGACGCCAGAGATCACCGAGGGTCGACGGCCCGACCAGATTGAGCGAGGTCTGCCACTTCACCAGAAGGTCGGCGTAGACCTGAAGCCGCTCCAACGTTTCACGTGAAACCGAGGTCGCTGCCGCAAACCCCTCAGGACCCAACGGCGCGGTCTCGGCCATGGCGCGACTACGCCGCGCGCCGGCGCACGTGACCCAGCAGCGCCGTCAGCGCCGCCGGTGTCATGCCCGACAGGCGTGCAGCTTGGCCAAGCGTCTCGGGCCTCGCCACTTCCAGCTTCTCGCACAGCTCGGCCGAAAGGCCGCCGATCCGGCGATAGTCAAGATCGAGGGGCAGAATCAGACCTTCGTCGCGGCGGAAAGCCGCCACATCGGCCTCCATGCGGCCGAGATAGCCGGCGTAACGCCCTTCGATCTCGACCTGCTCGCGGGCATCGGGTGCCAGCGCGCCGAGCTCCGGCCAGATCGATGTCAGACGCTCGTAGGTCACATCCTTCAGCGCCAAGAGATCGAGTACGTTCCGGGGGCGTCCATCGCGGTTCACGGTGAGACCGTGGCGATGCGCTTCGTCGGGTGTCAGACGGCAGCGCCGCGCCAGCGCGAGCCCGGCCTCAACGCGACGGCGGCGTGTCTCAAACTGTCCGACGCGGGTCTTACCGACCAAGCCGGCGCCGACCCCTTTGGGCGTCAGCCGGAGATCGGCATTGTCGGCGCGCAGGATCAGGCGGTACTCCGCGCGCGATGTAAACATCCTGTATGGCTCGGCCGTACCACGGCCAATCAGGTCGTCGATCATCACGCCGATATAGGCCTCCGCGCGATCCAGCGTGAAGGGCGCGCTGTCCGACACCCGTAGCGCCGCGTTGGCGCCGGCCACCAGGCCCTGGCCGGCCGCTTCTTCGTAGCCGGTCGTCCCGTTGATCTGGCCGGCCAGAAAAAGTCCAGGAATTCTGCGTGTTTCCAGGGTCTTAGACAGTTCTCGCGGATCGACGAAGTCGTACTCGATGGCATAGCCATGTTGCTCAATCCGCGCGTGCTCCAGGCCGGGTATGGAGGCCACGACGGCATCCTGGACATCGCGGGGCAGGGAGGTCGAAATCCCGTTGGGATAGACCGTATGGGTGTCGAGGCCTTCGGGCTCCAGGAAGATCTGGTGACGCGTCTTGTCGGCGAAGCGCACGACCTTGTCCTCGATCGACGGACAGTAGCGCGGCCCCGTGCCGTCGATCTGTCCGGAAAACACCGGCGCGCGGTCCAGATTGTCACGAATGATCTGGTGGGCCAAAGCGCCCGTTTCGGTGATGTGACAGGGGACCTGCGGGACGCGTATGACATCGGTCAGCCAGGAGAACGGCACCGGCGGGTCATCGCCTGGCTGAACCTCGGTCGCCCGCCAATTGATCGTGCGGCCGTCCAGACGCGGTGGCGTGCCGGTCTTCAGCCGCCCCATACGAAATCCCAGACGCTCCAGAGTCAGCGCCAGACCGATCGCCGGTCCATCGCCGATGCGGCCCGCGGGCCACGTCTCTTCGCCCAGGTGGATCTTGCCGCGCAGAAACGTCCCGCTGGTGATCACAACGGCGCCGGCGCACAGACGGCTCCCGTCATCCAGTACGACACCGGCTATCCGCCCGTTCCTGTCCAGCACGATATCATCGACGCCGGCCTCGCGAATAATCAGGTTGTCATACTCGGCAAGGATCGCCTGGATCGCCGCGGCGTAGAGTTTGCGGTCGGCTTGTGCCCGCGGGCCGCGGACCGCCGGGCCCTTGCTGCGGTTGAGCACGCGGAATTGAATGCCGGCAGCATCGATGGCGCGGCCCATGATGCCGTCCAGCGCATCGATCTCTCTGACAAGGTGTCCCTTGCCCAGTCCGCCGATGGCAGGGTTACAGGACATGGCGCCGATGGTTGACCGCTTGTGGGTAACGAGCAGGGTCGACGCGCCGAGACGCGCGGCCGCCGCCGCGGCCTCGCTGCCGGCGTGACCGCCGCCGACCACGATCACGTCATATGTCGTGCCCTCTGACATGGCGCGGAATGTAGGGATCGCGCCCAGGCAAGTCAAAGTGCTTGGGGCCGATGTTTCACGTGAAACAAACCTGTCCTACTTGCCGATACAGAAGTCCCGGAAGACGACATCGAGAAGCGCCTCGACATCGGTGTGGCCCGTCAGGCGATCAAGCGCCCGCAAGGCCATCCTGAGGTCCTCGCCACGGAGCTCCGCGAGGCCGGCCCCACGCGCCCGCTCCAGCGCCTCGATCGCGGCGGCAACACCGGCCCGGTGGCGCGCCCGGGACGGTCCGGGTCCATCGCGATTGGGCCAAAGCGCCCATAGCTTCTCCTGAAGACCGGCCATCAGCGCATCCAGACCCTCGCCCGTCGCGCAGGAGATGCCCCAGACCGCCTGGTCCAGAATCCGCGCGTCGGCCGCCAAGGGGGCGAGATCGCACTTGTTCGCGACCAGCAGGCTCCGCGCATCCACCAGGCCCTCAACATCAACCGCCGTCTCCGCCAGCCGGGTCGCATCGACGACAAGAAGCGTCAAATCGGGCTCCGCCGGCCGCCCACGAG
>JANQGO010000106.1 GCA_028277285.1 Alphaproteobacteria bacterium | reverse complement strand
TTCACGCCGTCGCCCTGAACCAGGTGGCTGACCCCGACGAGCGGCCCGCAAACGGCCAGAACGTCGCCATCGGCCGCCTTGGCAGCCCATGACAGGCAGCAACCGCACAGCAATCCTGTCAGAACGGCTTTGAGCGGGACCATGATGGCATCCTCCTTCGCCACTGCTGGCACGTTCCTATTCTCGTCCCACAACTATGTCACGGGTTAGGCGGGCCTCTACGGCGGGCATCTGAAACACGATAGAAACAATCTGACCGGCCGATCAGAGGTTCCACCGCAACAAATGGCGGCCATATTGCCCACAAGCCGGCGGCGATCACCGGTCCCGGGGGCGTGCGCGTGGGCATGCCGGGCTAACAGTGGCTGGGAGGTCATGGCCGTGGTCCACCTGGCGCATGGGCGAGACGAGGAAGAGTTGATGGCGAGCGACGACAATATCGAGGAACTGTTTGAGGCGGTCGCATCGCGCGCCGCGGCGTACCGGCAAGCCTTGCCTGAGCGCCCGCAACGGCCGGAGAAATCCTATGAAGAGATGCGCCAAGCTTTCGACGCGCCGCTGCCTGACGACGGCCTGTCGTCTCTGGAGGTCATCGACGAACTCGCCACGATGGCCGAGCCCGGCCTTGCCGCCATGGCGGGACCGCGGTTTTTCGGCTGGGTCATCGGCGCGTCGCATCCGGTTGGTGTCGCCGCTGACTGGCTGACCAGCGCGTGGGGGCAAAACACCGGAAGCCATCTGGCCACCCCGTCCTCGGCCGCGGTCGAGGAAACCGCCGGGCGCTGGCTGCTTGATCTGCTCGATTTACCCCGGGACTGCTCCGTCGGTTTCGTCACCGGCGCGACCGTCGCCAACTTCGTCGCCCTGGCGGCGGCCAGACGATGTGTGCTGGAGAAGACCGGCTGGGACGTCGAGGCGCACGGCCTGTTCGGCGCGCCGCCGATCCACGTCCTGATCGGCGATGATGCGCATACCAGCCTGTTCTCCGCGCTCAAGTTCTTAGGGCTCGGCCACGACCGGGTACGCCGTGTCGTTACCGACGACGCCGGCCGCATCAAACCGGACGCCTTCGAAGCCGCGCTGTCGGATATCGACGGCCCGCTTATCGCCATCGCCCAGGCCGGGCAGATCAACACCGGCGCCTTCGATCCGTTCGACGATCTGGCGTCGATGACCCACAGGAAGGGTGGCTGGCTGCATGTCGACGGCGCCTTCGGCCTTTGGGCGCGCGCCTGTCCCGACCGCGCCCATCTCGGCACCGGCTTGGACCAGGCGGACTCCTGGGCCGTCGACGGTCACAAATGGCTTCAGACGCCCTATGACTGCGGCTATGCCATCGTGCGCCATCCCGAGATCCACGCGCGCGCCATGACCACCGATGCCAGTTACCTGCCGCAGCTCTCGGAGGGTCAGCGCAACCCCTCGCACCTCGTGCCGGAGCTGTCGCGCCGCGCGCGCGGCTTCGCGACCTGGGCGATGATCCGCCATCTCGGGCGCAGCGGCATCGCCGACATGGTCTCGCGCCACTGCCGCATCGCACGTGCCATGGCGGAACGTCTGGCCAAAGAACCGGGTGTCGATGTCCTGAACGATGTCGAGCTCAACCAGGTGATCGTGCGGTTTGGCGACAGCGACGATCTGACGCAGGCCGTCATCGACCGCGCCCAAGAAGACGGCACCTGTTTTGTCGGCGGCGCCAGATGGCGCAACCAATGGGTCATGCGCATCTCGGTCATCTCGTGGCCGACAAGCGATGACGACGGGGACCTGTCGGCCGAGACCATCGCGCGCATCTGGCGCGAGACTAAGACGCCATGATTCTGCCGTAAGCTAAGGCCCTAATGCGCGCGTTGCTCGCCGGTTTTCGGGATTGTCACGGCTGTCGAGGGGGCCTTTCGTATGACCAAACGTTCCATGACGCTTTCTGTCGCGCTGGCACTCGGCATATCCGGCACGGCGACGCTGGCTCACGCCACCGCCATCTTTGACGGTTTTGTCGAGAGCGTATCGGAGATTTGCACGGAACAGCCTTCGACGTCGTGCGCCTTCGCCGTCAAGAACTTCCTGGACGCCGATGGCGACGGTTTCATCGTTTATGACGAGGTGCTCGCGGCGCGCGACGACGCGCGCAACTCCATGAAGTCGCAGGAAAGCAAACTCGACCCCCAGGCGCGCGGCATTGTCGCCGTCGCCCTTCTGGTCACACAGGACTCGCAGCTTCCCGGTGTCTTCAGCAACTTCGACACCAACGGCGACAGCCGCCTGGACGAAGGCGAACTGTTCGCCGATTTCACGCTCGACGACCGGCCTTTCGGCGATGTGATGGCCGATCCCAACGGCGTCGACTGGCAGGGTTTCACCAGCCGCTTCGGTCAGGCCGGCATGCTGATCTGGGGCCTGTTGCCGGCGGAGTACCGCCAGTAGGCGAGACTAACCTCGCGGGACCAGCTTGGCGTCAAGCACCGGCCCGCTGGGTCCGCGCTTCTGCTGGGTGACGATGAGCTGGCTTTCGTCGACCGGACCCAGGTTCTTCTCGCCCTGCGGCAACAGCGCGATCGCCACGTTGCCTTGCCACACGATCAACGCGACGTTGTCGCGCCACGCGGCCTGGGCCCATCGTTTGATCTCGGAGTAGTAGGGTTCCTTGCGCCAGGCATGAAGGCGTCCGGAATCGACGCGGACCGCGTAGTGCTTGAGTGTGCCGTCCTTTGTCAGAACGATCTTCGAACGCGACGGTTTCCAGTGTTCGCCGAGCGACGGATCGAGCAGGTAGTGACAATCGAACGTCCGGCATTCGCCCGGGCGTTCCTCATAAATCCGGCAACCGACACTGGCATCGCAGTGTTTGCACCATTGCCACGGCGCCTTGTCGATCTCCGGCACGCCCATGATCTTGCAGCACATCGTGCAGCCGTCACAGTTACGTCCCGGGACATAGGTTGCCATCTAGATCTCCTGAGCGCGCGCCGGCAGGCCAGCGCAGGTCTTGCTGTAGCAGGACGACGTTCGGCGCACCAGTGATTGCCGTTCTCACGCTTCGATCAGATGGCGCTCGCGGCGGAACGGCACGCCGTCGGGATCGGGCTCGGTATCCAGCTCCTGGGCGAAACGGTGACCCATGTAGACGGCGGTGACGATGGGACCGGGGCCGTAACAGTCACCGATGCGCCGGATCGACTTGATGCCGGCGGCGGCGATATCGTCGCCCTTTGCCGCCAGATCGTGCCACAGGCCGTCGCGCGGCAGCCGCGCCGTGACCAGCACCACGCCCGCGCACGCCAGCGTCACGTCGCGACGGTTCAGATCGTCGCTCAGCGTCACGGTGGACGGGCCAATCGTTTCCAGTGTGTGACGCGTCAGCATGGTCACGCCGCGTTCGGCCATGCGCGCCTCGATCGGTTCCTGCTCCAGGGTGTGCTCGGTCCACTGGGCGACCTGCGTCGACGGGGTCGCCACGATCACATCGCGGCCTTCGTCACGCAGCAGATCCGACAGCACGCTCGCCATGTAGTAGCCGTCGTCGTCAAAGATCAGCACCGGTCCGTCCGGTGGCCGCTTGCCGTCCATCAGGTCGTCCGGCGACAACACATGGGGCTGATCGAAACCCTGCACCGGTTCGCGCAGCGTGTAGCCGACGCCGTCGCGCCGCCACCTGGCGCCGGTCGCCAGCGCCACATGCTGGGCGCCCAGCTCCAACACGTTGGCGGCCTCGAGCGTGCTGGCGGGGAACACCTCGACATTCGTCATCTGATGCAGTTGACCGATCCGGTAGTCGCGAACCCGCGCCCAGGCGGTGAGACCCGGCAACCGGCTCTCGCGGCTGACCCGCCCGCCGAGCTCGTCGGCGGCTTCGGCCAGGGTCACGTGATAACCGCGCCGGCCGGCCGCACGCGCGGCTTCCAGGCCGGCCGGTCCGGCGCCGACGATCAGCACACGGTCGTCGCTCTCTTTCGTTCGGATGCGCTCGGGATGCCAACCCTTGCGCCACTCCTCGCCGAAGGTCGGGTTCTGGGTGCAGCGCGATGGCGCCGAGACGTTGTTCCAGGCAACGCAAATGTTGCAGCCGATGCACTCGCGGATGTCTTCCGGCCGCCCCTCCTCGATCTTCCTGGGCAGAAAGGGATCGGCGATCGACGGGCGCGCCGCGCCGATCAGATCGATAACGCCGCGCTTGATCGCCGAGACCATCGCGTCGGGCGAGGTGTAGCGCCCAACCGTCGAAACCGGTTTCGTCGTCATCTGTTTGACGAAGGCGACATACTCTTCCTGATAGCCTTCCGGCGCGAAGCGGGAAGTCTTCGAATCGTTCGCCCAGTCGCTGACATTGACATCCCAGAGGTCGGGCAGTTCGGCCAGCATCTCGACCGCCTCGCGGCCCTCGTTCTGCCACTCCAGCCCGTCCGGCCCCATCATCTCGTCGACGGCGAAGCGGACGATGACGCCCATGGTGTCGCCGACCGCTTCCTTGGTCTCCTCAATCAACTCCCGGAACAGGCGCAGCCGGTTTTCCAGACTGCCGCCGTATTCGTCGGTGCGATGGTTGTGCCGGCGCGCCAGAAAGTGCGTCGGCATGGTGCCGTCGTGACCGGAATAGACGACGACGATGTCGAAACCGATGTTGCGCGCCCGCTCCGCTGCCTTGCGATGCCAACGGCGATAGGCGCGGATGTCGTCCTTGTCCATGGCGCGCGCCTGGATCGGGTGACGCATCCAGGAGGCCGGCCGGTGGTCCGGCCCGATCGGCACCTCGCGGCTATAGAGGTTGGCGGTGTCCTGGCCGTTATGGACCAGCTCGATGCCTGCCAGGCTGCCGTGCTCGTGGACCGCCTCGACCATGCGGCCCAGATAGGTCTCGTCGCCCTCGTCCCACATGTTCGTCTCGGTGAACGCCTGGGTATCGCCGGTGACGTGAAAGTCGCACTGCTCGGTCGTGACGATGCCCCAGCCGCCTTCGGCCTTCATGCCGCGCATGCCGATCATGGCATTCGGGAACGTGCGCCCCATGCCGTTGCAATGGGGTACCTGATAGAACCGGTTGGGCGCCGTCACCGGGCCGATCTTAAGGGGCTCGAACAGAATGTCGTAACGTGGGTCGCGCATGGTGCCGGCATTTCTACGGTGTCAGGTCAGGACGGCGACCATAGCGCCGTCACCCGTCCGGTCAAAGCGGCAGCGCCGTGGTGTTCTTGACCTCCGACACAACCATGCTGGAGTCGATCTCGCGCACGCCCGGCAGGTGAGCGAGATTCTCGCGCAGGAAACGGTCGAAGTCGGCGATGGTGCGCACGACCACGCGCAGACGGTAGTCGATCTCGCCCAGCAGCATGTGGCACTCGACGACCTCCGGCATGCGGTGGATCGCCGCCTCGAAGTCGTCCGTCGCCTTCAGGCCGTCCTCGGAAAGCTTGATGCGCACGAAGACCTCAACACCCAAGCCCAGCGCCTCGCGGTCGACGATCGCGACCCGGCGGCGGATGACGCCGGCCTCCTCCATGCGGCGGATGCGCCGCCAGCACGGCGATTGGGAAATGCCGACCCGCTCGGCCAGTTCGGCCGATGACAGGCTTGCATCCGTCTGCAAAAGGCCTAGGAGCTTTATGTCGATGACATCCAGGTCAAGCATAGATCAACCATGAGATCCATAAATCTGAATTGATTATGCTAAGGATTTCGGGTTTCTGTCAAAATTGGACCGGTTTTTGCGCGGTTGTCGGCCTAAGCTTTCTGACCTATCCAACAACAATGAGAGGGCAAGTCCGATGACGTCGCCCGCCTGGTACTACGACGACATGCGCCAAGTCGGCGTCGACTTCGAGGACGACGACCAGGTCGCCAGCTACGACGAACGCCAGCAGGCGACGGCCGCGGACGACAACCGCCTGCTCGACGATCTGGGCCTCGGTCCCGACGACGTCTTCGCCGATATCGGCTGCGGCACGGGCATTCTGGTGGTCGAGGCGGCCAAACGCTGCCGCCACGCCCATGGCGCCGACGTTTCATCGCGCATGCTGGACCAAGCGAAGAAGCGCGCGGCGGGTGCAGGCATCGACACCATCGCCTTCCACCATGCGGGGTTCCTGAGCGTGGGGCTCGCGCCATCCAGCATCGATTTGATCACCTCGAAATACGCTCTGCACCACCTGCCCGACTTCTGGAAGGGTATGGCGCTCGAACGTCTCTACCGTGCGCTCAAACCCGACGGCCGCCTTTTCCTGCGCGATGTCGTGTTCTCGGCGACGCCGGCCGCGTTCCCGTCTGTCGCGGACGCCTGGACCGCCTGGATGCTGGCCAACACCGGTTACGCCCCCGACGAAATCGCCGGCCACATCCGCGACGAGCACAGCACCTATGCCTGGATCATGGAGGGCCTGATCCGCGCCGCCGGTTTCCGTCTGGAACGGGCGACCTACAGTCAGCAGGCCTACGGCGACTTCCTGGCGATCAAGGATCCTTAATCGAACACATTGCCGTGGTGGTAACGTTCGTCCTCGCCGGCCGCCGCGGTCAGGTCGGCGACGTTCGACTTGGTGAAGAAACCCTCGAAGCCGAAGCAGCGCTCGACGTACTCCGTAATCAGAATCGAATAGGCCGAGTGTTTGGAGAAGATCTGCTTCAGGTTCGGTTCGTCCTTACACTCGCCGACCACATGCGCCAGGAACGGGACGCCCTCGTTCTTCAGTGTCTCGACGACGAAGTCGACATTCTTCTCGCCCGACGCATGGTCGCCGTCCAGCACCTCGTAGGCAACGTGATGCATGCGCCGGCCGAAATTGCGGACAAAATCCTCCGTCGGCATCGGCAGGTTCTCGAACGAGTTGACGAAGGACGGCGTGTTGTTGGCGGTGAACACCTTGGCCGGCGACTTCTTGTCGTCGTCGACGTTCGGGTTGCGGTTGACGTTGGTCGAGGAGTTCTGATCGGAGATGTTGTAGGCACCCCAGAAATAGTAGTTCGACATGGTCAAAAACTCGAGAATGGCGTCCTCGCGTTCGCCGGCCAGGATCCGTGTCGCCATGTGATCGACGCCCAGGATCAGAGCGTCCGCGCCCTTCGCCGCGGCCTTCGCTTCCGCGGTCTCCAGAGCCGCGACTTCCTCAGGGCCCAAGAGGATGCGGTCGCCGATGTCCGGCGATTCCAGATCATAGGTGTCCGACGGCGTGTAGCCGACGCTGTTTCCCGTCAGCGATGACCGGAACGAGAAATAGAAGTGGGGGTTGGAGAAGAACCTGTTCTCGGTCTCGTTGGGATAATGAAACCGGATGTTGTGGGACTCCAGAACGCCGCGGGTCTCGTCCAAATCCTTCGTCGTGAAGATCTCGCCGACATAGCGTGCGTTCGGCTTCTTGCGCGCCAGCGGATAGAGGTTGTTCAGCCGTTTGATGTCGTCGGTGAACCCGGGGTCCAGCGGCTCGAGAACAATGAAGCGCGGAAACTCGGGCTTCGACTGCAGGAAGTAGATCTTGTGTGTTTCATTGAGAAACGCGCTGGTGAACCGGTAAGGCGTCATCATGTAGAGCTCTTGCATGTACGCCAGCGCATCGCCCGTCTCGACCTGGACGACCAGCGCGCACAGATTACCCAGCAGATCCTCCAGGCCACTTTCCTTGCGCCGCTGATAGATCTTCAGACGGTACTCGTTGAAGAAGTCGGAGTTCTTCTTGTCGCCGAGCGGCTCATAGGTCATCAGGTCCATGGTACTCTCCCTTGCTGCGCTGCCCTTTGCCTGGAGCAGATCGCATTCTATCTGAATCGCTTGCGATCCAGATAGGATGCGTGAATCCGCTCTAACTATCTGACCCAGAGCGGATTCACGCGATTAGTCGGGGCCGCTGAGCGGTTCTGACTAACCGCGATCCGCTCTAGCGACCCACCGTGTCATTGACAATCGCGCCATTGTGGTCACCTGCCGGAACGATGCAACCACCGACTGTCCCCTTGCGAGGCTGTCGCAACAATGGAACAACGCGTGCCATCCAAGGGAGAGAACTTTGACCAAGCGGAAAGCCCTACCTTCATGAGCGCCCTTTTCGAACCGATTACTCTGCGCGGTGTCACGATCAAGAACCGCATTGCCGTCTCGCCGATGAGCCAGTATCGCGCGAAGGATGGCCATGCCAACGCCTGGCACCTCGTCCATCTCGGCCGGTTCGCGTTGGGCGGCGCGGGTCTCACCTTCGTCGAGGCGACGGCCGTCGAGGCGCGCGGCCGGCGCACGCCCGGCGATCTCGGCCTGTGGTCCGACGACCACATCGAGCCGCTGCGTCCGATCACGGCGTTTCTGGAAGCCGAAGGTTCCGTCCCCGGCATTCAGCTCGGCCACGCCGGACGCAAGGCATCGGAGCGCCGCCCCTGGCACGGCGAGACACCGGTCACCGACGAGGATAGGGACCTGCGCGGCGAAGCGCCGTGGCCCGCCATCGCGCCCTCGCCGCTGCCCTATGACGAAGGCTGGCCCGACCCCGCCGAGATGACCGAAGACGATATCGACGGCGTCATCGCGGCATTCGGTGACGCCGCGCGGCGCGCGGCCGATGCCGGTTTTCGCGTGCTCGACGTCTATGCCGGCCACGGTTTCTTGATCCACCAGTTCCTGTCGCCGCTGGCTAATGCACGCACGGACCGGTGGGGCGGCGATGGCGCCGGTCG
Organism: Alphaproteobacteria bacterium; assembly: GCA_028277285.1. GTDB lineage: Bacteria > Pseudomonadota > Alphaproteobacteria > SP197 > SP197 > JANQGO01. The sequence goes on along the minus strand of JANQGO010000106.1, from coordinate 2,104 downwards.
ACGCCGTCTGGCCATTGAAGTCGCGCGCAGCATCCGCCGCCAATGGCCCGAGGACCTGCCGCTCCTGTTCCGCGTGTCGGCGACCGATTGGATCGAAGGCGGTATCGAGCCCGAAGACACGGTCGAGACCGCCCGCGCGCTCGCCGCCGAGGGCGTCGACATGATCGATTGCACGACCGGCGGCATCGGCGGGCGCAAGCGTCCGGCGCGCATGGCGATCAGCCAGGGTTTCCAGATCCCCTTCGCCGGACAAATCCGCGCCGATGCCGGCATCGCGACCATGGGCGTCGGTTTCCTGTGGGACGCAGAGGCCTGCAACGCCGCCATCGCCGACGGCCAGGTCGACATGGTCGCGCTCGCCCGCGAACTGCTCGACGACCCCAACTGGTCGCTGCACGCCGCCGCTCAGCTAGGCGACGACGAAGGCCACGCGCTTTGGCCGCCGGAATCCGGCTGGTGGCTCATGAAACGCGACCGGCTTGTCAAGAAACTCGGCTTACGCGGCTAACAAGTTCTTCGTTCTGACGAAGTCGGCACCAGCCCATCCCCCAGGGCCGTAATTCGGTCACAGCGCGAAACGCATCATGACTCGGGTAACGACACGAGTCCCTGGTCCGATCTGCATGAGTGCCATCGTCAACGATCATCCAACCGAGAAACCGCGCAGCCGGTGGCGCACCGCGCTTAAGGTGTCGCTCTATCTGTTGGTCGTCGTGCTCCTGACATTGCTGACCCAGATCGGCGGCTTCGTTCTTGTGGGCGCGACGCTCATCGTGCTGGCGCTTCGCACACCACGGCGCCATCGCTGGCTGGCGACCGGCGCCCTCTTCGTCGCGCTCTACGCCGTCGCCAGCCTGACGCTGGTTCCGGCGATGGCGACGGCATCGGGGCGCATTGCCTTGCCGTGCTCGCGCGCGCCGGAGGCAAGCGTCAGCGCGCTGTCCCTTCTGACCTGCGCCCTTAACCGCCACTATGCGACGCCTTCCGTCGCGTCTCTGTTGGAAACCATGGCGGACGATCTGGAGAGGCCGTTGCCGAACACGCGGGTTCGCTATCTGGACGCCGGCTTTCCGTTCGGTTGGGGCATGCCGATGCTGCCGCATCTCAGCCACGGCGACGGCCGCAAGGTCGACCTGGCGTTCTTCTACCAGAATCCCGACGGTCTCTACGTTCCCGGCCTGACCCCGTCGCCCATCGGCTACTGGGGCTTTGAACAGCCACGTCCAGGCGACAGCCAACCGTGCGCTGAGGCACAAGGCCTCTCCCTGCGCTGGGATATGGCCTGGCTGCAACCGCTCTGGCCCGGCCTGACGCTCGATGAACAGAGGAACGTTGCGATGCTCAACTGGCTGACCGGTCCCGGCCGGGCGCATGGCGTCACGAAGATCTTCCTGGAACCGCACCTGGTCGAACGTCTGGGCGTCAGCGACCCCATGATCCGCTTCCAGGGCTGCGCGGCCGCGCGCCACGACGACCACATCCACATCGAGGTGCGCAGCTAGAACCGGTCCGTCCTGAACGGCGCGAGGTCCAGGCCGGGATCGCGGCCGGAGACCAGGTCGGCGATGATCGCGCCGGTGCGCGCGCCCAAGGTCAGGCCCAGGTGCTGATGGCCGAAGGCGAACCAGCAATCGCGGACGCCGGGCGCAGGCCCGATCATCGGGCGGAAGTCCGGCAAGGTCGGGCGGCGCCCCATCCACGCTGTCATCTTGGGCTTGTCGACGTCCTCAAGCTCGCGCAGCACGGGCCGCGCCCGGCGCCAGATGGTCTGGCCGCGATCGTGGTTCTCCGGCGCATCGACGCCGGCCAGTTCCACGGTGCCGGCCAAGCGCAGCCCGGTCGTCGTCGGATTGATGCCATAGGCGTGCTCGTAATGCAGACAGACCCGTGTCAGGCCGCTCTCGAATCCTTCGAGCTCGACGTGATAGCCGCGCTCGGCCTCCAGCAGCACGGATGATGGGGGTGCGCGTGCTGCTGGAGGCCGGGCGCGGCTATCACGTCGAGCTCGAAGGGTTCGAGAGCGGCCTGACACGGGTCTGTCTGCATTACGAGCACGCCTATGGCATCAATCCCACGACGACCGGGCTGCGCTTGGCCGGCACCG
>JANQGO010000260.1 GCA_028277285.1 Alphaproteobacteria bacterium | reverse complement strand
GTCCAGGCCTTCCGCGAAGACCTGATCCCGGAGTTTAGGAGCTATGCCGGCGCGCTCGAGGCCTTTGGCACCAAGACCAACGGCAAGCTTCATCGCTTTCTTCACGTTCAAACCGACAAAGTCGTCGGCGCTCGGCGCCTTGCCGTTGGTCTTGGTGCCAAAGGCCTCGAGCGCGCCGGCATAGCTCCTAAACTCCGGGATCAGGTCTTCGCGGAAGGCCTGGACGATCTCGCGCACAAGCGACAGCAATACCGGTTCGGCGACATCATCGCCCAGGCGCTCGATCAGCTTGCCAGCCTTGGGCACATAGATAAGCGAATGGCCGAAGGCGTTGTAGTGCGCCAAGGCCGCGCGGGTCAGGCCGCGCTCCAGATCGGCGAAACCGAGACCCGCCTGTAGCGCGCCGCGCACCAGGCGGATCGCCTTTGGCTCGTCCTCGATCTCGACCGCCTGGACGAACGCCTCCTCGTCCCATTCCTCCGTGCCCTCGGCGAACGGATAGACGGGTTCGCGCAGCACGTCATCGGCCATGTGGCCGATCGATTCGAGCGCGCAAATCAACTGCGTCTCCGGATCGTTGCCGTGCTCGTCATAAAGCGTCAGCCAGTCCGCCGCGCCGGCATAGGCGTGGGTCCAGCCGAACTCCATGCGGTCATGGGACCAGCCGATCGCCGCGCTCATGCCGTCCAGGGGATCGGCGCCGATCTGGCGCAGCCGCGCGATCTCGCGCGCGATGCGTTCGTAGTCGTGATCGACAAAACCCTGCTGAAGGCCGTCCATAGTCTTGGCCTTGCGCTCGTCGAACGGCGGGTCGACGATCTCGATCCAGACCTCGCCGTCGCGCAGCTCGACCGGATAGACGCGCAGCTTGTCGCCGTCACGCTGGTTCTCGCCGGTCTCCAGGTCGAACTTCCAGTTATGCCAGTTGCAGGTGAGCTTGCAGTCCTTGTCGAGCGTGCCCTCGCGCAGGGGATAACCCTCATGCGGGCAGCGGTTGTTGCAGGCGAAGATGCCGCGCTCGGTCTTGAACAGCGCGATCTGGCGGCCGTCCTGGCGGAACACCGCGCGGCCTTTGTCCTCCAGTTCGGCAACGGAAACCGCACGTGTCCAACCTTGTGCCATGGTTCGCATCCTCCAGGCTGAGCCTGTTATTTTATAAAGCGATCTCTTTCTTTTCAAGAGCCGTCTTGAGAACTTACGCGGCCTGATCGGCGGCTGTAGAGTGCGCCGATAATGAGTGACGCTCATATCTCCGGTGCGGGCCTTTCGGCCCGCAATCTCGTCTGCGAACGTGGCGGACGCACGCTGTTTTCCAGTCTTTCGTTCGATGTGGCGCCGGGCGACGCGTTGATCCTTCGCGGACCCAACGGCAGCGGCAAGACGTCCCTGCTGCGTCTCTTGGCCGGCCTGTTGCCGGCGGCGGACGGCGAGATCCTGTGGCGCGGCGCGCCGGTTCAACGGGACCGGGAAGCTTGGCGCGGCGCATTGCGTTTCCTGGCGCACGACAACGCGGTCAAACCGACCCTGACGGTCGAGCAGAACCTCGTATTCTGGACAAAGCTCTATGACAACGCCCCCGGCGACGCCGTAAGCCGTGGCCTGACCGCCGTCGGGCTTGAACGCCTGGCGGATCTGCCGGCCGTCATGCTCTCGGCGGGCCAGCGGCGGCGGCTGGCGCTGGCGCGGCTTGCCGCTTGCCCGGGCGAGGTCTGGCTTCTGGACGAACCGACCGTCACCCTGGATGCCGACTCGGTGGCGCGCCTGTCAGTTATGGTCGCCGATCACCGGGGGAACGGCGGCATGGTGATCGCCGCGACCCACGACGCCTTCGACGCGCCCGAGGCAGGCCACCTGGATCTGGGCAACGCCGGATGAACGCGTTCACCGCCATCGTGGTCCGCGATGTCAGCCTGGCCTTCCGGCGCGGCGGCGAGGCGCTTCTGACTATCATGTTCTTCCTCGTCGCCGTCGCGCTCTTTCCGCTCGGCATCGGCCCGGAGCCCGAACTCCTGGCGCGCATTGCGCCGGGCGTCCTGTGGGTTGCCGCTTTGCTCGCCGCGACGCTCTCGCTCGACCGCCTGTTCCGCGCCGATCACGAAGACGGCTCCCTCGACCTCCTGGCCCTGGCGCCCATGCCGCTGGAGATGACCGTTCTCGCGAAGGCACTGGCACACTGGCTCAGCACCGGCCTGCCGCTCACCATCGCCGCGCCGTTCCTGGCGCTGATGCTGCAGTTGGAGATCCAGACCTGGCCCGTGTTGATCGCGGCCATGGCACTCGGCACGCCGACGTTGAGCCTGATCGGCGCCATCGGCGCGGCGCTCACCCTGGGCGCACGGCGCGGCGGCGTTCTGGCCAGCCTGATCGTGCTGCCGCTCTTCATACCGGTGCTGATCTTCGGTTCCAGCGCGGTCGAAGCGACGATCCTCGGGCTGGAGGCCGGACCGCCGCTGCTGATCCTGGGGGCGTTCCTTCTGGCCGCCATTCCGCTGACGCCGTTCGCCACCGCCGCCGCGCTGCGCCTTGCTTTGGAATGAGCCTATTGGTCGGTGACAAGTAGAATGGGCGACCCTAGCATCGGTTAATTGCTTGGGAGCGTACCGCCATGAAAGAGTGCGGCAAGGCGATGATGCGCCGCCTGCGCGATCCAAATTTCATTGGGCGTTACTTTGTCGGTCAAGGCATCGACATCGGTGGCGCCCCCGATCCCCTGTCGGATTACGCAGAGCTATTGCCGCTCATGAAACAATGCGACATCTGGGACATCAAGGACGGTGATGCGCAACTGATGCAGGGCGTCAAAGACGACACCTATGATTTCGTCCACTCCTCTCACTGCCTTGAGCATCTGGTCGACCCGCGTGTGGCGATCGAACGCTGGTGGCAGCTTATCCGGCCCGGCGGGTATCTGGTGCTGACGGTCCCGGACGAGGACCTCTATGAGCAGGGCCACTGGCCGTCGAAGTTCAATCACGACCACAAATGGACGTTCACGATCTTCAAAGCCGCCGGCGTCAGTTGGTCCGAACGATCGCTCAACCTTCTTGAGCTTCTGACCAGCCTGGATGGGGCCCAGATCCACAAGGTCGAGCTGCTGGACCATCAGCACCGCTACGACCTCGGATCGTTCGATCAGACGCTGACACCGGTTGGCGAGGCCGCGATCGAGACCGTCGCTCGCAAGGCAACCGTTGATGATTCGAACCAGGGTGGCAGGCTATCGCGGCAGGTACCGCCGTCGGCGCAAGATCAGGTGCGTATGAAGGTCACCCGCACCGCCATCGACACCGATACCATCGAATCGTGATAGCCAAGATCCGTCTCCGTTGAGGCGCAATTGACCGACATCGGCCTCGAAATTCAGCCGGCCCTGCGGGTTCAGCCGCTTCCACAGCTGGATCTGATGCGTCGTTTGATAGAAATGGCGAATGGTCGTTTCGGATTGACTCATCCCGAGGCAGGCTTGCACTAGTGTGCCGCAGCAACACAGACCAGACGTCCACTTCAGTGCGGAAGATTGAGCTGCCATGGCCAACCCGCTTCACCTGCTAGCCAGCCCCGCGCGTTTTCAGCGCTTGAGCGCCCGGATTCTGCCGTTTGCGGCGGTTATCGCGGTGATCTGCATCGGTTATGGCCTTTATGGCGGCCTGATCACCTCGCCCGCCGACTATCAGCAGGGCGAGAGCGTCCGGATCATGTATGTCCACGTCCCGTCGGCCTGGATGGCGATGCTGTGTTATGGCGTGATGGCGCTGTTTTCGGCCTCGTTTCTGATCTGGAAACACCAGCTTGCGGACCTGGCCGCCCGCGCCTCGGCGCCGATCGGCGCCTGCTTCACCGCCATCGCGCTGATCACCGGCAGCCTGTGGGGCCAGCCGACCTGGGGCACCTGGTGGGTGTGGGACGCCAGGCTGACCTCGGTCCTCGTCCTGTTTTTCTTCTATCTCGGCCACATGGCGCTATCCCACGCCTTCGACGACAGCCAGCGCGGCGGCCGCGCGGCGGCGATCCTGGCCATCGTCGGCGCGGTCAACCTGCCGATCATCAAGTTCTCCGTCGACTGGTGGAACACGCTGCATCAGCCGGCCAGCGTGCTGCGCCTGGACGGGCCGACCATCCATTCCAGCATGCTGACACCGCTTCTGGTCATGGCGGTCGGTTTCACGGCGCTCTATGTCCTTCTGCTGCTGATCCGCATCCGCGCGGAATTGCTGGCCCGGCGCATCGAAGTGTTACAACGCGCGCGTGCCGGAACCAGTTGAGCGCCACGGTCTTGCGCCCTATATCAAACCGGCGGCTCGCGAGACCGTGAGCGCGGCGGGTTTGGGTGATCTGGTAAAGACTGACTGAGTAAAAAAGGGCAGGGATCGGTCGCCATGGGCGAACATGCCGTTTTTATCTGGCCGGCCTATGGCGTCGCCGCGGTGATCCTGATCGGCCTGCTTGTCGCCAGCCTGACCAGCCTGCGCCGGCGCCGCGCCGAACTGGCGCGTTTGGAGCAAGAACGGACCGGAGAGAACAAGCGGTGAAACGCAAGCAACGGCGGATGATCCTGGTGGCGGGCGGTTTTGTGTGTCTGGCCGGTGCCGTCGCGTTGGGCTTGCTCGCGTTCTCCGACAAGGTCGATAACTTCTACGTACCCGCCGACCTGATCGCCGCCGATGTGGAGCCGGGCACGCGTGTGCGCCTGGGCGGGCTGGTCGAGGACGGCAGCGTCGCGCAGGCTGAGGACGGCGTGACCACGGAATTCGCCATCACCGACGGTGCCGAGGTCATCGCGGTCAGCTATACCGGCGTCCTGCCGGATTTGTTTCGCGAAGGCCAGGGTATCATCGTGACGGGAGCACATGACGGGGACGGCATGTTTGTCGCCAGCGAGGTCCTCGCCAAACACGACGAGAACTACATGCCGAAAGAAGTCGCCGACGCGCTTAAAGAGCAAGGCGTGTGGCAGCATGCGGGGGATGGATCGCCGTGATCGCCGAAATCGGCCATTTCTGCCTGGTTATGGCGCTGGTCGTCGCGGTGGTGCAGGCAAGCCTGCCGCTGATCGGCGCCCAGCGCGGCAATTTGAACTGGATGGGCCTGGGTTCGTGGGCGGCGATGGTGCAGTTCACGCTGATCGCGCTGGCCTTCATGGCGCTGACCTATGCCTACGTGACCTCCGATTTTTCGGTCGCCAACGTCTATCAGAACTCGCACTCGCTCAAACCGATGCTCTACAAGGTGACGGGCGTTTGGGGGAACCACGAGGGTTCGCTTGTGCTGTGGGTTCTGATCCTGGCGGTGTTCGGACTGGCGGTGGTGTTCTTCGGCGGCAACCTGCCGGCGACGCTTCGGGCTCGCGTGCTGGCCATTCAGGCGATGATCGCCGTCGGCTTCCTGTCGTTCTCCATCTTCACGTCGAACCCCTTCCTCAGGCTCGATCCCGTCCCGCTCGACGGCCGGGACCTGAACCCGCTGTTGCAGGACCCCGGCCTCGCCTTCCATCCGCCCTTCCTTTATCTGGGTTATGTCGGCTTCTCGATGGCGTTTTCGTTCGCGGTCGCCGCGCTGCTCGAAGGCCGCGTCGATGCGGCGTGGGCGCGCTGGGTCAGGCCCTGGACACTCGCCGCCTGGACGACCCTTACGCTGGGTATCGCGCTGGGCAGCTGGTGGGCCTATTACGAGCTCGGCTGGGGCGGCTGGTGGTTCTGGGACCCCGTCGAAAACGCGTCCTTCATGCCGTGGCTGGCCGGCACCGCGCTGCTGCATTCGGCCATCGTCTGCGAGAAACGCAACGCGCTGAAGAGCTGGACCATCCTGCTTGCCATCATCGCCTTTTCGCTGTCGCTGCTCGGCACCTTCCTGGTGCGCTCGGGTGTCTTGACCAGCGTGCACGCCTTCGCCACCGATCCGGCGCGCGGCGTCTATATCCTGGCGCTGCTGGTTATCGCCATCGGCGGCTCGCTCGCGCTCTATGCGTGGCGCGCGCCGAGCTTGAAGGCCGAGGGCCTGTTCGCGCCGATCAGCCGCGAAGGCGCGCTGATCCTGAACAACCTTTTGCTCGCGACCGCGTGCTTCACCGTTTTTCTGGGCACGCTCTATCCGCTGTTCCTGGATACGCTGGGCGGCGGCACGGTCAGCGTCGGCCCGCCCTATTTCGAGATCACGTTCATTCCGCTGATGGTGCCGCTGATCATCGCGACCGGTATCGGCCCGCTGCTGGCCTGGAAGCGCGGCGACCTGAAGGGCGTGTTGTCGCGGCTGAAGTTCGTCGCCGTTATCGCACTGATCGCGTGGGCCGGCCTATGGTGGCTGATGACCGACATCTCGCCGCTGCCGGCCTTCGGCATCGCGCTTTCGGTCTGGCTCGCCGGCGCCGTTCTGGTCGAATTCGCCGGACGCGTCGGTATCGGCCGCGTCACGGCGAGCGAGAGCTGGCGCCGCGCCGTCAACCTGCCGCGCGCGGCCTATGGCATGACGCTGTCGCACTTGGGCTTGGCGGTGTTTGTCGCCGGCGTGACCGCCTCAACCGCCTGGCAGACCGAGGTTATCGTCGCGATGAAACCGGGCGACACCCAGGACGTCGCCGGCTACGACTTCACCCTGGACAACGTCGCCGACGTGCCCGGCCCCAACTATCTGGCCGAACGCGCGACCTTCACGGTCTCCCACGATGGCGACGTGATGGGCACGCTGACGCCGGAGAAACGATTCTATCCCGTGCAGGGCATGCAGACGACCGAGGCGGCGATCCGCACCACGTTTATCGCCGATCTCTACGCGGTGATCGGCGATCCCATCGTCAACGACCCCGGCGCGTTTGCCGTTCGCCTCTACCACAATCCGCTGGTGCCGTGGATTTGGGGCGGAACGCTCTTCATGGTGTTCGGCGGTCTGGTCAGCCTGACCGATCGGCGCCATCGGGTCGGCGCGCCGGCTCGCCGCAAGGCCATGGCGGTCCAGCCGGCATGACGGTCGTGCTTCGAAACGTCCTGCTGGCGTTCGCCATGATCGTGATCCTGGCGCCCGCCGCCCACGCCGTGCAGCCGGACGAAGTTCTGGACGATCCGGCGCTGGAGGAACGCGCGCGGGCCATCACGTTGGAGCTGCGCTGCCTGGTCTGCCAGAACCAGTCGGTCGACGATTCGAACGCGCCGCTCGCCCGCGACCTGCGCATCCTGGTGCGCGATCGTCTGCTAGCCGGCGACAGCGACGCCGAAGTTGTCGACTATGTCGTCTCGCGCTACGGCGACTACGTGCTGCTGCGCCCGCCCTTCCGCACGGCGACGTGGCTCTTGTGGCTCGGTCCCTTCGTCGTCCTGGCGATCGCCGTCGGCCTGCTTACCGTTGTCATCCGCCGTCATCGGATGACCAAACAACCACCACCGGCGCCGCTTAGCGACGAAGAGCGCGCGCGCCTCGACCTTCTGATGCGCAACAGCGAGTAGCCATGTCGTGGGTCGTCATCCTGGTACTGGCGGCGGTCACCGTCGCCGTGCTCGCGCTGTTGCTGGTGCCGCTCTTGCGCCGTCCTCCTGCGGAGGAGGGTCGCGACAGGCATAGCCTGGAGGTCTATCGCGACCAGCTCGACGAGCTTGAGCGCGATGTCGCGCGCGGTGTGATGGATGACCGCGAAGCCGCCACCGCAAGGCAGGAGATCGAGCGGCGGATCCTGGCCTTGAACCCTGAGGCCGATAGCCCAGATGGCGGAAAGACGGCCAAGGGCGCGCGACATCGCGCTCAAGCTCGTCGAGCTGGTCGCGATAGACCTCCAGGCTATGCCTGTCGCGACCCTCCTCCGCAGGAGGACGGCGCAA
>JANQGO010000259.1 GCA_028277285.1 Alphaproteobacteria bacterium | reverse complement strand
CGGCGATGCGCTCCAGCGAGTCGACCGTGGCGACCGACCCGCCGCCGGCGCCGATCTCGGTCATCTCGATCACCGGGATACGCACCGGCAGGCCGCTTCCCTTCATGAAGCGGGCCGCGCGCGCGATCTCGAACTCGCGCGACTTCTGCGGCTTCGCATCGTCGATCAGGCAGACCTTCGCCGTCGTGCCGCCCATGTCGAACGAGACCGCTTCCCGCACGCCGCACTGCCGCGCGATGGTCGCGGCCAGGATGGCACCGCCGCTGGGGCCCGACTCGACCAGGCGAATGGGGAAGCGCACCGCCGTATCGACCGTCGTCATGCCGCCGCCCGAGGTCATGATATAGAGCGGGCAATCGAACCCTTCGCGCGCCAGTTCGTTCTGCAGCTCGTGCAGGTAGCGGCTCATCAAGGGCTTGATGTAGGCGTTGGCGATCGCCGTGCAGCAGCGGTCGTATTCGCGGATCTCCGGACAGACTTTCGACGACAGTGTGATCGAAAGGCCGGGATGACGTTCGCGTATCAACTCGCGAAGCCGTTCTTCGTGCGCCGCGTTGGCATAACTGTGCAGCAGACAGACCGCCAGGCTCTCGACGCCGTCGTCCCTTAATCGTGCGACGAGGTCATCGATCTCGGCCTCATCGAGCGGCTCGACCACATCGCCGTTCGCGTCCAGACGTTCGGCGATGGTGTAGCAGCGCTCGCGCGGCACCAGCATGTCCGGTTTGTCGAGATTGATCGCGTACTGGTCGTAGCGCCGCTCATAGGCGATCTCCAGGATGTCGCGAAAGCCGCGCGTGGTGATAAGACCGAGCTTGGCGCCCTTGCGCTCGATCAAGGCATTGGTCGCCAGCGTCGTGCCGTGGACCACGGACGCGACCGCACCCGGACTGATACCGCTTTCGGCCAGAATGGTGTGGATGCCTTCCAGAACGCCGTCCACGGGGTGAGACGCCGTGGTCAGCGTCTTGGCGGTGGTCAAGGACTTGCCGACAGCCAGTGCCGTATCGGTGAACGTGCCACCGATATCGATCGCCAGCCGGGCGTTGCGCTGTGCAGCCATCAGCTAGGCGACGCCCAGGCGGCACAAGTGGTGTGACAGGACATGGTTCGGCCTCGGTTACCGCGACAACAAAAGGACAGACACCTTTGATCGTCCATTTGTCTCCTGGACGACAACAACCAAGCGACACGCGCGGACCCGGTTCCGACTCGCCGACGCCGCGCAGAAGTCTGGCCAGATCGCGGAAAACCTAGTTCTTTGCGCGCTCCAGCGGATCAAGTTGGTGGTCATCGGACGGCAACAAAGTCGACATCATCACGCGATCCTCGCTGGGCGGCAGCCCGAACAGCCGGCGGTAGCAGCGCGCGAAATAGGAGGTGGATTCGAAACCGCACGCCGCCGCGACTTCCAGCACCGGCATGGACGTGCCCTTCAGCAGCGTTCGCGCCCGGTGCAGGCGAAGTTGCAGATAATAGGCGCGCGGCGTGCAGTTCATGTGGCGGCGGAACAGGCGCTCGAGGTGACGCACGGAAACGTCGATGGTGCGCGCGATCGCCACCAGGCTGATGGGGATCTCCAGGTTCTCCTCCATCACCTCGACGGCGCGCACAATCGCCCGGTGGCGGATGCCCAGTCGGAACGGCAGTTCCGAGCGCTGGTGTTCGCGTTCCGACCGGATCTCCTTAACGATAACCTGCTCGGCGACCTTCAGCGCCAGCTCGATGCCATGGCGCATGGCGACCATGGAGAGCAGCATGTCCATGGCCGAGGTGCCGCCGGAACAGGTGAAGATCGAGCCGTCGATCTCGAAGATCTCGGTGGAGACGTTGAGATCGGGATAGGTCTCACGGAACGCGGCGAGGTCCTCCCAGTGGATCGTGCAGCGCCGGCCGTCGAGCAGGCCGGCGCGCGCCAGGACCCAGCTGCCGGTCGAGATCGCCCCGACCCTGGCGCCATGGGCATGCTGGCGGCGCAACCAGGCGCCGACGCGGTCGTCGTCAATCTGGTTGCCGCCGATGCCGCAGCAAACGACGATCGAGGACGAAGCCGGGGCATTGTCGAGCGTGTAATCGGCGGCGACCTTGAAGCCGCTGACGCTGTCGACGGTGCCCGGCTCGACGCCGATGGAGAACCAGCGATAGAGACGGCGCCCGCTGACATAGTTGGCCATGGCAAGCACGTCGGCGGCCGATGACAGACCGACGAAGGAAAACCGCTCGATCAGAAGAAAACCGAAGGTCTCGGTTTCCACGCTTTCGGCAATGTCGTCGCGGTCAGAGGGCATGGCCACGGGGTGCGGTGCCGCGCCACCAGTTGGCCGGCAGGAACAAAGGCTGGCCGCCCTTAGGCGGCGTCAGATCCTAGTCTGCGCCCAGGTAAGCCACACAATCCATCTTAATCAGCATGTCCCAGACTTGCCCCGCGCCGACGGTGAGCCGCGCCGGATAGGGCTCGGAGAAGTACTCGGCGTAGACGGCGTTGAACGCCTCGTAGTCCGAGCTCTCCTGCAGATAGACGCTCATCTTGACGACGTCGTCGAGGGCCGCGCCGCAAGCCCGCAAGATCGCCTCGATGTTCGCCATGGTGTGGCGCGTCTGCTCGGCGATTGTCGCACCCTGGATGGCGTGGGTTTCGGGATGCAGCGCGCCGATGCCTGACAGGAAGACAAAGTCACCGGCCTTGACCGCCGGCGCGTAGGGACCGGCGCCATAGGGCGCGTCGTCGGCAATCACGGCTGTTCGCGGCATGGCGCGGACCTCCTCAAGTCGGTTGGGCGGCCATGATGCGGCGGGCGCTGGACAAGGAGCAGTTGGCCAGCGACATCGAGACGCTGGCAAACGACTCCCTACGCGCTGTTGCTGGCCTTAGCCCGGCACCTTATGCCAGGCGCCGTCGAGGCCCAGAAATTCCGCGCCGTCGGCACGATAGAAACTGGTAGCGCCGGCATCCTTCAGAACCCGCAGCATTTGCGGTAGCGGCTTGCCCTCGCCTTCCAGGCGCTCGATCACGGCGCCGGGGCCGATGATATCGAGCATCTGAAACGGGCCGTTCTTCCACGCAAAACCCCAGCGCATGGCGCGGTCGATATTGACGATGTCGTCGGCGATCTGCGGCACCAGGTTGGCGGCATAAAGGAGCGCGCCACCCATCAGATCGCGGGCGAAGGCGCCCTGCTTGTCTTCCGAACCCATCAGCGCGACCAGCTCGCTGTGGCTTTCGGCAAGCGCCACCTCGTCGGCCAGGCGCCAGTCGCCGGCGTCGAGATCGAAGACTTCCTTCAGCCGGCCGCCGTCCTCGGTCTTGGTGACACGGTAGAAACCGCCGCCGGTCTTACGGCCCAACTGGCCGCGCTCCAGCATCGCCTGCTCTTCCGGCGGGAACTTGGTATAGGCGTGGCCAGGGTCGCCCTGGGGCAGGTTGATCGCCAGGTTCTTGCCGACGAAGTCCATGACGTCGAGACCGATCAGATCAATCAGGCCATAAAGACCCGTCGGCGGCAGGCCGACCGGCATGGACATGAGCGCGTCGATCGTCTCCATCGAGAGCCCAACGCCGCGCGCTTCCTTCGCCTTGTGCAGGCCCGACAGCATCCAGAAACAGCCGATGCGGTTGCCGATGAAATTGACCGTGTCCTTGGCGTGCACGACGCCCTTGCCGAGCTTCTCGGCGCCGAAGGTTGCCATGGCGTCGATGACGTCCGGCGTCGTCTCCTCGCCCGGCACGACCTCGAGCAACTTCATGACCTTCACCGGATTGAAGAAGTGGGTGACGACGACATCGCGGCGCAGGCGCTCGGGCATGCCTTCGGTGATGTCGCGCAGCGGGATACCCGACGTGTTGGTGCTGACGACGGAGCCTTCGCTTCGGGCCGCCTCCAGCTTCACGAACAGATCGCGTTTGGTGGCGAGATCCTCGATGACGGCTTCGCAGATCCAGTCGTACCCGGCGATGCGGTCGAGGTCGTCGAAGGTGCCGGTCTCGATCAACTCGGCCTTGGCCGGATCGTCCAGCGCCGGCGCGCGCCCGCCGGTGATGCGCTCCATCGATTTGTCGACGGCGTCCTGATTGATGTCCAGCAGCAGCACCTTGCAGTCGGCCATGGCGCAGGCGCCGGCAATGCCGGCACCCATGGTGCCGCCGCCCAGAACGGCGATCGACTTGATCTCGCGGGTCATGGTGGTCGTTCCCCCAAACATGTGTCGGGCGTTACCTAGCCCATATTCCGCCCGCTTGGAAACGCCGCCTGATCGTGATGATCCTGGCGCCTGGACCGCCGGTCACGGGGCGTTTAGGGTCGCCGCCACTAGAGCAGATCCTGCTTTGGTGGAATCGCTTCGCGATTCCGCCAAGACAGGTGAATCTGCTCTACTCTTAGATAGAGAGCGGATCGTGGTTAGGTGGCACCGTCTTACGGTGCCACCTAACCACGATCCGCTCCAGCTCCAGGAGGCCGCCGATGGCACTACCCAATTATCCCGGTTTCGACACGCTGACGCTGCATGCCGGCCAGCAGCCCGATCCCGTGACCGGCTCGCGCGCCGTGCCGATCTACCAGACCACATCCTATGTCTTCCGCGACGTCGATCAGGCCGCCGCCCTGTTCAATCTTGAGCGGCCAGGCCACATCTATTCGCGCATCTCGAACCCGACCGTCGCGGTGCTGGAGGAGCGGGTCGCCGCGCTCGAGCACGGCGTCGGCGCCGTCTGCACCGCAAGCGGCCAGGCGGCGCTTCACCTGGCGGTCGTGACGCTGATGGATCAGGGCAGCCATATTGTGGCGTCCGGCTCGATCTACGGCGGCAGCCACAACATGTTCAACTACACCCTGCCGCGCTTCGGCATCGAGACGACCTTCGTCAACCCGCGCGACACCGAGGCGATCAAGAACGCCATCCGGCCGGAGACGCGGCTGATCTTCGGCGAGACGCTCGGCAACCCGGGCCTGGAGGTGATGGACATTCCGGCGGTCTCGGTCATCGCACACGATCACGGCATACCGCTGATGATCGACAACACCTTTGCCTCGCCGGCGCTGGCGCAGCCGCTCACCATGGGCGCCGACATCGTCATGCATTCGGCGACCAAGTTCATGGGCGGCCACGGCGTCGCCATCGGCGGCGTCATCGTCGACCGCGGCGCCTTTGACTGGGAGGCATCCGGCAAGTTCCCGACGCTGACCGAACCCTATGCCGGTTATCACGGCATCGACTTTGCCGAGGAGTTCGGCCCCAATGCCATGCTGATGCGCGCGCGCGCCGAGGGCGTGCGCGACTTCGGCGCCTGTCTCAGCCCGACCAACGCGTTCCATATCCTTCAGGGCGTCGAGACCCTGCCCCTGCGCATGGCCCGCCATGTCGAGAACACCCGCAAGATCGTCGCCTTCCTGGACGGCCACGACGCCATCGAGTCCGTCGGCTACCCGGAGCTCGAGAGCCATCCCGACCACGCGCTCGCCAAGAAGCTGCTGCCGCACGGCTGCGGCGCCATCTTCAGCTTTGTCCTGAAAGGCGGGCGGCCGGCCGGCGCCAAATTCATCGAGGCGCTGCAGCTCTTCTCCCACCTCGCCAATGTCGGCGACGCGAAGTCGCTGGTGATCCATCCCGCCAGCACGACGCACCAGCAGATGGACGCCGCGGCGCTGGAAGCCGCCGGCATCTCCGAGGGGCTGGTGCGGCTTTCGGTCGGGCTGGAGGATCCCGCCGATCTGATCGAGGACCTCGAACGCGGCCTGCGCGCCGCGAAGAAGGCCTGAGGCCATGGCGCTCGATCTCACCGTCGACGGCAAAAAGGTCTTCGCGGCGACCGGCGGCAAGACGTTCGACCCCAGCCTGCCGGTCATCGTGTTCGTCCATGGCGCCAGCATGAACCGCACGGTATGGGCGCTGCAGGCGCGCTATTTCGCCCATCACGGTTACGCGGTGATGGCGGTCGACCTGCCCGGCCACGGCAATACGGAAGGCCCGCCCCTGCCGACCATCAGCGCCATCGGCGACTGGCTAATCGCCGCCCTCGATGCCGCCGGCGTCGAACGCGCGACCCTGGTCGGCCATTCCATGGGCACCTTGCCTCTGATCGACGCTGCCGCGCGCCACGGCGAACGCATCGAGCGCGTCGTCCTGCTCGGCACGTCGGCGCCGATGCCGGTGGCCGACGCGCTGCTCGACAATGCCGAGGCCAACAACCACGCGGCCTTCGACATGGTGACGCTGTGGGGCTTCAGTAAGAAGGCGCAAATCGGCGGCAACCGGGCGCCCGGCACCTGGGTGACGGAGACCGGTCTGCGTCTGCTCGAACGCGGCGCGCCGGGCGTGCTGCACAACGACATGAAGGCGTGCAACGACTATCAGTCGGGCCTGGAAGACGCCGCCAAGATCGCCTGTCCGGCGGTGCTGATCCTGGGCGACCGCGACATGATGACGCCGCCGCGCAACGCCAAGAGCCTGATGGAGGCGCTGCCCAACGGCCGCATGATCGTGCTGAAGGGCTGCGGCCACATGATGATGGCCGAACAGCCGGACGAGACCCTGGACGCCATGATCGAGGCGATGGCAGCCTAAACCGCACCGTCCCAAATTGGGGCACACTTAGCCGAAACGAACCAGAAATCAGCGCCGGTGGCCTTTTTGGGCACCGGCGCCGCTGGTGTTTGCCACAATTTCGCTTGATTTGTCTCCAAAATTCCCCATGTGTATACAAATGTAAACATTCGCTGACATAAGCTTGGAGGCTTCAGCCCCGTGCCCAACAAGACCGTGCCCTTGAGCGTCCGCATATCGGAGGCGGACGCCGATTTTCTCAACGGCCTGGCCATACCCGGCGCCACGACCCACAGCGAAAAGCTGCGCGCCCTGATTGCCGAGGCCCGGCGCAGACGGTCAGGAAACCGCAGTTATGCGGATGTTTTGGCCGTTTTGCAGGATATCGAAGCACCGGCCGAGCGCCGCCTGCGGGATGCGGAGGGCCGCGTGAAGCAGCACTCCGAACTCCTGGCCCAGGCGGCATCCTGGTTGCCGGACACCATGGCCTACCTGATGGGCAACCTGCCCAACGCCGACGACGAGGAGGCGGCGGACAAGCTCCAGACGCTGGAGGAAGGGTTGGCCGACCGCGTTTTTGTTTTTGTTGAGCGGGTCTTGCGTATGGCGGTTACGCGGCACAACCCTTGCTACGATAGCTCCGCTATCTCGCGCCGCATGGAACCCGTGGTTGAGCTTTGTGACATCATTCGTGCCCAACTAGAGACGGAGAAAGGAAGGACCGATGGCTGATAATCTTGGATCACGCGTTGGCCGTCTGATCAGCGGCGCCGCCAATCAGCTGATTGACGCGGCAGAGAACATGGCGCCCGAGGCGGTCATGGAGCAGGCCGTGCGCGAAGTCGACAAGGCCGTCGACGACGTCCGCGCCGAATTGGGCAAGGTCGTCGCGCGCAAACACCTGGCGTCGAACCGGCTGGCCGACGAGAACGCCAAACACGATGCGCTCTCAGAAAAGGTCCAGCTCGCGATCAAGGAAGGCCGCGAGGACCTGGCCGAGACCGCCGTCGGCAAGCTGCTCGACATCGAGGCGCAGATGCCCGTGCTCGAGCAGTCGATCGCCCAGGCGAGCGAGGACGAAGCCGAGTTGGAAGGTTTCATCTCCGCACTCCAGGCGCGCAAGCGCGAGATGCAGGACGAGCTCGCCCAGTTCCGCAAGGCGCAGAAGCTGAGCGCGGCCGAAACCGCGACCGGTGGCGGACCCGCCGGTGGAACCGTCGCCGATTCCGTCGACCGGGCCGAGAAAGCCTTCGACCGGGTCATGGAACGTTCTGCCGGTCTTGCCCCCGGCGCGTCGACGCCCGATGCGAAGACCGCCAAGCAGCTCGCCGAACTCGATGACCTCTCGCGCAAGAACCGTATTCAGGAGCGGTTGAGCCAGTTCAAGACCGGCGCGTCCTGATCGCGCCCGGGGAGGGATAACCACCACCATGTCCAGCCTGTTGCAGCCCGAGAACGTCCTTTTCACGACGGCCATCGTCGTGATGCTCGGCATCGCCGTGCTCGAAGGCGTCGCGACTCTGCTGGGCATGGGCATGTCGTCGTTCATCGACAACATGCTGCCGGACACGCCCGATGTTGATGTCGACCTTGATGTCGACATGGACGTCGACCTCGATGCCGACGTGGACCTCGACGCGCCCGAGCTCGGGCACGCCAGCGCGCTGTCATCCCTGTTGGGCTGGCTGTGCATCGGCAAGGTGCCGGCGCTGGTTCTGCTCGTCGTCCTGCTCACCGTGTTCGGTGTCGGCGGGTTGATCGTGCAGTCCGTCATCGTCGGCATTATCGGCTCCCCGCTCACCGCGTGGATTGTCGCGCCCGTCATGTTCATCGCCAGCTTGCCGGTGGTGCGCGTGTTCGGACTCGGCTTCGCCAGACTCATTCCCAAGGAGGAAACTTCCGCGGTGACGCGCGACAGCTTCATCGGCCGCGTCGCCACCATCACCCTGGGCACCGCCAGGAAAGGCATGCCGGCCCAGGCCAAGCTCACCGACCAGCACGGCCAGACCCATTACGTCATGGTCGAGCCGGATATCGACGGCGACGTCTTCGATGCCGGCGATCAGGTGCTCTTGGTCAGCGGCGAAAGCGCGGTCTTCCGCGCCATCGCGGCGACCGGCGCGGTGCTCGATACCGACAGCTAAGCCAGCGCAAGAATGGCGGCCGTCCACCAATTGACGACCAACAGACTGGAGTAGAGACCATGGCCATCATCGACATCCTTATCTTAGCGGGCATCGCCCTTGTCGCCCTGCTAACCATCGGGCTGATCATGGCGCGCCTCTACCAGCGCGCGACCAAGGAAATCTCGTTCGTGCGCACCGGCATGGGCGGCCAGAAGGTCGTCATGAACGGCGGCAGCCTGGTCTTCCCCGTGCTGCATGACACAATCCCCGTCAACATGAACACCCTGCGCCTGGAAGTGCGGCGCAACGACCAGCAGGCGCTGATCACCCGCGACCGCATGCGCGTCGACGTGCTGGCGGAGTTCTATGTTCGCGTCCAGCCGACCGCCGACTCGATTGCGGCCGCCGCCCAGACGCTCGGCAAGCGCACCATGCATCCGGAATCGCTGAAGGAGCTGGTCGAAGGCAAGTTCGTCGATGCGCTGCGCGCCGTCGCCGCCGAGATGGCGATGGAGGAGCTGCACGAACAGCGCGTCCAGTTCGTCCAGAAGGTGCAGACCGCCGTCTCCGAGGACCTGCTGAAGAACGGTCTGGAGCTTGAGTCCGTGTCGCTGACCGGCCTGGACCAGACCGACCGCGACTTCTTCAACCCGAACAACGCGTTCGACGCCGCCGGTCTGACCAAGCTGACCGACGAGATCGAGGACCGCCGCAAGCGGCGCAACGAGATCGAGCGCGACACCAAGGTCGCGATCGAATTGAAGGACCTGGAGACCGAGCGCCAGTCGTTGCAGATCGGCCGCGACACCGAGTACGCGCGCCTCGAGCAGACCCGCGAGGTCGAGGTCCGCCGTGCCGCCCAGGTCGCCGAGATCGCCAGGGAACAGGCCGAACAGGAGCGCGAGGCCGAGCAGGCCCGCATCATGGCGACCCGTGACGTCGAGCAATCGAAGATCGAGGCCGAGCGCGAGGTCGAACAGGCGCGCATCGAAAAGGACCGCGAGGTCAAGGAGCGCGACATCAACCGAAACAAAGCCATTGAACTGGCCAACCAGGACCGCGAGATCGCCGTCGCCGAAAAGTCGAAAGCGCAGTCCGTCGCCCAGGCCGAAGCCGACCGCGCCCGTGCCGAAGCGGTGCGCGAGGAGGAGCTTGTGATCACCTCGCGCGAGACCGAGCAGGCCGAGCGTGAGAAGATCGTCGAGCTGGTCGAGGCGAGCCGCATCGCCGAACGCGACGCGATCAAGATCAAGGTCGCGGCCGAGGCCCAGAAGGAGGCCGCCAACGACGAGGCCGACGCCATCCGCACGCTGGCCGAGGCGGCGTCCGAGAAGGTCCGCATCGAAGCCAGCGGTGAATCGGAAGCCGAGAAGCTGAAGGCGGTGGCGGCGGAGATCCGCTATGCGGTCGAGGCGGCCGGGCGCAAGGCGCTCAACGAGGCCGACAACACGCTGACCGAAGAGATCGTCGCGATGAAGGTGAAGCTCGCCATCATCGAGAACCTGCAGGCGATCATCCGCGAATCGGTCAAGCCGATGGAGCAGATCGACGGCATCAAGATCGTTCAGGTCGACGGCCTGACCGGCAACGGCGGCAATGGCGGCGGCAACGGTGGCGCCGCGGTCGAAGGCGCCGGCGCTGGCGGCGGTGCCGGCCTCGCCGACCAGGTGGTCGCCAGCGCGCTGCGCTATCGCAGCCAGGCGCCCTTGATCGACGCGCTGATGAAAGAGGTCGGCCTCAATAGCGACAACCTCGACGGTTTCGTCGAGAGCTTGCGCGACGAGGTCGGCCGTAACGACGCGGGGGCGTAAATCCCCGCCCAGGGGCGGCTTCGGCCGCCCCTCAGACGAAGGAGGAACGTGGCGTGAGTCTTCTGTTGTTCCTTGGTGTACCCCTTATCTTTCTTGGCGGCTGCCTGACCGCGGCCGGCTTTATCCGGCCCGGCAGTCACGCCTTCATCAGCGGCTACGGCCCTAAGCAACCGGTCGGCAGCCGCGCCTACCGCCAGCCGTTCGATCCTGACAGTCGCAGACGGCGCATCACCCTGGGCCTCAAGCTCTGCGGCATCGGTACCGTGCTCGTAGCGATTGCGAGTTTCTAGGCTGAAACGGAGGGAGAGCGCGATGTGGATACTCGTCTTGGTTTCAGTTCTCGGCCTTGCGCTGTTCGCTTTCTGGGTCGGCCACCATGCACGAAATGTCTTTGGTGGCCCGAAGAGCGACAAGCCGACTCTGCTGCCGCCCGGACGAGGCGGCGGTCTCTCGGGTCGATGACGTCAAGGACGTCAGACGACCCGATCTACCCGGCAACAACAAAGGAGAAGGAGCCATGGGATTCGTCATCGGACTAGCGTTTGTCTGTATCGGTTGCCTTGTGACCGGCGTCGGCGTCTTTTCGACCGCCAACATCTTCGGACTGATCTCGAAGGAAGAGCGCTATCACGGCACGACGACGGACAAGGGTGTGCACCGCACCAACCTGTGGGTACTGTTGACCGGGCTGGGCCTGCTGGTCATCGGCTTCGCACTGATGTTCCTGGTGGGCGCCTGAACCGGGCGATAACGACGGGAGAACGCGACTGTGGGCATTGCCGCCATCAGCTTTTTGACGTTGGGCATCCTGGTGATCGGGTTCGGCCTCTTATCGCTGTGCAACATTCTGAATCTGCCGCTGACCGATCACCAGGCCAAGAACGCCGACATGACGACCAGCAAGTTCCAGGCCGCCCAGGCGAAGACCATGCTGTTGGGCGCGGCCTTGCTCGCCATCGGCCTTGTGCTGGTCTTGTTGGAAGGCATCTAGGCGGCAGACGTCATGGCCCTATCCGCCATCATCTTTCTCATCCTCGGGATCGCGCTCATCGGCTACAGCGCGCTGTCATTCCAGAACTTCGGCGATATGCCGTTCATGGAGCGTGACATGGAGCAGGCCGATAGGGCGGGGTCGCACTTCGCCCACTGGCATATCAAGGTCGCGTTGGTCGGAACGGTTCTCCTCTTGATCGGCGCAGCTTTGGCTCTGCTGAGCGAGACCTGATTCATGTGGTCTGCCGTTCCCATCGACCTTGCGCTGCACGATTGGATGGATCCGCTAAGCGACGGCGTGATTGCCCTGGCTTCCGCACTTCGGGCCTTAGCTGCGTGATCGACGATGTACTATTACTACCTCACGCCTGCTGAGTGGCTGGACTTCTTCGTAACCGTCATGATCTGTGTCGGCGTCGCTGGCGTTGTCGGAGCGCTCGCGCCGGCGATGTTCGGGAACAACGGACGAAACCGATACGTCACGATGGACACACGCAGCCACCGCATCTGGCGTCGGATCAGGATTGGCGCCCTCTTCGGTGGCGTCGCCCTCATCATCGGCGGCACGCTGGTCCAGCTCTATTGGCTTGACGGTGCGCCGTGAGCGCCGCTTCGTGGACCGAGTGTGTATGATGCTCTTAGCCCGAAACCAGGAGGCTTGAGCCATGGCGATCTCCGCCATCGTCCTCATCGTTCTCGGTATCTGCTTGATCGGCTACGGCGCGCTATCGTTTCAGAACGTCGGCGACATGCCGTTCATGGAATAGGACATGGAACAGGTCGATCGGGCGGGAAAGCACTTCGCGCACTGGCATATCAAGGTCGCGGTGGTCGGCGTCCTTCTCCTGGTCGTCGGCGCAGGTTTGGCTCTGCTGACGGAACCCTAGATGCCCTGGACGATCGAAGACCTCAGCATGGCCAGCAGCATCGGCGGTCTTATGGTCATGTTCGGAATGGGGATGGTGGTCATGGTCCTCATTCCACAGAAGCTGACGAGAGGACATGTCCATCGGTCGTCCGATTCGCTGGACCGTGATTACAGGATCTGGCGCAGGATCAGAGTCGGCATCGCCACGTTCGGGGTTGGTCTTGCCGTTGCCGGTACCCTTGTTGAGATGTATTGGACCTAGCATGACCTCCACCCTCCATATCCGCTGCGGCTCCGACATTCGCGACGGCCTCGTCCAGGCCGGTATCCCCGGTGACTTCCTGGAGTTCTCCGATCCCGTGTGCAAGGGCGGCACGCCCGGGGGCGATGACAACGCGTTTCATGCCGCGCGTCTGGCCTATCTGACGAACGACCTGGGCAGGCCGCCCGCACCGACGGATACAGGCCTGCGCGAAGCGCTGAGAAGTCTTGAGCAGACAAACGACTACGAACGTCTCGTGCTGTGGTTCGAGCATGACATCTACGATCAGGCGGTCCTGATCCGGTTGCTCTCGTGGTTCGCCGACCGGCCCGAGCTGGAGCCGCGCCTCAGCATGATCACCGTCGATCGTTTCCCCGGCGTCGACCGTTTCATCGGACTGGGTCAGCTTGCGCCGGATCAGCTGAGGTCGCTGTGGGGCAGCGAACAACCGGTGACGCGTGCACAGATCGCGCTGGGACAACGCGCCTGGAAGGCGTTCCGCGCGCCCGAACCCCTCGCGCTCTTCGACCTCGCCGCGGCCGGCACGCCCGATCTGCCGTTCCTGGCGCCTGCCCTGATGCGACACCTTCAGGAATTGCCGTGGACGACGGACGGTCTCTCGCTCACCGAACGGCTGACGCTGCGTGCCATCGCCGAAGGCGCCGAGACACCCGGCCAGTGTTTCCGCGATCTGCACGGCCACCTCGAGCCGCAACCTTTCCTGGGCGACATCATGTACTGGCCGATCGTGGCCGGGCTTGCCCGCGGCAAGATGGGCGCGGTGACGGCGCTGGAAACCTGGATGTCTCCGATCGCGCTCACGTCGTTCGGTGAAGACCTTCTCGCCGGCAAGGCCGACTGGGTCCAGACCAACGGCATCGACCGCTGGGTCGGCGGCGTGCATGTCACCCCCGCCAATCTCTGGCGCTGGGACCCCGCCCGAAACGGGCCGACGAAAGCTGTGACCTAAGCGAACACCGCGTCCGGCGCATCGTTTATGGCGGCGGCGCCCTGGGTCACGATGGCGGCGAGTGCCGCGGCCTTGGGCAATTCCTGATTCATGTAGAACTGCGCGGTCGACCGTTTGGCCGACAGGAAATCATGATCGCCGAGGTCTGACCCGTCTTGGGCGGCCAAGGCCTGCCGCACCATCTGCCAGCCGCCGGCGACGGTACCGAACAGGTCCTGATAGGTTGTCGCCGAGGCGAGCGCCATGTCGTTGTCGGTGGCGGCCGTTGCGATGATCCAGTCGGTCGCGTGGCGCAGATGGCCCAGCGCGTCCGCCATCTGATCGGCAAATCGGTCGAGGCCGTTGTCGCGCGCCGCGCCGATGACCGCATCGATGTCGTCGAAAAGGGCAGCCGCCGTCGCGCCGCCATCGCGCACGATCTTGCGGCCGATAAGGTCGATCGCCTGGATGCCGTTGGTGCCTTCATAGATCGGCAGGATGCGGACGTCGCGATAGTGCTGGGCCGCGCCCGTCTCCTCGATGAACCCCATGCCGCCCTGGACCTGCAGCGCCGTCGACGTGATGTCGGCAGCATTGTCGGTGCACCAGGCCTTGGTGACCGGTGTCAGAAGATCGAAACGCGCATGGGCCGCCGCGCGTACCGCCGGATCGGGATGGTTCGAGGCCAGGTCGAAGGCCACGGCCGCGCCCAAGGTCAATCCGCGGCCCGCCTCGATGCGCGACTTCATCGAGAGCAGCATGCGCCGGACGTCCGGATGTTCGATGATCGTGGCGTCGGCGCCGTTGCGCCGGCCCTGCACCCGCTCGCGCGCGAACGCCAGGGCCTGCTGATAGGCGCGTTCGGCAATCGCGATGCCCTGGACCGCAACGGCGACGCGGGCGTTGTTCATCATGGTGAACATGTACTCAAGCCCGCGATTCTCCTCGCCGACCAGGAAACCGGTCGCGCCGCCGTCATCGCCATAGGCCATGACGCAGGTCGGGCTGCCGACGATGCCGAGCTTGTGCTCCAGCGACACCGCCCGCAGATCGTTGCGCGCGCCGGGTGTGCCGTCGTCCCTGGGCAGATGTTTCGGCACGATGAAGAGCGAGATGCCTTTGACGCCGGCGGGCGCGTCCGGCAGCCGGGCCAGCACCAGATGCACGATGTTCTCGGTCAATTCGTGCTCGCCATAGGTGATGAAGATCTTCTGGCCCGTCACCGCGTAGGTGCCGTCATCGCGCCGATCGGCGCGGGTTCTGATCCGCGCCAGATCGGTGCCCGCCTGCGGTTCCGTCAGGTTCATGGTGCCCGACCACGTCCCGGCGATCATGTTCGGCAGATACGTCGCCTTCTGTTCGACCGATGCGTGATGGCTCAGCAGTTCGATGGCGCCGCGCGTCAGAAGCGTGCCGGTCGAAAACGCCATGTTGGCGGCCTCGAACATTTCCTGGACCACCAGCGACAGGGTCCACGGCAGGCCCTGGCCGCCGTAATCGGGATCGAAGGAGAGGCTGTTCCAGCCGCCGTCGACATAGGCGTGGTAGGCGGTATGGAAACCTTCCGGCAACCTGACCACGCCGTTCTCCAGACGCGCGCCCTCCAGATCGCCGGGCCGGTTGGTCGGCGCCAGCACCTCGCCCGCGAGCTTGCCGGCCTCCTCCAGAAGCGCCGCCACGAGGCCGTCATCGGCCGCCTCGAACGCGGGCAGCCGGGCCAAGTCGTCGAAACCCGCCTGGGCCGCCAAGGAAAACCGGATGTCTTCCAGCGGCGCAACGTAGTCGCTCATGGCAAGGCCCCCTTATGAAGAAGAGAGAAACTGACACATCCATTGCCGCGTGTGCCAGCGCCTTTGCCACACCAGTTTTCGCACCGCTTCGTTTTCTCCGAACGTTACATGCGAAGCCTGCTGCGACTTCGAGCGTTCGCGATCATTCGAGTGTCAAATCGTCGACGCAAGCGGCGTAGTCGTGGAAGGGTTGGCTTTCGTCTGCTGGTGGAATTCGTACGACCAACTCGTCGGTTGCATCGACCTCATGAAACGCGAGCATGCCTCCGTCAGCCATGTCGATGCCCAACGAGAAGGCATCGCCGCCATGCGATGACGCTTCATACATTGTGAGGTCTTCCGAGGTTTCCTGCTCAAAAAGACGTGTGTCGACGTTTGGGCTAGCAAGCCATGCACTCTGAAACCGAATCGTACTAAGGATCCCGTCATCGTTTGGAGCAACAACGACAAGCTTGAAAAGACTGATTGGATCTGCTTCGGAAGCCACGACGCCGATGTACCCATAGATCATGTAGAGCCTGGACGCCTCTACCATCAGAACGGTGAACCCGAGGTCGCATGACTCGACCCGACCATCGACGGCGTTAACCGCTGACTCCCAATGGACATCATCGGTAAGAAGCGAGGTGGCTGATGCGCTCTCCGTCATCATAATCGACATCAGCGCCAGGCCGCCTGCGATGCAGCTATCGCTCACGTATCGGATGATTCTGGTCCCCACTCCTCAGCACCACGCTCGGATATTCATGGAGTTCAGGTATGGTAGCGTACTCGACCGATCGACTCCATTGGCGGTTGATGCATTGGGCGATGCCAACCTCTGTCGACGTCGAAGTCTGAGAGAGATCTGACACAGGATTGCGGCTGGTGCGCAACCTGGACTACTCTCGCTCCAGCCCCACGGACTGGCTGTGGGGCGCGTTCTCAGGGCGGGGTGGAAGTCCCCACCGGCGGTGAGCACACATGTGCAAGCCCGCGAGCGCCTTCCGGTGCCAGCCGGAAGGGTCAGCTGACCCGGTGCAATTCCGGGGCCGACGGTCACAGTCCGGATGGGAGAGAACAATCAACGCAGCCCGGCCGATCCGGCCCGGGTTGACGCGTGATTGCACGCCCTGATTCAGGTCAGACGGAGCAATGACATGAATCAGACCACACACGTTCAAAACACCTACAACATCGCCTTTATCAAGGCGCGCTGGCATGGCGATATCGTCGACCGGTGCGAAGAGGGTTTCCTCGACGAGCTTCGCCGGCGCGGTTGGCAGGCCGGACGGGTTGACACCTTTGCCGTGCCCGGCTCGCTGGAGATACCGCTGCTGGCCCGGCAGCTTGCCTTGCGCGGCGATCACGCGGCGATTGTCGCGTCCGGCTTCGTCGTCGACGGCGGTATCTACCGGCACGACTTCGTCGCCGCGACCGTCATCGACGCCCTGATGCAGGTTCAGCTTGAGACGGACGTGCCGGTGCTTTCGGCGGTGCTAACGCCCCATCACTTTCACGAACAGACACCGCACCAGGCTTTCTTCGCCGACCACCTCGTGACCAAGGGCCGCGAAGCCGCCGGGGCTTGTCTCGCGACAATCGAGGGGCTGGCGCGCCTGAAGCCGGAAACCCAAAATGATTTCGGCGTCGCGCAGGCCATGGCCAGCTGAGCGCCACCACCGTATTGCCGGGATGCCATCGCGCGAGTTTGTGCTCTAAGGTGCGCATCCCGGCAGAACGGAGGGACATCATGAGCGAAGGCGGCGCCGAACGGTCGCAACACCTGGAACTCGCCAACAGGTTCGTCGAGATCGCCAACGACATGCTGCAGCAAGGTGGCGACGCCGAGACGATCGGCCTGGCCATGACCCATGCGGCCGCCAACTTCACCGCCTTTGCCGCCGTCCAGATGGAGGGCAGCGAGGAAGAGCTGAAGAACGTCGCCGGCGAGTACGAGCGGCTTCTCTTCGCCTATTACAAGAACCGCCAGCCGCTTTAGGCATTGTTGAGATACGGTGATTTTTGATTTCCCTGGACCTGACGTCGTTGCCGACTTCGAGGATGTGAGATGACGGCCCCTCACCCTCCCATCGCTTCGCGCTGGGCCCCTCCCTCTCCCGCAAGCGGTAGAGGGGATGGTCGGCCATCTCCACGAGCCCTCGCCCCCGCGTCAGTGGGGGAGAGGGTTGCGCAGGCTTGGG
>JANQGO010000447.1 GCA_028277285.1 Alphaproteobacteria bacterium | reverse complement strand
GTACAACAACATCATTCGGACCACGGTCGAGGCCCTGGCCGCGGCGCTCGGCGGAACGCAGTCGCTGCACACGAACTCGTTCGACGAGGCGCTGGCGCTGCCGTCCGACTTCGCCGCCCACATCGCACGCAACACACAGCTGATCCTGGCCGAGGAGACCGAGGTCACCCGCGTCGTCGATCCGCTGGCCGGCAGCTACTACGTCGAGAGCCTGACCCAGAGCCTGGCGGCCGAGGCGCGCAAGCTGATCGCCGAAGTCGACGAGCTCGGCGGCATGACCAAGGCGATCGAGGCCGGCATGCCGAAGCTGAGGATCGAGGAAAGCGCGGCGCGCCGGCAGGCCCGTATCGACCGTGGCGAGGAGGTCATCGTCGGGGTCAACAAGTACACCAGCGATGCGACGCCCGAGGTCGAGGTGCGCGACATCGACAACACCCAGGTGCGCGAGCAGCAGGTCGCGCGGTTGACAAAGATCCGCGAGAGCCGCGACGAGGCGGCTTGCCGCGCGGCGCTGGATGCGATCACGGCGGGCGCCGCCGGCGACGCCAATCTTCTGGCGCTCTCGATCGAGGCGGCCCGGGCGCGCGCGACCGTCGGTGAAATCTCCGATGCCATGGAGCAGGTTTTCACCCGGCACCGCGCGGTCGTCCGCTCGATCTCCGGCGTCTATGGCGATGCCTGGGAGGGTGACGAGGCGTTCGAGCGCATCCGCGCGGCAATCGACGACTTCGCGGCCAAGGAAGGCCGGCGGCCGCGCATGCTGGTGGTGAAGCTGGGCCAGGACGGGCACGATCGCGGCGCCAAGGTCATCGCCACCGCGTTCGCCGATATCGGCTTCGATGTCGACATAGGGCCGCTGTTCCAGACGCCCGACGAGGCGGCACGCCAGGCGGTCGAGAACGATGTCCACGTCATCGGCGTGTCGAGCCAGGCGGCCGGCCACAAGACACTGGTGCCCCAGCTCATCGAGGACCTGAAGCAGCAGGGCGCCGGCGATATCCTGGTGGTCTGTGGCGGCGTCATCCCGCCCCAGGACTACGACATGCTGAAGGCCGCGGGCGTCAGCGCGATCTATGGTCCGGGCACCAGCATTCCGGCGGCCGCGGCGGAGATCATCGATCTCGTGCAGAGCCGGCGCCAGGCGGCCTGACCGCGCACCACCTTGACCGTGACCGCCGAGCTCATCGACGCCATTAAGGCCGGCGACCGGCGCGCCATGGCGCGCGCCATCACACTGGTCGAATCGACCCGCGAGGCCGATCAGGACGCGGCCGAGGACCTGCTCGCCGGTTTGTTGCCGCTGGGCGGCAAGGCCAAGCGCCTCGGCATTTCCGGCGCGCCAGGCGTCGGCAAGTCGACCTTCGTCGAAGCCTTCGGTCTTTATGCCATCGACCAGGGCCATCGTGTCGCCGTTTTGGCGGTCGATCCGTCCTCGACACGCACCGGCGGCTCGATCCTGGGCGACAAGACCCGCATGGAGCGGCTGTCGCGCGACGCCAGGGCTTTCATCCGGCCGTCGCCGTCGGCGGGTTTGCTGGGCGGAATCGCGCGGCGCACCCGTGAGGCGATCGCCGTGGTCGAGGCGGCCGGCTACGACGTCGTGATCGTCGAGACCGTCGGCGTCGGCCAGTCGGAGACGGCTGTCGCCGACGTGACCGATATGTTCCTGCTGCTGCTGGCGCCCGGCGCCGGCGATACCCTGCAGGGCGTCAAGCGCGGCGTCATGGAACTGGCCGACCTGATCCTGGTGAACAAGGCCGATGGCGCCTTGAAGGAGGCCGCGCGCCATGTGGTCGCCGACTACCGCGCCGCGCTCGGCCTCTTGAAGCCGCAGTCGGCCCATTGGTCGCCCCAGGTCGAATCGTGCTCGGCGCTCGAAGGCACCGATATCGATACGGTCTGGGAGGTGATCGAGACGTTCTGGCGGACCATGACCGACGCCGGCGAGCTGGACGCCCGCCGTCAGGAGCAGGCCAAACGCCGTTTGTGGCTCGAAATCGGCGATTTTGTCATGGAAAAGGTCCGGACAGACCCGCGCACCGCGGATTTGGTGGCGGACCTGGAAAACGATGTCGCGGCTGGCGACTTGCCGGTCAGGACTGCCGCGCGCCGCGCGTTGGCGCCGTTCATCGGCGAATCTTGACCTTCAGCGCCGCCGCGCGTAAATAGCCGCTCCCGGTTTCATGCGGCGCGGCCCGGGTGGCCGCGCCTTAGCTTATTCTAAGGAGTTGGATGATGTCGCGACGCTGCCAGCTGACAGGCAAGGGCGTCCAGGCGGGCAACAATGTGAGCCACGCGCAGAACAAGAACAGGCGCCGGTTCCTGCCCAACCTGCAGACAACCAAGCTTTATTCCGATGCGCTCGGCCAGATGATCTCGCTCCGGCTCTCGGCGAACGCCATCCGGACCGTCGAGAAGAACGGCGGCCTCGATGCTTTTTTGATGAGCCGCAACGACAGCAAGCTGCCGGAAGAGGCGCTTCGCCTGAAGCGCCGCATCGAGAAGGCCGCCGCCCGCAAGGCAGAAGCCGCCGCGTGATCGCGGCGCCCTTGGCCCGCTACCCATGACGTTGTTCTCCCGCGAGTTGGTGTTGCCGACCGTGGCGATGGCCACGGTCGTTGTCGCGTCCAACATCCTCGTCCACTTCCAGATCAGTGAGTGGCTGACCTGGGGCGCGTTCACCTTTCCGTTCGCGTTTCTTGTGACCGACCTCTCCAACCGCGCTTACGGACCGGCCAAGGCGGTCAGGATCGTGATCGTCGGTTTTGTCGTCGGCGTCGTGATGTCGGCGTTCTTCGCCGACTGGCCCGAACCCCTGGCCGATTGGCCCTTGGTGATGACGGAGGTCGCGTTGTTGACAGCCGTTGCGTCGGGCTCGGCGTTCCTGGCGGGCCAGCTTCTCGACGTCGCGATCTTTCAGAAACTGCGCCGGGGCAGCTGGTGGCGCGCGCCGCTGGTGTCGTCGGCCGTTGCCTCGGCCTTCGACACGCTGATCTTCTTCTATCTGCTGTTCGGCGTGTTCTTCGCCGAATGGGGCTTGGACTGGTTCAAGCTCGGCATCGGCGACTACGCCATCAAGGGCTTGATGGCGCTGACCCTCTTGCTGCCGTATCGCCTGCTCATGGGTTTCTTCGCGCCGCAGTATCTGGCCGCGCCGAAGAACTAGAGCATTCTCCGTTAAGACGATATCACCAGCCCACTCCCTCGTCCGGCCACCTCGGGGATGCTGCCATGGGTGGCCGGGGAGTGGGCCGGCACCGGTTCCGCGACAACGGATAATGCTCTAATCGTCGCCGATAACGGCCATCATCGTGTTGCTGTGGGTGGTGAAACCCTGACGTTCGAACCAGGCTTGCGCCGCCTCGTTAAAGCGCCACGCTTCCAGGGCCAGGGTCTCGACGCCGTTTTCGGCGGCCAGCCTTTTCAACAGATCCATTAGCGCCTTGCCGCAGCCCTTGCCGCGGTAATCGGCTGAGACGACGACCGATTCCAACCACAGGATCGGGCGGTCGATCAGGTAGACGCCGGTCGGGTCCAGGCGCGTGAACTCATAGATCGCCATGCCGACCGCGACCGCGTCATGCCAGGCGAGCAAGACGCCCTTGTGCTCGGCATCGATCGCATCGCCGATCAGGTGTCTGAAGCTGTCGTCCAGCATCGGTGGTTTGAAGAGATCGGGACGGGCGGCGACGTGGATCTCCTGCACCTCACGGTACAGCCCGAAACACGCGTCGAGATCGTCATGGCCCGCCGAGCGGATATTGAGTGTCTGGGTGGTCATGATGCCGCCAGATAAAACTGATAGAGCAGCGTGCGCTGGGTCATGTTGAAGTTGTCATCGGAGACAATGTAGAGCAGGTACCCGCTGCCGTCCGGCGCCGGTCTGACGGCGATCCCTTCGAAATTATCGATCAGGAGGGAGTTGCTGAACGCCGCCAGGACGGGTGGATCGATGATGCCGTCTGCTTCCAGCATCTCCGGTGCGATACGACGCAGGCGAATGCTGAGAAACACCGGTTCCACGAACCATCGTTCCAGGACAATCAGGCTGCCGTCGCCCAGCCCCGCCATGCCGGTGATTCTGAAGTCGTCGCGGCCCTGATAGGCGAGCTTTCGCCAGGCGCCGTTCTCCAACAGCCACCCGTCGATGACCTGATCGTCGCTCCCGGATCCCTCGGCAAACACCAGGGGACGGCCATCGGGCAAGAGCGCGACCGCCTCCAGGCCGCCATTGGACCTGAGCGCCGCCACCTCGCCGGGCAGTTCGATTGCGAAGGGCAGGGCATCGATGGCGTCGTAGTGCCACAGGCGATGCTCGCGCTCGAAGGTAACGTAGTAGCCGCCGTCGAACGTCCGCGCCAAGTCTTCGGCATCGCGCCAGCGCACGGAATCGCCACCGGTCCGGTCGGCGAGCGGCGAGCCGTCGATGTCGAACATCGGCTGTATCGTCAGGTTCTGGATCGAGATCAGTTTGCCGCTACCGTCCTGGTCCAGATCGGCGGTGACCCACCAGCCGCGATCGCTGACGGCGACAAGCCGCGATCCATCATCGGTGATATCCAGACCCGAGAGCCCGCCGAAGTTCGGGTCGTCAAGCTCAAGCTCGAAGCCGGCCAGCAAAGTAAGTTCCCCGAACGACTTTCGTTCGGGATCGTCGCGATCCAAGGTTGCCGACGAAACATTTTCCTCGCCGGTCGGAACCCGCGCGCAGGCCGCGATGCCGGCCAGCGTCAGCAACAGGACGCACAGGCTTGTGACCGCCAGGATCTTGGTCGTGCGGAAAAGGCGCGTTAACGTCGTGACCATACAAACTCCATCCGGAAGGACCATCATGCTTGCCCGACGTGACGTTCTTAGCCAAGCGATCACTGCGCCTCTTGCCGCCACCGGATTGGCGGCGGTTCTGGCCGACCCCAAGCTCGCCCGTGCTGCCGCCGAATCGCTGGAGACTGTGGCGATCGAGACGCCCGGTGGCAAGCAGGTCAAGGCGGCCTTCGGCGCACCGGCCCAGACGCCGGCGCCGTCGATCCTGCTGATTCACGAATGGTGGGGCCTGAACGATCAGATCAAGGCCGTCGCCGCCGACCTGGTCGGTCATGGCTATTCGGCGCTGTCGGTCGACCTCTATGACGGCAAGGTTGCCGATAACCCCGACGACGCGCGCGCCCACATGAACGCGGTCGACGCGGCGGAAGCCAACGAGACACTGGGCGCCTGGATCGACTGGCTGCGCGCGCGACGATACGACCGGAAAGATCGGGACCGTCGGCTGGTGTTTCGGCGGCGGCTGGTCGCTCAACGCGTCTCTCGACCGGCCGATTGAGGCGACGGTCATCTATTACGGCAACGTCGCGAAGTCGGCCGCCGAGCTGGCGCCGCTCTCGGGCCCGGTCGTCGGCCATTTCGCGACCAAGGACCAATGGATCAACAAGGCCATGGTCGACGGCTTCGAAGTGGCGATGGCCGAGGCCGGCAAGTCGCTGACCGCTTACTGGTACGAGGCCGAGCACGCCTTCGCCAACCCGACCCGCGCCAGCTATGACGAGGCCGACGCGGCGCTCGCCTGGGACCGGACCATGGCGTTCTACGGCACGAACCTGCGCTGATCGTTAGGTAACTTCGTCGGCGACATCGCGGGCGACGTCGACACCGGTCTCATGCGCGCCGCCGACCGTCGCCCATAGATCCCGGCTGCAGGCTTCGCCAGCAAAGAAGATCCGGTCGCCGACCGGTTCGCGCAGAACAGAACGCATGGGCTGCGCGCCTGGCTCGGCCGAGGCGTAGGAGCCTTCGAACAGCGGATCCTGGCCCCATGTGGTGACCGCGCTCTTGACCAGCGTGCGCTCGACATCGGCGCCCAGCATCTCCTTCAGCTTGCCGACGGTGAAGTCGATGGCCGCGGCTTCGCCGTCTTTTTCGAGCTGCTCGGCGAACGATCCGCCGACATCGCAATAGGCGATGCCCGAGCCGCTGGCGTTGGTCAGCACGCCGAATGCCCGCATGTCGTCGCCAACCTGGAACAGAAGGTAACCGTCGGGGCCCATGCCGAAGATGTCCTCGGAAAACTGCACGGCGATGTGGTTGTAGAGGCCCATAGAGATGTCGGTAAACGACTCCTGCTTCTCCGCCGGCAAGGCGGGATCGAAGGCGATATGGCCGGCGGCCAGAACGCCGGTGGAGACCGTGACGATCACGGCCTTCGCGGCAATGGTGCCCTTGTTGGTCTCGACCTCGACGCCCGAACCGCCCCAGTTGATGCGGCTGACCTTGGTGCCGAGCGACACCGGCACGTTCGCGCCATAGTGGGCAACCAGCGCGCCGAAACCTTGCTTGCAGTACCAGTCGCCGCCTTCGGCACCGGTCCACCAGTCGGTCACAGAGAATCCATTGAGGTCTTTGGCCATGCTCCACGGCCCGATCGCGAAGGCGGCCGTATTGGCCCATGCGCCGGACGTCGGCGTGACGCTCGCCGCCGAGACGTCCATGCCCTTCTGTGCGGCATCGCCGATATCGTCGTAGAAGGTGTCCCAGGTCTGCCAGTATCCATCGACTTCGGATTCAGTGGCCTCCTTATCGCCGATGAAGATCCGCCAGTTATCGGGATCGGCGCTGATGTCGAAGCCGTTTTCCTGGGCGTAGCCGTTGTAGAAATTGCGCGAACCGTTGTGCAGCCAATGGGCACCGTGGTCGTAGGGGACACCGAAGGTCGCCGTCTCCGTATAGGCGCGCCCGCCGATGCGGTCGCCGGCCTCGACCAGGGCGACCGACACGCCGCTTTCCATCAGGGTGCGGGTGGCGGCCAGGCCGGCGGCGCCGGCGCCGATCACGACGACATCGGGATTGGTCGGCAGGTCGGCCCGCGCGGCGAACGGCAACATGGCGGCCGCCGCGACACCGGTTCCTAGAAAATGACGCCGGGTAATGTCAGATTTGCGAATGTGGGTTAGTGTCATAACAACGTCCTCAATGTATTCTACGGCGTAGAATTATAGATTCCTCTACAATGTAGAGTGTGTCAATTGCTTTGAAAGCAGGTGTGTATGAGTCAACGCGGAACCCTGTCGCGGGAACGGATCGTCGAGGCGGCGATCGCGATGTTGGATCAAGGCGGCAAGGCCCATTTCAGCATGCGCAAGCTGGCCGGCGCGATGGGTGTCGATCCGATGGCGCTCTATCATCACGTGCCCAACCGCCAGGCGTTGATGAACGGCGTCGTCGATCAGGTGATCGGCGAATGCGATCTGCCGCAACCGAACGGTTCGTGGCAGGAACAGGTGCGCGCCATCTGTCACGCCTTCCGCGACCTCGGCCACCGCCACCCCGGGGTCTATTTGGTCTACGCGACCTTCGAGGAGTGGGTGCTGAACGAGCATCGTCTGAACGAGGCGATGTATGCCGCGCTCAGGTCCGGCGGCTTCTCGTCCCAAGCGATGGTCCGCGCGGCGCGCATGCTGCTGGCCTATACGGAGAACTTCACCTGCTGGGAGCTGACCGATTGGATGGCGCCCTATAGCCCCGAGGAACGCGCCAAGCTGATCGAGAGCCTGTCGGAGGGCGACTTTCCCCTGACCACGGAACTGGTCGATGAGATCGCCGACGTCGACGCGGACGCCGAGTTCGCCTACGGCCTCGACGTCGTCATCCGCGGCCTGGAGGCGGAGGCCGGCGGCAAGGGCTGACACTCCTCTTGCAGCCGAATTCGTGGCTTATCGGGTCGGATAATCCCACCCTTAAGGACACGTATGCCGTGCAAAAGACATAAGAAATGCGCACATTTGACGCTTTCTTTGTGATAGAACAGGAGGTGAATAACACAAGGAGACGACACCATGGCGCGTATCCCTCGCATTCCCAGCCGGAAAGACATTGAGAACCTCGATCTCAGGAAACGTCCCGCGCCGATGGGGCGCAAGGAAGAACTACACGAGCGCATGGCGCGTGAACTCACCAACCTCAAACGCGACCGACGCTTCTGGGAAGGCGACAAGGCATACCAGCGGTATGTCCAGCGCCAGTTCGAACGCGTCTACAACGACCCCTCGGGCAAACCCCAGCCGCTACGCATCGGCCCGCCGAAGATCTTCGCGACGGACATCGAACCGTTTGGGGTGGAGGTCGGCAAAGGCAATGCGAACACTGGCACCAAGTCGAACGTTAGCCCATCACGAAGGCTGAATGTCTCACGGTCATCAAATCCTGAGGCCACAGCAAGCGATTCGGGTACGTCGCTCTTTCACAACGACGTAGAAGCACCTCAATCTCTCCTCGGACAGCCCAAGCCTCAGTTCGAGGCAAAACACTCGATTGACCAAAAGAAAAGACATGTGCGTCGAACCGCCTCAAGTTCCGATGAGCCTGGATTGGTTCAGAAGTACATTGATTTCGAAGAGATAAAAGGAGCGGGCGAAGGCTCTGATCTAGACAAGGCGCGTGTTCGGCTACCGATGTTGCGGGACCTCTTTAGGAGATACGATTGGGATGTAGCCGAACGGCTCCTATCCCACTACGCCGATGGATCGGGAGAGCCCGTTACGATTCCGTCCGAGTTCCTCCGGGACTACCCAACAGTGATCCAAGCCCAAAAGGTAGTCCTGCGGTACTTTGGCGAATGGATGATTGGTTTGCGTGAGGACAGCCGCACAGGTATCCCAAAGCTGCCGCTTGGTGATGGCGAAACAGTCACACTTGGAGTGCCCATCGACATCGTTGGCGGCGATCTCGATGATTTGGTGATGTGGGAGAGCTCCTTCAAAGGTGTCGGAGATGCAGGTCGTCCATTCGACCTTTGGGCCGTGGGTACGGAAGCCCATGCTTCGATTGGTGGCGGAACGCTACAGGGCTTCGCCGTCAGCCTAAGGTTGGACAGAGAGGGCGATCGAATAGCGATCTCTGGGCAGTTGCAGTTCCGCGTGCGAGACAGGTATGACTTTGCGCAATCCGACACGTTCGGCCTCCACGCATTGGAAGACAACGGATCAGCAAGATCGTTTTGGGTGACGAGTGAGCCGTGGTCAGTCGACGTTGACGGCATCATTGTCATAGATGAAGACCAGCCTGTTGGCGCCATTCTTCGCCTCTCCGAGAGTCCGCTCATTCGTGGGGTTGCAGGCGACTACAAGATCAACCCACGCAATCCTCGGAGATCCCAATGAGAGGTCACTCAGTCGGTTGGTCGGCGTGTTTGGCTATTGTAATCGGGACGCTTGTTGTGTGGTTTCTATACAGTGCTGCTCAGTTTCATTGGGGCTGGAAAAAGCTGGATCCGTTGTGTGTCGAAGAGCCCGGACTAAGTTTCGCGTTTGTCGTCGATGATCTCTACACGCCCGAGGCTGCCGCGCGGTTAAGAGAAGTTATCGCGTCCCGATACAGCGATGAAGCGGTCACCATTGATCAAGATGGTGCGGTGCTCATTCGCCCGGCACTGTTCTATGGGTACTTTTTGGACCTTGTTCGACTGGGGCAGCTCGTGGTGCGTCCTGATGACGAACGGTTCCTTCTTCAGACTCCGAAACTCACCTGTGATGAGTTGCGGCCATATGTCAGGTCAGACTTTGACGAGGAGGACCTAAAACCGCATCGCTGGCCTCTCACATTCTATGTTTGGGCTATGCAACCCGACGCGGAGACCGAGCACCGCTGGGAAAGGCTCTATGCGAAGTGAGAGGGTCTGCTCTAAGCCGCCCGGCCGCGTCCGCTGGCGCGGCGCATGCCGGCGGGTTCTTCATCGAACAGCGCGGCGAGTTCGTTGAGCATGGTGCCGCCCAACTGTTCGACGTCGACCAGATCGCCGACGACGACTCCGATGCAGAGTTCGCCTACGGCCTCGACGTCGTCATCCGCGGCCTGGAGGCGGAGGCCGGCGGCAAGGGCTGACGTCCCTCTGTCAGTCGACTTCGCGGCTTATCGGGTCGGATAACTCCACCCTTAAGGACACGTTATTCGTGCAGTTTCCATAAGAAATGCGCACATTTGACGCTTTCTTTGTGATAGAACAGGAGATGAACAACACAAGGAGACGACACCATGGCGCGTATCCCTCGCATTCCCAGCCGGAAAGACATTGAGAACCTCGATCTCAGGAAACGCTCTGCGCCGGTCGGGCGCAAGGAAGACTTGCACGAGCGCATGGCGCGCGAGCTCACCAACTTGAAGCGCGACCGGCGCTTCTGGGAGGGCGACAAGGCCTATCAGCGCTATGTCCAACTTCAGTTCGAACGCGTCTACAACGACCCCTCCGGCAAACCCCAGCCGCTACGGATCGGCCCGCCGAAGATCTTCGCGACGGATATCGAGCCGTTTGGGGCGGACAGTCAACGCACCAAATCTCGACAGCGCCACTCGCAAGAAAGCTCTACTGACCCAACAACATATCACGTGGACGAAGCTCAGCCGGTTGGCCCAGGACGAAATGGAATCTCAACGAGCCCGCCAGTTCGAGACCCGAGCGTAGTCATGAGGCAGGATGAGGAGCTCGAAGCACCATCTGCCTCACTTCAAGCTTTGGGCTCGGAACTGCCAGGTCTCGGGCCAATGCGGTCCAGCGAAGCGGATTCGCGTGTCTCGGAAACCGAAGATGAGCCAGGTCTGTATCAGAAGACTCGTGACTTCTTTGAGATCCTGAATGCAGGCGAAGGCTCGGACGAAGAAGTTGGTCTGGCTCGTGCTTCTGTCATGCTCGAAAAGTTCAGAGACTATGGATGGAAAACAGCAGAGCGCCTTCTCCTTCATTACCTCGGAGGCTCTGGCGAACCGGTTTCAATCTCACCGAGGGTTCTGGGAGAGTTTCCAACCATGCGGCTGGCCTATGGCGGGGTCATGAAGTCCTTTGCGGAATGGCTGGTTGGTGTTCGCGCAGACAGCCGTCGTGGAGTACCGAATCTACCGATGAGCGAGGGGGAAAGGCTCCAAATTGGTGTGCCGAGCGGGGCAAACGAAAAGGATCTCGATAGGCTCGTTATGTGGGAGTCATCGTTTACTGGCGCTGGTGAGTCTCTGAGACCGATGGCTTTCTGGGCAATTGCGACGGAGGCGCAAGCAGCTATCGGAGGCGGTACGCTACAGGGGTTCGCAAACAGCCTCGAATTGGTACGTGAAGGCGAGTTGATAAGAATAAGCGGCAACCTCACGTTTCGAGTCAAAGACGTCTATGACTTCGCGGATGGGGACATGTTTGGTCTCCGAGCAATGGAAGACGCCGGTCTCGCAAAAAGCTTTGTTGTCGAGACCCACCCTTGGCGAGTCGACGTCGAGGGCTACATCAAACTTGATGGTGACACACCTATCCAGTCGCGGTTGTGGTTGGCAGACTACCGAGATTTGGTGGCCACTGTTTCCATACAGCGTATCGATCCACGGACCGGGCGAACCATTACTTACTAGACCATGCGATGGTCCTGCGACGAGCTGTGGCCGGGCCTGCAATACTCTCAAAGGTCAGTACCAGATCGACTGCTCGCCGGTGCCTTTGCCGGATTATCTGCCAAGTCTACAACGTGATGCTCGTGCCGTTTGGAGGAGTACTCTCGCCCTTCATAAGGCGCTTTATCGTTGTCGATCACTTCCGAGAATCAACGGCATCAAACAAAAGAGCCGCTGTCCATGGCGTGGACTCGACGGAGTGACGCACAACGTTGCGGCGTCGCATCTACCTTTCTCGATTTCTGAATCGATGCTCGCGATACTAGAATTTGGTCCATCTATTTCCCCAAATTGGCCTCATTTGTTTTCGACTGTTTGACCCCGCGATTGTCGAGAGGTTTGCTATGGGCAGAACCGCGGTTGGATGGGCATCCGTTACCGCTTGCTTTGTTGCAGGACTAGTTGCTTGGTACTTCGTCAGCATGTTGCTGTTTCACTATGGATGGGAACGTCTCGATCCTATGTGTCGGGAGAGTCCGTACAGCAGCCACGTCTATGTCATTGATGGCCGGTACAGCGTCGAGGCTGCTGAGAAGATGAAGCAGGTAATTGCGACTCTATTCAGTGAGGATGCTGTATCGGTTGACGAAAGCGGCTTCATCTACATTCGACCTGCACTTTACTATGGATACTACAGTGAGTTACATCGCTTCGCGCAGCTCGTGGTGCGACCGGAAGACGAACCTCACCTATACCAGACACGCCGAATTACCTGCGATGAACTGCAGCCGCTCCTTCGCTTCCCAATTGATGATCAGCAACGAACCACGCACAAATGGCCATTTTCTCTCTACGTCTTGATCTTACAACCTGAATGGTCAACGTTGGAGCGGTGGCAAGACCTTTACAAGAGCTAGTATGCTCCTGCTCCCCTAAGCCGCCCGGCCGCGGCCGGTCGTGCGGCGCATGCCGGCGGGTTCTTCGTCGAAAAGCGCGGCGAGTTCGTTGAGCATGGTGCCGCCCAGCTGTTCGACGTCGACCAGGGTGACGGCGCGGCGGTAATAGCGGGTGACGTCGTGGCCGATGCCGATGGCGATCAACTCGACCGGCGACATCATCTCGATCCAGTTGATGACGTCGCGCAGGTGGCGTTCCAGGTAGTTGCCGGCGTTGACCGAGAGCGTGGAGTCGTCGACCGGCGCGCCGTCGGAAATCACCATCAGGATGCGCCGCTGCTCGGGCCGGGTGACCAGACGCTCGTGCGCCCAGAGCAGCGCCTCGCCGTCGATGTTTTCTTTCAGAAGGCCCTCGCGCAGCATCAGGCCGAGGCTCTTTCGCGCGCGCCGCCACGGCGCGTCGGCCGCCTTGTAGACGATGTGGCGCAGATCGTTGAGGCGGCCGGGGTTGGCAAGCTTGCCGTCCGACAGCCACTTCTCGCGGCTTCTGCCGCCCTTCCAGGTGCGCGTCGTGAAGCCCAGGATCTCGACCTTGACGCCGCAGCGCTCCAAGGTCTGGGCCAGGATATCGGCGCTCATCGCGGCGATGCCGATCGGGCGCCCGCGCATGGAGCCGGAGTTGTCGATCAACAGCGTCACGACGGTGTCGCGGAACTCGGTCTCGTGTTCGACCTTGAAGCTCAAGGGCATCAGGGGATCGACGACGATGCGGGTGA
The DNA here is from genome assembly GCA_028277285.1 of Alphaproteobacteria bacterium. Taxonomy (GTDB): domain Bacteria; phylum Pseudomonadota; class Alphaproteobacteria; order SP197; family SP197; genus JANQGO01. The sequence continues at coordinate 5,165 of JANQGO010000447.1, read as the reverse complement.
GCCGCGCCGTATCCAGGAGGCCTTCCTCCAGGTCGAACTCCCAGGACCGGTTCTGCTGGGCCATCAGCTTGCGCTGCAGCCGGTTGGCGAGCCTGGACGTCACGCCGCGCAGGTGCTGGATCTGCTGGTCCAGCTGGCCGCGCAGGCGCGCCAGTTCCTCGGGATCGCACAGCTCGTCGGCGCTGACGACCTCGTCGAACTCGTTGGTGTAGGCGTGGTAGTAGGGCTCGCGGCGGTTGCCGAAGGTGCCGTCGGGCCGGCGCATGCGCCCGGACGGATCGGTGTCGTCGGAGCCGGCCGGCATCATGTCTTCGTCGTCGGCATCGGCGGAGTCGGCGGCCATCGAGTCATCCTCGGCCATCTGATCGTCCATGCCGTCGGCTTCGGCCTGATCATCGGCGCCGGACTCGCTGCTTTCGCCTTCGGCCTCGCCCTCGGCCTGATCGGGATCGCTGTTCTCGTCCTGGGACTGGCTGTCGGACTGTTCGGACGCCTGATCGGTTTCCTCGTCCGCCAGGTCCAGGTGTTTGATCAAGCCGCGCAGAACGTCGGCGAAGTGATCCTGGTTGCGGCACGAGCGCGCGAGTTCGTCGAGCTCGGGCCCGACCTTGTGCTCGACCCACTTGCGCGACATGTCGACCGCCTTGGCGGCCGACGGCGGCGGTTTCTCGCCGGTCATGCGCTCGCGCACCATCAGCCCGATGATGTCCGACAGCGCGGCGTCTTCCTGGCTTTCGATCTGGTGCATGCCCTTGGCGCGGCAACGGTCTTCGATCACGACCGAGAGGTTTTCGCGCACGCCCTTCATGCGCCGCGCGCCCAGGCTCTCGCAGCGCGCCTGTTCGACGGAGTCATAGATGGCGCGGCCGATCTCGCCGGTCGGCTGGCGCTTGGCGTGGGTGGCGGGATCGTGGTGGCGCAGCTTCAGCGCCAGCGCATCGGACTCACCGCGCGAACGGGCGACCGATGCCTCGTCCAGATCGCGCGGCGGCTGGGTCAGCTGCGCGCTGTGGCCCGCGGCGGAGGGATCCTGCACGCCGAAACTGACTTCCAGTTCGGGGTCGCGCGAAATCGCGCGCATGGTGCCAACCAGCACCCGCTTAAACGGTTCGACGCTGTTCTCGTCGCGTGACACCGGCCGTTACCTCACGCGCGTTGCGCGATCACCGATTCCGGCAGTTCCTTGCCGAAGCAACGCTGATAGAACTCGGCGATCTGCGGCCGCTCGGTTTCGTCGCACTTGTTGAGGAACGTGACGCGGAAGGCAAAACCCAGATCGTTGAAGATCTCGGCGTTCTCCGCCCAGGTGATCACGGTGCGCGGCGACATGACGGTCGAGATGTCGCCGGCCATGAAAGCGCCGCGGGTCAGATCGGCGACCGCGACCATGGCCTTGATCTGCTCCTGGCCTTCCTTGCCCTCGAGACCCGGCATCTTGGAGAGCACGATCTTTTCTTCTTCCTCGTGCGCCAGGTAGTTCAGGGTCGCGACCAGGCTCCAGCGGTCCATCTGACCCTGGTTGATCTGCTGGGTGGCGTGATAGAGGCCGGTGGTGTCGCCCAGGCCGACCGTGTTGGCGGTCGAGAACAACCGGAATGCCGGATGCGGATGGATAACCTTGTTCTGGTCGAGCAGCGTCAGCTTGCCGGAGACCTCCAACACGCGTTGGATGACGAACATGACGTCGGGCCGGCCGGCATCGTACTCGTCGAAGACGAGCGCGACCGGGTGTTGGATCGCCCACGGCAGGATGCCTTCGCGGTACTCGGTTACCTGCTTGCCGTCGCGCAGCACGATGGCGTCCTTGCCGACCAGGTCGATGCGGCTGATATGGCTGTCGAGATTGACCCGCACGCACGGCCAGTTCAGGCGCGACGCCACCTGTTCGATATGGGTCGATTTGCCGGTGCCGTGATAACCCTGGATCATCACGCGGCGGTTATGGGCAAAACCTGCCAGGATCGCGAGCGTGGTCTCCGGATCGAAGACATAGCTTTCGTCAACCGGCGGCACATGGTCGGTCGGTTCAGAATAGGCGGGAACCTGCAGGTCGGTCTCGATACCGAACAATTGCGGGACCGACACCATGATGTCCGGCTCTCCGGCCGGCAGCAGCCCTGAATCGGTGGTCTCAATCGCCATGGTCTAACTTTCACTCGTTGCAAACGGGGTAGGGCCTGGCGGCCGAATGATCCCTATCGATCGGATCAGCGGCACAGGCCGAAAACGACGACACTCTGGGCAGAATCGGGCGGGAACATTGGCATAACGACCCCTCCAGGTACAAGTCGCGAAGCCGTCATATCTCCTGTTTCTTTTCGCTCAACAGGCGATAGGCCCAAATCACCAGGCGAAGGCGCTCCTCGGCCTCCTTATCGCCGCCATTGGCGTCGGGATGGTGGATTTTCACTTCTTCCTTGAACCGGTGTTTGATGTGTTCTTCCGACGCGCCCGGTTCAACCTTCAAAATGATCTCGGCCTTGCGTTCATCGGGCAGGGAATTGGCCCGTTCTTCGTCGCTGCGCCCGCTATCGCCGCCTGCCTCGTCGCCATCGACAAAACCGAAGGGATCGTCGATGCGCTCGTTCAAGATCGCCTCGCGCCAGGCGCGCGTGAAGGCCTCGCGGTCGGCCGGGCGCCAGGTTCTGCGGTGCCAGTAGAGGTCGGCGCGCTGATAGGCTTCGATCTCGTCGCGCGACCAGCCCTCGAAGTAATTCCAGGCCTTGTTGAACTGACGGATGTGCTCCAGGCAGAAGTACTGGTACTGCCGCAGATTGTCGCGCGACAATGGCGCCTTGAACTCGCCGGCTTCGTGACAGCCCGCCCAACTGCATCGCTTGGTGTCCGTATCGACCGGCGCGACCGAGTTGATGTCGATCTGTGGTTTGGCCTGGCTCATGGGCGAAGTATGGTGACGCGCGTCAGGCCTGACAAGGCACACGGGCCAGTATGACCACGGAGACTGCCATGCGCGTTGCGCAAGCCATCGAACAGAAACTGGAGGCGGCGCTGTCGCCTCAACATCTTGATGTGGTTGACGAATCCCATCTTCACGCCGGTCATGCCGGCGCCCGGCCCGAAGGCGAGAGCCATTTCCGCGTGACGATTGTCGCCGAACAATTCCGCGGTCTCGGTCGAGTCCAGCGGCAGCGGCTGGTCTACAAGGCGCTGGCCGAGGAAATGGAGAGCGATATCCACGCCCTGGCGCTTGTCACCCAGACTCCGGAGGAGGCGGCGGCTTAAACCGCACGCGTCCTAGAGCAGATCGCACTCTATCTGAATCGCTTGCGATCCAGTGAGAGTGCGTGAATCCGCTCTAACTATTTGATCGCGATCCGCTCTAGTCGCCGGCGGCCTTGCCGGGTTCGCCGGTGTACCAATCGGGATATTCGTGCGCGACGACGGGACCGCCGCTGGCCCAGGCATGACAGCCGTCGATGACGAACGGCTTGCGTCCGGCTTCCTCGGCCTTTTCGCGTTTCTTGCTGCGTTTGCCATACATGGTCTGGATCGCGACCGTCGCCATGCGGCCCAGCATCTCGCGCATATGGGTGCAGCCGTCGGTGCCGCCCAAGAGCGCGCGCACGCGCCGGTTCCAGCCGGTGCCGATGCGCTCGCCGATCAGTTTCTTGTGGGTTGGCGCGATGTGGCTGCAGATCGCGAACGGCGTGTAATCCATCGCCGCCTCGACATCGTGGACGACGAAATCCTCGTCCAGTGTCAGGCGCAGCCACATGCCGTGGATCGGCTCGCCGGCCTCGACCCGGCCGCGATCCCGGTTGTCGAAACCATAGGTTTTCACGTCGGTCAGGTGGGCTTCGATGTCCCACAGGCCGTCATCGCGCTCATAACCCTCACAGATGATGGTGCGGTTATGCAGCAGACGGCGCGGCGCCGGTTCGGGCAGGGGCATACCGGTCTCCTGTTATTGTGCACTGCAGCATAGCGCGATGCCCGAAACTCGTGCAAGCAGCGGCTCAGGGTGTGCCGGCGGCCCACCAGGCGAGCGGTATCAGGCCCGGAAGCAGGATCAGGACGGCGACCGTGGAGATCACGATATAGCTCGCCACCTCGCCAGGCGAACGGTTGAAGCGCACCGCCATCAGGTAGTTGAAGACGGCGCCCGGCATGCAGCAGGCGATCATCACGACGCCCTGCGCCAGCCCATCGAGGCCGAGAACCCAGGCGATGACGAAGGCAAGCCCCAGGCCGACCGCGACACGGAGCAGGGCGAGGATAAGCGGCGTGACGAACCGCGTGACCTGCATGCGCGACAGCGAGACGCCCAGCATGACCAGCATCAGGGGAATGGTCATGCCGGCCAGGAGCTCCGTCGCGTTGAGCAGCCATATCGGCGGCAGGGTGTCGGTCAAGGTAAAGGCAAGCGCCAGAGCGATGGCGTAGGGGTGCGGCGTCTTGACCATCATCAGCGGCGAAGGCTGCGCGGACATTAGCCACATGCCGATCGTGAAAAACAGAATCGATTGGGTGGCGAACATGATCAGCGCAAGCTCGAGCCCCTCCTGTCCGAACGCGAACAGGCTGAGCGGCAGGCCGAGATTGCCCAGGTTGCCGAACACGACCGGCGACAGGAAAACACCGCGCGGCAGGTTCAGCACCCGCAGCATCAAAGGCCCGACGATAATGAACCCGCCCAAGATGATGATCGTGGCGAGCGCCATGCGGCCGAGCTCGCCAGGCTCGATGCTGAGCGTCGACAGGGTCGAGAAGATCAGGCACGGCGTGCCGACATTCAGGATCAGCTGACTTGCCGCGCCCGGGTCGACCGGCTTGCCGCGCTTGCCCCACACGACACCGATCAGGATCGCGACCACCACCGGAACGAGGACGGGGACGAGGGCGGCGATCATCGCCTAAGCCCCGCGCGGATGTCATGCAGAAAGGATGTCTTCTCGCTCCCTCTCCCCTTGAGGGAGAGGGCCGGGGTGAGGGGTCGCGCGTCAGCGCACAGAAGAACCAACGACCTTGCCAAAGAAACCAATTTCCCCTCACCCAGCTCCGGCTAGGACGCTCACGCGTCCAAGCCTGCGCAACCCTCTCCCTCAAGGGGCAGGGCAATTGCATATGGCCTCGCACGACAATTTGGTGGGCCATAGACACCGTGTGCTTTCCATCTTGGCGGTCCGTCGAGGGACGCAGAGCAG
>JANQGO010000246.1 GCA_028277285.1 Alphaproteobacteria bacterium | reverse complement strand
AGTACCGGAATGATGATGACATAGAAGGCGTGGGTCTCCTCGGCCATGCCGTAGGTGGTGCCGCCGAAGGCGAAGAGCGCCATCAGAATCGGAATCAGCCATTTCTCGCGTCCTTTCAGCGCGCGCATGACACTGCCGATGCCCGCGTTGATCGCGCCGGTCTTGGCGACGACGCCGATGAAGCCGCCGATGACCAGGACGAAGACGGCGACGTCGACGGCGTTGGCTTCGTAGGTCTGGGGGTTATAGAGGCCGGCGATGGGCGCCAGGATGACGTCGACCGGCCCTTGCGGGTTGGCCGCGACCTCGTGATAGGTGCCGGGCACCGGCACGTCGCGGTCGAGCGCCGCGTTATGGACCCGTTCGTACTGGCCCGCCGGGATAATCCAGGTGAGCGCCGCCACGATGATGGTGAGCGCGAAGAGGATCGTGAAGGCGGTCGGAAACTGGAACCGCCGCTCTTTCGGCTGATCGTCGGTGCTGGTGGCCATGGGCCTGTCGCCTCCAAGAAGAGGACAAGCGCCAGGGGGCCGGCGCGCGTGGCGCGCGGGACAGAACGTACTGACGCTTGCGATGTCACGGAGTTTTCGCGAACCGGCGGCAGGCGACATTGATTTCCATCAACGCGGGCTCAAGATATTCGACGCATGGTTGTCCTGTGACCGGCAATGGTGGATCGGGAGAAACACGCGATGACCGCCTTTGGTGTCCATTCCGAAATCGGCAAGCTGAAGAAGGTGATCGTGCATCGCCCCGGCTTGGCGCTGACGCGGCTGACGCCGTCGAACTGCGACTCATTACTGTTTGATGACGTCATCTGGGTCAAACAGGCGCGCGCCGAACACAGCGAGTTCGTCGATGCCATGCGCTATCGCGGCGCCGAGGTCTTTTTCGTGCGCCGACTTCTGGAAGAGACGATGGCGAACCCGCAGGCCCGTCGCTGGCTGCTGGACCGCCGCATCCGGGAGGAACTGGTCGGCGTCGGTCTGGCCGCCGACCTGCACGCCGCCATGATGGAGATGGATGCCGAGCACCTTTCCAACATCCTGATCGGCGGGATGAACCTGGACGAACTGCCGTTCAAGCCCGGTCCGTCGCTGGCCGCCGTCATGGAACCCCAGGATTTCGTGCTGGCGCCATTGCCGAACCAGCTCTTCACCCGCGACACGACGGCGTGGATCTATGGCGGCGTGACGCAGCACCACATGTTCTGGCCGGCGCGCCGCCAGGAGACCTTGAACATGGCGGCGATCTATCGCCACCACCCGATGTTCGCCGATGACGATTTCCAGGTCTGGTGGGGCGAGGATGTCGACCACGACTATGGTCTGGCGAGTGTCGAGGGCGGCGACATCATGCCGGTCGGCAACAAGACGGTGCTGATCGGCATGGGCGAGCGGTCAAGCCGGCAGGGTGTCGGCCAGGTCGCCAAAGGGTTGTTCGCCAAGGGCGGCGCGGAGCGGGTCGTTGTCGCGGCCATGCCGCGCGAGCGCGCCTATATGCATCTGGATACGGTGTTCACCCTGTGCGACCGCGATCTCGCCAACATCTTTCCCGGCGTCGTCGACCGTATCCGGCCGTTCAGCCTGCGGCCCGGCGATGCCGACGGCACGGTCGAGGTGACGGCGGAAAAGGAAAGCTTCGTCGACGTGGTCGCCGATGTTCTGGGCCTGGGCAAGGGGGGCCTGCGCACCGTCAGCACCGGCGGCGATGCCTATGTCCGGGAACGCGAGCAGTGGGACGACGGCAACAACGTCGTGGCGCTGGAGCCCGGCGTCGTCGTCGCCTATGAGCGCAACACCTATACCAACACCTTGCTGCGCAAGGCCGGCATCGAGGTGATCACGATCCCCGGCAACGAACTGGGGCGCGGGCGCGGCGGCGGCCACTGCATGACCTGCCCCCTGGTGCGCGACCCTGCTTAGCGATGATCGACGGGACCCTCACCCTCCCGCCGCTGACGCGCCGGGCCCCTCCCTCTCCCGCTCGCGGGAGAGGGGACAATGGCTCCATCGAGTTTCCCTCGCCCCTACGACAGTGGGGGAGAGGGTTGCGCAGGCTTTGGCGCGTCAGCGCCTTAGCCGAAGCTGGGTGAGGGGGTGTTGCGATGGTTGTTAACAAGATTCGAGGAGAAACGCCGCCATGGCCATGAACCTGAAAGGCAGGAGCTTTCTGACCCTGCTTGACTTCACGCCCGACGAGATCCGATTTCTGTTGCGCCTGTCGCGCGATCTGAAGGCGGCGAAGTATGGGGGATACGAGCGCCGGCGCCTGGTCGGCAAGAACATCGCGCTGATCTTCGAGAAGGACTCGACGCGCACGCGCAGCGGGTTCGAGGTCGCGGCCTATGACCAGGGCGCCCATGTCACCTATCTCGGCCCCTCAGGCTCCCATATCGGGCATAAGGAAACGGCGCGCGACACCGCGCGGGTGCTGGGCCGCATGTATGACGCCATCGAGTTTCGCGGCTTCTCTCAGGGCGACGCCAGGGTGCTGGCGGATAATGCCGGCGTGCCGATCTACAACGGCCTGACCGACGCGTTCCATCCGACCCAGATGCTGGCGGACGTGCTGACCATGACAGAGTTCACGCACAAGCACATCTCCGACATCAGCTTCTGCTACATGGGCGACGCGCGCGCCAACATGGGTCATTCCTATCTGGTGGTCGCCGCGAAGCTGGGCATGGATGTGCGTTTCGCCGGACCGGTGTCGTTATGGCCCGACGAAAAGCTGATCGCGCACTGCCAGGGCATCGCCGACGATACGGGCGCGCGCTTCACCTTTACCGAAGATGTGAAACAGGCGGTCGAGGGCGCGGACTATATCTGCACCGACGTCTGGGTCTCCATGGGCGAGCCGGATTCGGTCTGGCAGGAACGCATCAAGCTGCTGACGCCCTATCGGGTCACCCGCGACGTCATGGCAATGACCGGCAACCGTCATACAAAATTCATGCATTGCCTGCCCGCGTTCCACAACACGGAGACCGAGGTCGGCAAGGAGATTTTCGACAAGTACGGCATCGACTGCATGGAGGTGACCGAGGAGGTCTTCGAATCGGAAGCCTCCGTTGTGTTCGAGGAGGCGGAGAACCGCATGCACACGATCAAGGCGGTGCTCGTCGCCACCATCGGCGACTGATCATGCGTATCGTCGTCGCGCTTGGGGGAAACGCGCTGTTGAGACGCGGCGAGCCGCTGACCGCCGAGGCGCAGCGCGCCAACGTCCGCATTGCCGCGGCGGCGCTGGCGCCGATCGCGCGGCAACATCAGATCATCATCTCCCACGGCAACGGGCCGCAGGTCGGCCTTTTGGCGCTGCAGGGCGCCGCCTACAAACCGGACGAAGCCTTTCCGCTGGACGTCCTGGGCGCCCAGACCGAAGGCATGATCGGTTACATGATCGAACAGGAGCTGGGCAACCTGCTGGCGCCCGACGTGCCGTTCGCGACCATCCTGACCATGATCGAGGTCGACGGCGCCGATCCTGCCTTCGACAACCCGACCAAGTTCATCGGGCCGGTCTACGGCAAGGACGAGGCCGAGCGGCTCGCCAAGGAAAAGGGCTGGTCGATCCGCCAGGACGGCGACGCCTGGCGCCGTGTCGTCGCCTCGCCGAAACCCAAACGCATCTTCGAGATCCGCCCGATCACGTGGTTGCTGGAGAAGAACACGGTCGTCATCTGCGCCGGCGGCGGCGGCATTCCGACGGTCTATGACGACGACCGCAAACTCCATGGCATCGAGGCGGTGATCGACAAGGATCTGGCGGGCGAGCTTCTGGCCCGCGAGCTGGACGCCGACCTCTACATCATGGCGACCGATGTCGACGCGGTTTATGTCGACTGGGGCACGCCCGACGCCAAGCCGATCCGGCGCGCGTCGGCCGACGCCCTGCGCCGGCTGGACTTCGCCGCCGGCTCCATGGGGCCGAAGGTCGAGGCCGCCTGCCTGTTCGCCGAGGGCACGGGCGGCACTGCCGCCATCGGTGCGCTGAAGGATCTGGAAGCGATTGTCGCCGGCGAAGCGGGAACGATGATCGAAGCGGGCGCGTCGGCACTGCGTTTGAATGGCGGGGATGGCTGAGGTCGCGCATTGGCTCAAGGCGATCGGGCTGGCTGCCGGATGCCTCATGACGTTCGCTTGCACTGCTCCGGAGCCTGAGCTGCCGGTGACGGTCGATGTGATGGGCATCTTCACCGACCGTGTCGAGGCGTTTGTCGGCCGCTCGACGAGTTATCCCGAAGGCGTCGGGTCGATCGAGGTGATCGGCGTGCGCTCGGGCATCGAATGCATCGGCTCCTTCGACTATCGCCGCCAGGTGCCCGACTGCCGCGGCAGCCTGGGCAGCGCCGAATTGCAGTGCACGGACGGGCGTTTCATTCTGGCGACCTTTGTCGCCGATGGCTGCCATTCGGGCATGGGCATCGGCATGGATCAGTTCGGCAACCGCTTCCGCTTCACGTTCGGCAAGGACGCCGAGGAAAGCCGGCGCATCCTGACATCACAATCCTCGCAGGACCCCGGCCTGGATTAACCGGAATGCGCGTCTGCGGGCGCTACGCATGCTAAGCTGGCGTCCATGACATGGTTTTTTGGCCGATGGACGATGGCGGCGCTGGCCGTTGCCGTC
>JANQGO010000421.1 GCA_028277285.1 Alphaproteobacteria bacterium | reverse complement strand
ACTACCGTCGCGCCATCGAACACGACCTTGTCACCGGCGAGACCGTCTCGATCCTGCAAATGGAGGGCGGGCTGTTCGGCGTCGACGGCACCTACCGTCTGGATCCGATCGACCTTGTCATCCTGTCGTCGATGGACCGGCGCTACAGCATCACCGGCGACGATCCGCTGTCGGCACGCGCGGACATCACGCAGGTGATCGCGTTGTCGCGCGACGACTGGCACGTCAAAGCCGACACCTCGATCCGCATGTGGTCGACACAGGAAGACTTTCACCTGGAGGCCAGGGTCGACGCCTATAACGGCGACGAACTGATCTCGTCGCACCAATGGAGCGAGCGGGTGCCGAGAGATCTTGTCTAAGCCGCACCGGTCAAACGGGTGCCACAAGCATCAAGAGATCGCCACCGTGATGGATAAGCGGGTGTTTTGCGGCGGGCGCACGTGCGGCTTCCTTAAAGCCGTAGCGCGCGTAGAGCATCATGGCTGGCTTGTTCTCTTCGAAGCAGACCAGGCTGACCTTGCCAAGACCTAAGTCACGGGCATTCTGCAGCGCCTGCTCCGTCAGCGCGGCACCCACACCGTGACCCCGGAACTCAGGGAACACAGCCACGACATTGACGTGGTAGGTGCCCGCGCCGACCCGATCCAAGACATCAAAGGGTTCGACGACGGCGTAGCGTTCTTCGGGCACGATGGGATCGGACGGATCGCCCGTCATCGCGTCGAACGGGTGAGCATGCAGGCCGCCGATTACGCGACCATCCAGCTCAGCCACCCAGCAGTTGCGGTACGACTTCGTCGAGTTCTGGAAGAAAAACCTGCGCTCCAGCATCTCCGCAACAGATTGGCCGGGGATCAAACCGTGATAGATCACCTCGATGATGCCGTCTGACCCGAGAACCTGGAAACGGGCGAGGTCCGCGACGTCACGGGGTTCGGCCGGGCGTATGCGGTAGTCCACCGGTGACCTCAGGCATGGTCCTGCGCGACCGTCAGGTCATCGGCGGTGCGCTGACAGTAGATACCGTGCGTCTTGCTCAACATGGTCAGTGGCGGCGGTTCGGTGTCGCACTTGCCTTCGATCACAAGCGGGCAGCGAAGGCGGAACGGGCAGGCCTCGTCGTGCAGCATGACGTTGCTGCGCATCCCGGCACTGGCCTCGCGCGTCGCGATTACCTCCTCCAGCCATCCGGTCCGCAGGGCCGGCACCGAATTGATCAGAAGCTGGGTGTAAGGATGATGCGGCGGCGCGAAGACTTCCTTGGTCGGTCCGACGTCGATCACGCGGCCGGCATACATCACCGCGACACGGTCGGCGATCGATGCGACCGTCGACAGGTCGTGGCTGATGAAGAGATAGCCGACATTGTGCTGTTCGCGCAGTTCCTTCATCAGGTCCAGAATGCGCGCCGCAACCACCGTATCGAGCGACGACAGAACCTCGTCGCACAGGATGATGTCAGGTTCGGCGCCGAAGGCGCGCGCGATCGACACGCGCTGGCGCTGGCCGCCGGAGAGCTCGCTGGGGAATCGCCCGGCGTAGTCCGCGTCGAGACCGACCATCTCCAGGAGGTCGGCGATACGGTCCTGTTTCTCCGACCCCGACATGCCGAAATAGAGCTCCAGCGGCCGGCCGATCGCCTCGTCGATGCGCCGTTCGGGATTCAACGACTGGTCCGGGCTTTGGAAGACGATCTGGATACGCCGCAACTGATCCTTGGTCCGCTTGTTGGACCGGGACGCCAGTTGCTCACCGCGGAAGATGACGCTGCCATCGAGAGCGGGATGCAGGCCGGCAATGACGCGGGCGAGCGTCGACTTGCCGCTGCCGGACTCGCCAACCAGCGCCAGGACCTCCTGCGGGAAAACGTCGAGATCGTTGTCGTGCAGGACATTGCTCTCACGCGACAGCTTCTGGAACATGCCGGCGCGTTCATAGGTCGCGTTCACGCCCCGGATCGTCATGATCGGCTGCAGCGTGGCATCGGGGACCCATTCGGACACGGCGGTATCGCGGCTGGGCTTGGGTTTCACCGCGCCCAACAGCGTGCGCGTGTAGTCCTCGCGCGGGTGTTCCAGAATATCGTCGGTCACCCCGCGCTCGACGACATCGCCCTGGTTCATGACCAGGATCCGATCGGCCACCTGGGCGACGACGGATAGATCGTGCGACACGTAGACGGCGGCGGTGCCGTGTTCGCGGATGACATCCTTGATCGCCTGCAGCACCTCGATCTGGGTTGTCACGTCGAGCGCGGTGGTCGGTTCGTCGAGGACCAAAAGCTTGGGCCGGCACGCCATGGCCATCGCCATCATGATGCGCTGCTGCTGACCGCCGGAGGCTTGATGCGGATAGCGATGGGCAAGCGCCGGCGGATCGGGCAGGTCAAGCAGGGCAAGAAGCTCGATCGCGCGTTCGTTGGCCTCCTTCTCCTTGGCCAGGCCGTGCAACACCAATCCCTCCGCGACCTGCTCGCCGATCGGGATCGCGGGATTGAGCGCGGCCTGCGCGCTTTGGGCGACATAGGCGACGTCCTTGCCCCTGAGGTCGCGGCGCGCGGCGGTCGTCATCTTCAGAATGTCGTCGTCGCCGAGGACGACGGAGCCGGCCTTGAACCGGGTCCCCGGGCGCGTATAGCCCAGTGCTGCGAGCGCTACCGTGGTCTTGCCGGCGCCGGACTCACCGATCAGCGCGACGACCTCGCCGGGATGGACCTCGACGCTGACGTCGTTGACGGTCTGTATCCATACGCCGGAGGGCGGTCTGGCCTCGACAACCAGATCGCTGATACGAAGCAGCGGCGTCACCCGGTCAGTTCCTTCGAAATCGAACGGCCGGACTGGCTGCCGAGCCAGTCGACGATCAGGTTGACGCCGACCGTCAGGATGGCGATCGAGAACGCTGGCGCCAGAACCGCGATGTAGGCGCCGCGCTGGAGCGCGTTCAGGTTCTCACGCACCATGCTGCCCCAGTCCGCGTCGGGCGGCTGGATGCCGAGGCCCAGGAAGCTGAGGCTCGACAGGAACAGGATCGAATAGGTCAGGCGCAAACCGAACTCGACCGCCAGCGGGCGGATGGTCGAAGGCCAGATCTCGCGCACCAGGATCGATGTCAGCTTTTCGCCGCGTGCCCGCGCGACCTCGACAAATTCCAGAGCGGCGATGTTCATGGCAACGGCACGTCCGACCCGGCCGACACGCGACGCATGGATGACGGCGATGGTGCAGATCAGCACCCACAGATCCGACGACAATGCGGCAATCACGATCAGCGCCAGGAGGATCGGCGGGAACGACAGGAAGACATCGAGCAGCCAGGTCACGAAGTCGTCGTAACGGCCGCGTATCTCCGCTGCCGAAAAGCCGATCGCCATGCCGAGCAGGAATCCCAGAACCGTCGCCGCCAACGCGACGCCGACGGTGAGCTGGGCGCCATAAAGAAGCCGGGTCAGAATGTCGCGGCCCAGCACGTCGGTACCCAGCAGCGACTGATCGTTGGGCGAATCGAACACGTCGCCGACGATCTGGCCGACATTGTAAGGCGCGATCAAGGGTCCGATCAGCGCCAGCACAACGCCGAGAATGACGATGACGATGCCTGCCCAGGCCCAGGCATCGGGCTTGGGCCGCGCCCTCTTGCTGCGCTTGCGCGGGATGGCGCGCGGTGCCGCGGTGTCGGTCATTTGGCGTACCTCAGGCGCGGATTGGCCATGATCGCGCCGATATCGGCGAGAATGTTGAGCGCCACGTAGAAGGCGCAGAAGACCATGGCGACGATCTGGATCTGCGGGACATCACGGAAGACGACGGAGTCCACCATCAGCCGGCCCAGGCCCGGATAGGTGAAGATCACCTCGACCACGACAACGCCGCTGATCAGGTAACCCAGGTTCAGCGCGATGACGTTGACGATCGGGCCCAGCGCATTGGGAATGGCGTGCTTGATGATAATGCGTGACTTCGATGCACCCTTCAGGATCGCCATCTCCACATAGGCCTGCTTGAGCACGTCCAGCACCGCCGCGCGCGTCATGCGAATGACGTGGGCGAGCAACGACAGCACCAGCGTCACCATGGGCAAAAAGGTCTGGCCGAGCGTCGTGAAGACGTTGTCCCAGCGCGGCCGGTGAATGGTCGCCGAGAACCAGCCGAGCTCGACGGCGAAGATCATTACCAGCACCACGGCGATGACGAAGTCAGGGATCGAGATGAAAAAGACGGTGGTCGACGACACCGACCGGTCGAACGAGCTCTCGGGATAGGCCGCGCACAACAGGCCGAGCAGTAGCGACAGCGGAATGGCGACGACCGCGGCGTAGAGCGCCAGATAGATCGTGTTCTCCAGCCGCTGGCCAACGATACGCTCCAGCGGCATGCCGTTGGTCAGCGCGACGCCGAGATTGCCGCTGAGGATCGATCCCAGCCAGTCGAAGTAGCGGATATGGGCCGGGCGGTCGAGACCGAGCTGCGCGCGCAACGCGGCGACGGTCTCCTCCGTTGCCGATTGTCCAAGCACCGCCTGGGCAACGTCACCGGGGAGCAGCTCCGTCCCGATGAAAACCAGGATCGAGATTGCCAGAAGGGTGACGGCGCCCAACAGCAGGCGCCTGACAATCAGCTTGAACACTTATGCGTTTGCCCTTCGCGGCAGCCGAAACCTGGCGTCGTTGCACCGGTTCGGCGCCACCTCCCGTTCTCGTTCGCTCACGGGCGCACCCGCGTGCGCGCGCCGAAGTCTCGCAGAGCCCTCCACCAATCGCAACGGCTATCGAGTTTGGCGCGCGCCACGGGCTTGTTCAAATGCCCGCGGTTGAAAAGCTAGATCGGTTTTCGCCACGCCGATGCTCTGGGCCAGGCCCTGAGCACGGCCTGGACGACCGTGGCCAGCGGAATCGCGAAGAAGACGCCCCAGAAGCCCCACAGACCGCCGAACACAAGAATGGCCACGATGATGGCGATGGGGTGCAGATCAACGACCTCGCTGAACAGAAGCGGCGCCAAGACATTGCCGTCAAGGGCTTGGATGATGCCGTAGGCCACCATCACGTAGAGAAAGTCCATGCTGGTGCCCCACTGCACAAAACCGACCACGGCCACCGGCACCGTGACCGCCGCCGCCCCGACATAGGGGATCAGCACGGAAAGCCCGGTGATGACCGCCAGCAACGCGCTGAAGTTCACGCCCAACGCGGCGAACACCACATAGGTCACGACACCGACGATCAGAATTTCCCAGAACTTGCCGCGCACGTAGTTGCCGATCTGCCGGTTGACCTGGCGCCACACGTCGGTGGTCAGGTCACGGTCGCGCGGCAGGAAACCGTCGACCCACTCGGTGATCTTGACCTTGTCCTTGATCATGAAGAAGACCAGCAAGAGGACCAGGATGATGTAGACGATGGCCGTCAGCAGCGTCACCACGGACGTGCCGGCCAAGGACGGCAGGGCGCGCGCCGCACCGACAAAGGAGCGGCCGAGATCGGCGATGAACCCGCGCACCTGCTCTTCGGTGACGAGATCCGGATACTGTTCGGGCAACTGCAGGAGGAGACGTTGGAACTCCGCCATCATCGCCGGGGTCTGCTCGAAAAACTCACCGACCTGACGGACCAGGATCGGCATCAGGCCCAGGATGAACAGCAACGTCAGCAGAATGAAGCCGATGAAGACAAAACTGACGGAGACGATATGGCTGACCCCCAGCCGCTTCAGGCGTTCCACCAGGCCATCGAGCAGGAATGCAATGACCAACGCCGCAATCACCGGCGCGACCATGTTGGCGACGAAGATGATGGCCGCCAGAACAACAATCAGAATGATGGTCAGCAGCAGGACCTCTGGGTCGGAAAAGGTCTGCTTGAACCAATCTCGAATCGGTTTCATGCCGTGATGGTCGTCCGATACTGCAAAATGCCCGCCCCAGACTAACCGCGCGGCGCGCCTACCGCAAAATCCATCCTTATGCTCCGCGCGTGAGGCGGCCGAACCCTCCGCCTCTTCCGTTCACGCCACGGAAAACAGCGGGTCGCCGAACGTGCCGGGCAAAGGCGACAAGCCCAACCCGGGCGCGTCGTCCAGGACGACCGCGCCGTTGGCGGCATCCGGACCGCCGGTGAACATTTTACCGTCGAAGTAGGTGCGCATGTCGACCGACGCCAAGAGCAGATCCCGGGGCACGCCGGCGGCGAGGTGGAGGACGCCGAGGGAGCCGGTATCGGCTGCCCACATGTCGTCGATCTTCATCGGCAATCCAGCCGCGACACACAGGTCGCGGACCGTGCGGGCCACGGTCAGGCCGCCCAGATTGGTCGGCTTGACGCCGACGCCGCCAAACGCGCCTTCGGCGATGGCGCGAACGTACATCGGCGGCGCGTTCATGCATTGGTCGAGCACCACGCGGCAGTCGACGGTCCTGGCGACCTCAAGATTCTCCTCAAAGGTCGTGCACGGCTCCTCGACCATCATGCCGGCATCGCCCGCCGCCTTGGCCACGGCAACGGCGCCCGCGACGTCAAGGCCGCCATTGGCGTCGGCCAGCGCCTCCTCGCCCGGCCGAAGCGAGGCGGCGAGCGCTTCGATACGCGGCATGTCGCGGCCGGGATGCCCTTCGATCTTGAGCTGAAAACGGCTGATGCCCTTTTGCCGCGCCACCTCGGCATTGCGCGCGACCTCATCGGGCGCCTCGCTGCTCAGCGTCGCGTAGATCGCGGTCGACGTATCCGCGCGGCCGCCAAACAGCCGATAGAGCGGCTGGCCGCTGCGTTTGCCCATCATGTCCCACAGCGCGACATCGACGCCGCATCGCACGTTCGGCGGCAGATCGGCATCGATCGACGCGACAGCCGCGGCGATATCACGGGACTCGCGGCCAATCAGACCCCGGCACGCCCGTTCGGTCCGGCGCACCTCCTGCTCGTCGACGGGTCGCGGCGTCACCGCGCTCAACTGGCAGATCTCGCCATACCCCGTCTCCCCGTCCTCTGCCTCGATGGCGAGCAGAACATTGGCAAGCGCCGTGCGCCGGCCATAGGACGTGGCAAAACTTCCGCCAAGAAACGGGTATTGAATTGCGTAACCGGTTATCGAGACAATGCGCATGGTGACCCCGCCGTCGCTGACACCCCTAACGTAGGCCAGCATGGGCCAGGCTACACAAGTCCAATTTACCTGCCCGGGCATTTGCTCTACGGTGTAGGAATCAAACTGGAATAGGTGAGAAAATGTCTTCGGATGTCGATCTGGTCATCGTTGGCGCCGGCGCAGCCGGATTGGCTGCGGCCAAAGAGGCGCAGAAGCTGGGTCTGACCTTCACGCTGCTGGAGGCCTCGCACCGCATCGGCGGGCGGGCCTATACCGAGGATCTGGCACCGGGCGTGCCGTTCGACCTGGGTTGCCATTGGATGCATTCGGCGAGCCTCAACCCCTTCGTCGCCATCGCCGAGCGCGAGGGATTCCACTACCAGAAGGACAGCGACTGGCACTCCTCGATCTTCGAGCGCGGTTCGTGGCTGTCGGACGAGAAGATGGCCGAACTGGAAGACACCGAAGAGGCCCTGGACGACGCCATCGAGGCGGCGGCAGCCGACGGCAAGGATGTCGCCACGGCCGACTTCATCGATCTCGCCAGCCCGTGGGGGCCTTACCTCGCCTATTGGTCCTCGCTCGGCACCTCGCACGATATCGACCAGGTGTCGATTATCGACCACGTCGCCTATAACGACACCGACGAAAACTGGCCCTTGAGAGAGGGTTTCGGTGCGCTTGTGGCGCAGTGGGCGGCCGCCGTGCCGGTCACCCTTAACGCGGCGGTTTCCCGCGTCGCCTGGCGTGGCGACGGCGTGACGGTCGAATCGACGAAAGGCAGCGTCAAGGCGCGGCGGGTTTTGATCACCGTCTCGACGAACGTTCTGGCGTCAGGCGCCATCACGTTCGACCCGGCCCTGCCGGCATGGAAACAGGACGCCATCGCCGCGCTGCCGCTTGGCGTGCACAACCGCATTGCCATCATGCTGAACGACAATCCCTTCGGCCCCGACGTCAAGGACAACGCCACCATCATGTTGGACGGTGACGACGTACCGATGTCGATCGAGATCAGACCTTTTGGCCACCCTTACGTCTGCGGCGTGACCGGCGGGCGCTTCGGCTCATGGCTCGAGCGCGCGGGCCAGCAGGCATCGGTCGACTACGTCACCGAACGATTGGTCGGAGCATTCGGCAACGATATCGCCAAGTCTTTGACGGACCGCGTGATCGTGACGGCATGGGAGGGCGACCCCTGGACCCTCGGCTCCTATTCCGGCACCGCGCCGGGCAAGGGTCACGTGCGCGCGGAACTGGCCAAGCCGATCGACGACACCGTGTTCTTCGCCGGCGAGGCCACGCACACCTCGTTCTTCGCGACCTGTCACGGTGCCTATCTGAGCGGCATCGACCAGGTGCAGGCAATCGCCAAAGGGTTGAAGATAGCGGCCTAGCTGCACGCACAGACCTGCGATATCGTCAAAACATGTGACCTTTGCGAACAGCTTGGCCTACCATGGCGCCGAGGACCCTGGGATCGGGGTCACGGTGAAACGACGTGCCGAACACGGGAGGCAGTTCATGGATAAGAAGGACGTACTGAAGCGCGAGTTCCTTAGAGGCAAGGTGTCGCGCCGCGATTTCAATGCCGGCCTGATGAGCATGGGCCTGAGCGCCGCGGCCGCTGGCACGTTCGTCAGCGCAACCATCGAGGAGGCCCAAGCGGCCGAACCGAAGTCCGGCGGCTACATGCGGGTG
Source organism: Alphaproteobacteria bacterium (assembly GCA_028277285.1). Taxonomy (GTDB): domain Bacteria; phylum Pseudomonadota; class Alphaproteobacteria; order SP197; family SP197; genus JANQGO01. The sequence continues at coordinate 1,763 of JANQGO010000421.1, read as the reverse complement.
GCGTCGACCGGTAGCCACGCGGGCGACACGCTGGACCCGGCGAAGATCGTCGGCGGCATCGACATCATGCGCTCCGGTCTGCTCTACAACCGCCTGATCGACTTCCTGCCGGACCAGGGCCTTGTCGGCAATCTGGGCACCAGTTGGGAATCGAACGGCGACGCCACGGTGTGGACCATCGAGCTGATGGAGGGCGTCGAGTTCCATAACGGCAAGACCATGACCGCGGCCGATGTCGCCTATTCCTTTAACCGTCATTTGAACCCCGACATCGGATCGCCGGCGAACGCCTATCTGGGCGACGTCGACACGATCGTGGCCGACGGCGACAAACATGTCGTCTTCAACATGAAGGCGCCCAACGCGGATATCCCCTATCTGCTGACGGAGTACCATTTCACCGTACAGCCGGAGGGGCAGGATACCGAGGCCTACACGTCCGGCAACGCGGTGGGCACCGGCGCCTGGATGGTCGATGAGTTCGAGCCGGGCATCGCCGCGGTCTTCGTCCGCAACCCCAACTATCACCGCAGCGGCCGGCCCTATATCGACGAGATCGAGACGTTCGGCATTCCCGATAACGCGTCGCGCGTGAACGCTCTGCTTGCCGGCGAGGCCGATATCATCGCAGCACTTGATCCTCAGCTGATGGCCGAGGTCGAAGCGTCGGACAACGCGCATGTTTTGAACCAGCCGGGCGGCGCCCATCCGACCTATCCGATGCGTGCGGATACCGCGCCTTACACCGACAACAATGTCAGGCTTGCGATCAAGCACGCGGTGGACCGTCAGCGCATGCTGGACCTGGCCTGGGAAGGCAACGGCGTCGTCGGGCGCGACCATCCGATCCCTGAATTCGATCCCTTCTTCGCCGCGGATGTCGAACCACTGGCCCATGATCCCGACAAGGTGAAGTTCTACCTTAAGGAAGCCGGCATGGAGAATGCCGAGTTCGAGCTTAACGCCTCCGACGCCAACTTCGGCGGCGCCAATGCCAGTGTCGTCATGGCCGAGCTGATGCGCGAATCGGGCCTGAAGGTGAACGTCAAGAAAGTGCCGTCAGACGGTTACTGGAGCGCCGTGTGGATGGTCGTGCCGTGGTGCGGCTCGTCCTGGTACGGCCGTCCGACCGCCGATCTGATGCTGTCGATCGCCTATATCACTGGCGGTTCGTGGAACGAGAGCTTCTGGTCGAACGAGAAATTCGACAATCTGGTCCTGGAAGCACGCAAGACGACCGATACGGATCTGCGCAAGGAGATGTATCGCGACATCCAGGTCATCATGCGCGATGAAGGCTCGACGGTGACGCCGGTCTTCACCAACTGGATCGACGGCTACAGCTCCAAGGTGAAGGACCTGAAGGGCCATCCCCACGGCTTCACCGGCTGGATGTATTGGGAAGACGTCTGGCTCGACGACGGCTCGGCCTGACCAATACCCGTCTTCTAACGATAGGGCCGGTCGTGCGCGACCGGCCCTTCTTTTATGCCAACTGGCGGGGTATCCGGCGAGAAAGGTGGCGGCTGTAGACCTCGTCGCCCGCCTCCTCCGCACGGATATTGGCCTCGACAAGAAAGCTCTCGGCATCGGCGGTGACGGTTGTCGTCGCTTCGATGGCGATGTCCCAGTCACCGCGACGCTGCGCGATACGCCACGACACCTCGCCGCCACCCGACAACGGATCGCCGTCGGTAATCCATTGGCGTTCGCTGCCCTGGGCATCAACCTCCATGCCGTGAGCGTCGATCCGGTAGGCGCCG
>JANQGO010000417.1 GCA_028277285.1 Alphaproteobacteria bacterium | reverse complement strand
CGGCGGCGTCTTGGCGCCGGGAATTTCCCTGGCGCTTGATGCCATGCACCGGGTTTCCGCGCGGCTGCCGCGGGTCGGCGTCAGGCGGCCGCCGACGGTGATCGGGCGCAACACCGTTAACTCCATGGAATCAGGTGTTTACTGGGGTTATGTCAGCCTCATCGAAGGTACGGTGACCCGTATTCGCGCGGAGTACGGCGAGCCCATGAAGGTGGTGGCGACCGGCGGCCTGGGCCCCTTGTTTGATGCGGCCACCGACACCATTGATAGTTATGACCCCGACGTGACCGTACGCGGCCTGTTGGAAATCTATCGACGGAACAGGCCCGACAACGCCTAGCATGACAAAAAGCCAAGCGCTCCATTTCCTGCCCCTTGGCGGGGCAGGCGAGATCGGCATGAACCTGAACCTCTACGAATACGATGGTTCGTGGCTGATGTGCGATCTGGGCGTCGCCTTTGCCGGCGACGAACTGCCGGGCATCGATCTGGTCATGCCGGACCTGTCGTTCATCGCGGAGCGGCGCGAAAAGCTGATCGGCCTGGTGCTGACCCATGCCCACGAGGATCACCTGGGCGCGGTGCCTTATCTTTGGCCGGAACTGCAATGCCCGGTCTATGCGACCCCGTTTGCCGCCGCGCTTCTGCGGCGCAAGCTGGACGAAGGCGCCGAGGGCATCGAGGACCTCGTCATCACCGAGGTGCCGCTCGGCGGCACCATCGACCTCGATCCGTTCGAGGTCGAGCTGATCTCGCTGACCCATTCGATCCCCGAGCCGAACGCGCTGGCGGTGACGACGCCCGCAGGCACGGTGCTGCACACCGGCGACTGGAAACTCGATCCCGATCCCCTGGTCGGCGATGCGGCCGATGAAAAAGCGCTGCGCTCGCTGGGCGATGACGGCGTGCTGGCCATGGTCTGCGACTCCACCAACGTGTTCCGCCCGGGGACGTCCGGTTCCGAGGCCGAGGTGCGGAAAGGGCTGGACGACCTGGTAGCCGGCCAGACGGGCCGGGTCGCCATCGCGACCTTCGCCAGCAACCTGGCGCGGCTTCTCACTGTCTTCGAGGTCGCCGCCAACAACAGCCGCAGCGTCGCCGTGGTCGGCCGGTCCATGTGGCGGATCCTGGACTGCGCGCGCGAGACCGGTTACCTGCCACGCGACGTGCACTTCCTGTCCGATCGCGACGCCGTCGACCTGCCGGCCGACAAGGTTCTCTATCTAACCACCGGATGCCAGGGCGAACCCAACGCGGCGCTGTCGCGCATCGCCAACCGGACCCATCCGGTGGTTGAGCTGGAGCGCGGCGACACCGTGATCTTTTCGTCCAAGATCATTCCCGGCAACGAGCGGCCGATCTATGACCTGATCAACCTCATGATCGATCTGGGCATCCACGTGATCACGGAAAAGGACCACTTCGTCCACGTGTCCGGTCATCCCAATCGCGACGAGTTGGCGGCCATGTACCAATGGGTGCGCCCGCAGATCGCCGTGCCGGTGCACGGCGAGGCGCGCCATCTGCGCGAGCACGCCAAACTGGCCCGCGAACTGCAGGTGCCGGACGCGGTGACCGTCGCGAACGGCACCATGGTGCGTTTGGCGCCCGGTACGCCGGAGATCATCGACCACGTCCACCATGGCCGGCTGGCCTGGTCCGGCAACGGCACGGTGCCGGTTGACGGCAACATCGTGCGCGAGCGACGCCGCCTGATGCATAACGGCGTCGCCTTCGTCACGGTGGTTGTCGACCGCGACGGCGAGCTGGTCGCCGACCCCGTGGTGTCGGCGCATGGCCTGCTGGAGGATGACGACGAGGAAGAGGCGGTGCTGGATGGCGTGGTGGATGAGGTGATAGACAAGGTTGAAGCCATGCCGCGGCCGCAGCGCCGCGACGATGACGTGCTAGGGGAGGCGGTGCGTGTCAGCGCGCGCCGCTTCCTGCGTAACGAACTGGGCGGGCGCCCGGTGGTTGATGTGCAACTGGTGAGAGTCTGAAGGAGACGACAATGATCGGTCGGCTGAACCATGTGGCGATCGTGGTGCCTGATCTGGAGGCCGCGAGCGCTGTCTATCGCAATACCTTGGGTGCCGAGGTATCCGAGGCCGTCGACGAGCCGGATCACGGCGTCACGACGGTCTTCATCACACTGCCCAACACCAAGATCGAGCTGCTGGCCCCGTTGGGCGAGGATTCGCCCGTTGCCGCGTTCCTGGAACGCAACCCGTCCGGCGGCATGCATCACGTGTGCTACGAGGTCGAGGACATCATCGCCGCGCGCGACCAGATCGTCGCCGAAGGTGCGCGTGTCATCGGTAATGGCGAGCCGAAGATCGGCGCCCACGGCAAGCCGGTGCTGTTCCTGCATCCCAAGGATTTCTGCGGCACGTTGGTTGAGATCGAACAGGTCTGACCGGCGATGGGCCCCTTCGGTCTCATCGTTGTCTTTCTGATTGTCTGGTGGCTTGTCTTCTTCATGTCGCTGCCGTTCGGCGTGCGCCATGATCGGGCCGTCGACGAGGGGCACGACCCCGGCGCGCCCGACAGGCCGATGCTGTGGCGCAAAGCCGCCGCGGCGACCGTGATCGCCATTGTTTTGGTCGGCGCCGTCTATGTTGCCGATGACCTCGAATGGATTGTCTTCAGGGAGCTGATCTACGGTGAGCGCTAGCTACTGCGCGTTCGCGCCCGGCAATCCCATTCACGCCGGCTATCACGATACGGAGTACGGTTTTCCGGTCGACGACGAAGCCGCGCTCTTCGAGCGGCTGGTGCTGGAGATCAACCAGGCGGGCCTGTCCTGGGAATTGATGCTGAAGAAGCGCGATGGCTTCCGCGCCGCCTATGCCGCCTTCGATGTCGACGCGGTCGCCGCCTTCCGCGAGAAGGATCGCGCGCGGCTTTTGGCCGATGCCGCCATCATCCGCAACCGGCTGAAGGTCGACGCGGCGATCTGGAACGCGCAGCGGATCATCGAGCTGAGAGCCAGCCACGGCGGTTTTTCGGCCTGGCTCGAGGCGCACAATCCCCAGCCCCAGGACGCCTGGACGAAGCTCTTCCGCAAGACCTTCAAGTTCACAGGACCGCTGGTGGTCGAGGAGTTTCTGCTCTCGACCGGCTATCTGCCCGGTGCCCACATCACATCATGCCCTGTTTTTGCCCGGATCAAGGCGTCCAATCCGCCCTGGCTGCGCGCCGGCCTGGATCATCAGGAGCGGACCTAAGTCGTTTGTAGCCTTGGAATAATCGGACACCTTGCCTAGATTGGCGCGCCGCCAAACGACCCAGCCACCAGGATGACCATGCGACTGTCCCGATACTTCCTGCCGACCATGAAGGAGACGCCTGCCGAGGCACAGATTGCCTCGCACCGGCTGATGCTGCGCGCCGGCATGATTCGCCAATCGAGCGCCGGGATCTACTCCTGGCTGCCGCTGGGTTTTCGCGTTCTGAAAAACATCGAACGCATCGTGCGCGAGGAGATGGATGCCGCCGGCGCCCAGGAACTCCTGATGCCGACCATCCAGCCCGCCGATCTATGGCGCGAAAGCGGCCGCTATGATGCCTATGGGCCGGAGATGCTGAGGATCCGCGACCGGCACGATCGCGAAATGCTCTACGGGCCGACCAACGAGGATCAGATCACCGAGATCTTCCGCGATTCCGTCAGGAGCTACCGTGACCTGCCGAAGAACCTCTATCACATCCAGTGGAAGTTCCGCGATGAGGTGAGGCCGCGTTTCGGCATCATGCGCGGGCGCGAGTTCTATATGAAGGATGCCTATTCCTTCGATTTGGATTTCGAAGCCTCGAAGCGCTCCTACAACATCATGTTCGTGACCTATCTCAGGACTTTTGCGCGCATGGGGATTCGGGCGATTCCGATGGTTGCCGATACCGGACCGATCGGTGGCGACATGAGCCACGAGTTCATCGTCCTGGCCGATACCGGCGAGACCGGTGTTTTTGCTGAGCAGGCGCTGTTGGACCGAGACCCCATTGCCGAAGACATCGACCTTGACGGCGATCTCGATGCCGTCGTTCGGTCGTGGACCTCGCGCTATGCGGCGACCGACGAAAAACACGACCCCGCCCAATGTCCGGTCGACGAAGGCCAGCTTGTCCAGGCGCGCGGTATCGAGGTCGGTCAGATTTTCTATTTCGGCACGACGTATTCGGAGCCGATGAACTGCCTTGTGACGCTTCCCGACGGCACGCGCGTGCCGATCCATGGCGGTTCCTACGGTATCGGCGTCTCGCGTCTGGTCGGCGCCATCATCGAGGCGAGCCACGACGACGCCGGTATCATCTGGCCCGATGCGGTCGCGCCCTTCTCGGTCGGCCTGATCAATCTGAAGACCGGCAGCCCGGAATGCGATGCCGCCGCCGAGGACCTCTACAACCAGCTCAACGATGCCGGCGTCGAGGTGCTGTATGACGACCGCGAGGAACGGGCAGGGGTCAAGTTCGCCGAAATGGACCTGATCGGCCTGCCCTGGCAGTTGACGGTCGGGCCGCGCGGCCTGAAGAACAATGTCGTCGAGCTGAAGCGCCGCGCCACCGGCGACTCGCGTGAGGTGGCGCCGGACACCGCGTTGGCTGAAATCATCGACAGCGCCCTATGATCAGGGCGTTCGAGCGCACCGTCGCGTTCCGTTACCTGCGCTCGCGGCGTCAGGAAGGTTTCATCTCGGTCACCGCGGCGTTCTCGCTGCTCGGGATCTGCCTGGGCGTCGCAGCGCTGATCATCGTCATGTCCGTGATGAACGGTTTCCGGCACGAGCTCATCACCCGCATCCTCGGTTTTAACGGCCATGTGACCGTGCTCGGTACAGGCGGCCTCAACATCGGCAACTACGATGAACTCGCTATACGGCTGAGCGAGATCGACGGCGTCGTCATGGCGACACCGATGATCCAGGGTCAGGTGCTGGCGACATCGCCGAACGCGCAGACGGGCGCTGTCGTGCGAGGCTTGACGCCGGAAGACTTCAAGCAGCAGACGCTGATTGCCGACAGCGTGAAGATCGGCTCGATCGACGACTTTGGCGTTGAGGCCGGCGTCATTGTCGGCGCGCAGCTCCTGCACCGGTTGGGGCTCAACTACGGCGACAACATCACGTTGATCTCGCCAAAGGGGGTGCCGACCGCCTTCGGCACCGTGCCGCGATCGGTTTCGTACCCGGTCGTCGGCGTCTTCGAAGTCGGCATGTACGAGTTCGACAGCAGCGTCGTCTTCATGCCGCTCGACCAGGCGCAGGTCTATTTCCGCCTGGATGAGGCGGTCACCCAGGTCGAGCTGAACATCGATACGCCGAACGAACCGTTCGCCGTGCGCCGCGCCGCCCAGCAGGTCGCCAATCCGTTTTATGTCGTCGACTGGCAGCAGACCAACCGCCACCTCTATGGCGCGTTGCAGGTCGAACGCAACGTGATGTTCCTGATCCTGACGCTGATCATCCTGGTCGCCGCCTTCAACATCATTTCCAGCCTGATCATGCTGGTGAAGGACAAGAACGCCGATATCGCGATCATGCGCACGATGGGCGCGACCCGAGGCGCGCTGCTCAGGATCTTCCTCTTGACCGGTGCCAGCATCGGCCTGATCGGCACGGCGCTTGGCCTGGTTCTCGGGATCGTCTTCTGCTTGAACATCGAGAGCATCCGCCAGTTCATCCAGGTCTTGACCAGTACCGAACTGTTCCCGGCGGAGGTCTATTTCCTCGCCGAACTGCCGGCGCGCGTCGATTGGGTGGAGGTCGTCTCGATCGTCGTCATGGCGCTGGTGCTGACCTTCCTGGCGACGCTTTACCCGGCATGGCGGGCCGCGCGCGTCGATCCGGCGGAGGCGCTGCGTTATGAGTGACGCCGCGCTTCAGCTTAAAGGCATCGAGCGCACCTTTCATCAGGGCGGCCAGGACCTGCACGTGCTGCGCGGCCTGAACCTGACCTTGAACCGCGGCGAGATCGCCGCCCTGGTCGGCCCCTCCGGCGCGGGCAAGTCGACCCTGCTTTATATCGCCGGCCTCTTGGAGCGCCCGGACGCCGGGGAGATCATCATCGCCGGCGACGTCTGCAACGTGATGCGTGACGACGCCCGCACGGCGTTGCGCCGCCGCTATCTGGGCTTCGTCTATCAGTTCCACCACCTGTTGCCGGAGTTCTCGGCGTTGGAGAACGTCGTCCTGCCGCAGATGATTGCCGGCAGCGGCAAGCGGGCGGCGCGCAAGCAGGCGCGCGGGCTGCTCGAATCCATGGGCCTTAAGGAGCGTGAGACCCATCGCCCGGCGCAGTTATCCGGCGGCGAACAGCAGCGCGTCGCCATCGCCCGCGCGCTCGCCAATAACCCCGCCGTGCTGCTGGCTGACGAACCCACCGGCAACCTGGATCACGAAACCGCGCTGGAGGTCATGGCCGTGTTGGCACGCCAGGTTCAGGAACGCGGCCTGGCGGCGCTGGTTGCGACCCACAACCTGGAGCTTGCCGCCAGCATGGACCGCATCGTCCGGCTTGAGGACGGCGTCCTGCACGCGGGATAACGCGTGATTTGTCCACACTTGGTCGAGGCGGCGACTCGACGCTGAGATGGAAGTTTCGTCGGCCTCGTGGAATCCTAAGCCATGGTCGCTGACTTCATCCATCTGAGGGTTCATAGCCCGTTTTCCCTGCTGGAAGGCGCGGTCAAGATCCCCGAGTTGGTTGATCTGGCGGTTCGCAACGACATGCCCGCCATGGCAATCACCGATACCGGCAACATGTTCGGTGCCCTGGAGTTCTCCGCCAAGTGCGCGGAGGCGGGCGTGCAGCCGATCATCGGTCTGCTGCTGGCGCTGAGCGACGGCGATCAGCCGCACAACGCGCCGGACGAGCGGATCCTGCTGCTGGCCCAGGACGACACCGGCTATGCCAACCTCTTGAAGCTGGTCAGCCGGTCCTATCTGGAGAGTGAGCCCGGCGATACCGCGCATGTCTCCTGGTCGGTCCTGGGCGAGCACAGCGAAGGCATCATCGCGCTGACCGGCGGGCCCGGCGGGCCGATTAACAATCTGATCGTCAACGGCCAGCTCGACGCGGCGCGCGAGCGGGTTGCCGAGCTTCAGGCCATGTTCCCGGACCGGCTCTATATCGAGCTGCAGCGCCACGAACTCGCGGTCGAGCGCCAGGCCGAAGCAGACCTTGTCGCCATTGCCTATGAGCGTGATCTGCCGCTGGTCGCGACCAACGACGTCATGTTCAAGGACGTCGCCATGCATCAGGCCCACGACGCCTTGATGTGCATCGCCGGCGGCACGACGGTGAACCAGCCGCAGCGCCGGCATGCCTCGCCCCAGCAGTACTTCAAGTCCGCCGAGGAAATGTGCCACCGCTTCGCGGACCTGCCGGAGGCCACCGCGAACACCCTGGCGATCGCGCGCCGTTGCGGCGTGATGGCGCCCAAGCGCAATCCCATTCTGCCGCGCTTTCCGACAGCCGAAGGGATCAGCGAAGCCGATGAGTTACGCAACCAGGCGCGCGAAGGGCTCGACGAGAGGCTCGCCGCCTGCTTCGCGACGGGCGCACTGGACGAGGCGAAGCGTGAGGAACTCGAAGCGCTTTATCGCGAACGCTTGGAATACGAACTCGACGTTATCGTCGGCATGGAGTTCCCCGGCTACTTCCTGATCGTTGCCGACTTCATCAAGTGGGCGAAGCACCAGGACATCCCGGTCGGGCCGGGGCGTGGTTCCGGTGCCGGTTCGGTGGTCGCCTGGTCGCTCACCATCACCGATCTCGACCCCATCCGCTTTGGCCTGCTGTTCGAGCGATTCTTGAATCCCGAACGTGTCTCGATGCCGGACTTCGACATCGACTTTTGCCAGGACCGGCGCGACGAGGTCATCCGCTATGTCCAGGAACGCTACGGCCACGATCAGGTCGCCCAGATCATCACGTTCGGCACCTTGCAGGCGCGCGCCGTGGTGCGCGATGTCGGGCGCGTCCTGGAGATGCCCTATGGCCAGGTCGATCGCCTGGCCAAGCTGGTGCCGGCGAACCCGGCCAATCCGGTCAAGCTGGCGGACGCGATCGCCGGTGAACCGCAGTTGCAGGAAGCGCGCGACAGCGACGAACAGGTCGCCCGGCTGCTGGATATCGCGCTGAAGCTGGAGGGCCTTTACCGGCACGCCAGCACCCACGCCGCCGGCGTCGTGATCGGCGACCGGCCGCTGGACGAACTGGTGCCGCTCTACCGCGATCCGCGTTCGGACATGCCGGTCACCCAGTTCCACATGAAGGACGTGGAGAAGGCGGGCCTGGTCAAGTTCGACTTCCTGGGGCTCAAGACGCTGACCGTCCTGCAATATGCGGTCCGTTACCTGGCCGAGGGCGGCACCGAGCTCGACCTCGCCAACCTGCCGCTCGACGACAAGGCCGCCTATGAGGTGCTGGGCCGCGCCGAGACGGTCGGCATCTTCCAGTTGGAAGGCCAGGGCATGCGCGATGCGCTGCGCCAGCTCAAGGCCGACAAGATCGAAGACATCATCGCCATGGTGGCGCTCTACCGGCCGGGCCCGATGGACAACATCCCGAGTTTCATCGCCCGCAAACACGGCGACGAGGAGGTCGATTACCTCGAGCCGCGCCTGAAGGAGATGCTGACCGAAACCTACGGCGTCATCATCTATCAGGAACAGGTGATGGAAATCGCCAAGATCCTGTCGGGTTATAGCCTGGGTGACGCTGACCTGTTGCGTCGCGCCATGGGCAAGAAGATCAAGGCGGAGATGGACGCTCAGCGCGAGCGTTTCGTGTCGGGCGCCATGGAGCGCGACCTCAAGGAGTCGAAGGCAAGCTACATCTTCGACCTGGTCGCCAAGTTCGCGGGCTACGGCTTCAACAAGAGCCATGCCGCCGCCTACGCCCTGATCGCCTATCAGACGGCCTATCTGAAGGCCAACCATCCCGTCGAGTTTCTGGCTGCGTCGATGACGCTCGATATGGGCAACACCGACAAACTCAACATCTTCCGCCAGGAGCTGACCCGGCTCGACATCGAACTGCTGCCGCCGGACGTCAACGCGTCCGGCGTCGAGTTCACGGTGGAGCGGCGCGAGGATGGCACCAAGGCGGTGCGTTATGCTTTGGCAGCGATCAAGAACGTCGGCGCCCAGGCGATGGAGGATCTGGTTGCCGAGCGTGAGGCCAATGGACCCTTCACCGATCTGTTCAACTTTGCCCAGCGCCTGGAAAGCCGGGTCATGAACAAGCGCCAGATCGAAAATCTGGCGCGCGCCGGCGCCTTCGACCGGCTGGAGCCGCGCCGGGCCAAGGTGGTCGGCAATGTCGACCTGCTTGTCCGCTTCAATACGGTGGCCGCGGAGGAACGCGAAAGCCAGCAGGAGAGCCTCTTCGGCGGCGGCGGGGGCGAGGGCCCCGCGCTGCCGAACCTCGTGGAGGTCGAGGACTGGTTGCCGAGCGACCAGTTGCGCGAGGAGTTCGAGGCGATCGGCTTTCACCTGACGGCCCATCCCCTGGAGCCCTATGCCGAGGCGCTCGACCGCATGGGTGTCGTGACCTTTCTCCAGGCGACCGACCGCGCGCTCAACCAGGGCGCCACCGTCTTCAAACTCGCCGGCGTGCCGGTTTCGCGGCGGGAGCGAACCAGCGGGAAGGGCTCGCGTTTTGCCTTCGCCATGGTGTCGGATACCAGCGGATCCCACGAGATCGTGCTGTTTTCGGAGGTTTTGGCGGCCAGCCGCGACCTCCTGGACGACCAGAAGCCGGTCCTGATCGACGCCAGCGCCCGGGTTGACGGCGATACGGTCAAGTTTTCCGCCAACCGGCTGGAACCGCTCGATAGGGCCGCGGCCAGTGCTTCGGCCGCGTTTCGGGTGTGCGTGACCGATCCCTGCGCCTTGCCGCGCCTGAAGAAATTCCTGGAAACCGCGGATTCCGGAAAAGGCCGCATTCTGCTGGTGATCCGGCAGGATTCGCGCCAAATCGAGGTCGCCCTGCCGGATCGCTATGCCCTGTCGCCGGGCCTTCGGAACTCCATCGAGGCCCTTAACGGCATCGGCGAGGTGATTGACCAGGAAAAGTCCGCCGGACGCTGGCAAACCGGCTGGCGCGGCGACCATCAAACCCTTGAAACCTCGGGCGCGGCGCGCTAAAAGCCGCGCCTTAAACCGCACGCGGACCTAAGGCTCCAGGGCTTTGCCCCAGCCATCCGGTGCCGGCTTCGGCCGGTTCTGTCCGCGGAGGCCCAACCGGTAAAGGAGACGACATCCATGGCGATGCCGCAATTTTCCATGCGCCAGCTTCTGGAAGCCGGCGTTCATTTCGGACACCAGACGCGCCGTTGGAACCCGAAGATGGAGCAGTACATCTTCGGCGAACGCAACGACGTTCACATCATCGATCTGCAGCAGACCGTGCCGATGCTGCGCCACACGCTGCAGACCATCCGCGACGTGGTGGCGGGTGGCGGGCGCGTGCTGTTCGTCGGCACCAAGCGCCAGGCGCAGGATCCAATCGCCGATTCCGCGCGCCGCTGCAGCCAGTACTTTGTCAACCACCGCTGGCTCGGCGGCATGATGACGAACTGGAAGACCATTTCGCATTCGATCAAGCGCCTGCGCGATCTGGAAGAGCAGCTTGACGGCGACCTGGCCGGCCTGACCAAGAAAGAAATCCTGAAGATGACCCGCGAGCGCGACAAGCTGGAGCGCGCGCTGGGCGGCATCAAGGATATGGGCGGGCTGCCCGACATCCTGTTCGTGATCGACACCAACAAGGAAGACATCGCGATCGCCGAAGCCAACAAGCTCGGCATTCCGATTGCCGCGATCATCGACAGCAATTCCGATCCCGACGGCATCGCCCTGCCGATTCCCGGCAATGACGACGCCATTCGCGCCATCAACCTTTACTGCGACCTGATTGCCGACGCGGTGCTCGACGGTATTCAAGAAGAGCTGTCGCAGTCCGGCGCCGATCTGGGTGAGCTGGAAGCGGTCGCCGAGCCGGCCCTGGAGGCCGAAGGCGAGGCCGCGGCCGAGGGCGAACAGCCGGCAGCTGAGGCTCCGGCAGAGGCGGCTGAGGCTGCGCCTGCGGAAGCGCCGGCTCCCGCCGAGGAAGCCGTGCCAGAGCCCGAAGCCGCTCCCGAAGCGGCGGAAGAAGAAAAGAAAGACTGATGTCGGCGGGTCATCCCGCCGCCTTGCGTGCAGGCCGGGAACCGCCA
>JANQGO010000348.1 GCA_028277285.1 Alphaproteobacteria bacterium | reverse complement strand
GGGCAGCGGCGCGGCGATACGGGTCAGCGTGGTGAACTTGTCCATGATCGTCTCCCTCAGCCTACCAGCTTGCGCAGCCACCTGGTCAGCCCAGCCATGGCGGCGGCCGCCGCCGTTACCGGCACGCTGACCGACGTGCGCAAGCTGGTAGGCTGAGGGAGACGATCATGGACAAGTTCACCACGCTGACCGGTATCGCCGCGCCGCTGCCGATGATCAATGTCGACACCGACATGATCATTCCCAAGCAGTACCTGAAGACGATCAAGCGCACGGGCCTGGGCAAACACTTGTTCGACGAAATGCGCTTCACGCCGGAAGGTGAGGAGATCCCTGAGTTCATCTTGAACCAGGACGCCTACCGCAACGCCCAGATCCTGATCGCCGACGAAAACTTCGGTTGCGGCTCGAGCCGCGAGCACGCACCGTGGGCGCTGCTCGATTTCGGCATCCGCTGCGTCATCGCGCCAAGCTTCGCCGACATCTTTTTCAACAACTGCGTCAACAACGGCATCCTGTGCATCGAACTCCCCGACTGGGAGGTACACCGCCTGTTTGCCGACGCCGGCCTGGGCGCCAACGCGCGCTTCACCATCGACCTGGAAGCGCAGACGATCACCCGGCCCGACGGCGAGAAGGTCGAGTTCGACATCGACGCGGCGCGCAAGCACCGTCTGTTGAATGGTCTCGACGAGATCGGTCTGACCATGCAGATGGACGATCAGATTTCCGACTTCGAAGCCGAACGCGGTGAGAAACACCCCTGGGTCTGACAACCCGGTCTTTTGCCAGCGTTAAGCGACGACCGTTTCGTCCGTCTCCAGGAAACACGCAAGCAGTGAGACGATTGTGGGGTTGCCGGCGCGGCTGCGCTTGACGGCCACGCTGAAGGGCACGTCCAGTACGATCTCGTCCTGTTTGAGCGGCCGCATCTGTCCCTTGTCGACGTAACTCTGCGCGTAGTGCATCGGCAGGAATCCGATGTGGCGGCCGCTTAGAATCAGCATGGCGGCCGCCTCGATCTGATAGACGACCGCATGGTGGCTTTCCGGGCGAAAAAACGCCTCGTCGAAGCGCTCGATGTAGCCGCGCGCGATCGGCGATGCCGCTTCCATCATCTCGATGGTGATGGCGTCGTCGTCCTTGTCGAACAGCGGATGTTTGTTGCCGCAATAGACGAGGTTCCGCTCGTGATGAAGGTCGTGAAAGTCGAGACCCGCGATCGGGCGGTGCCGCGAGGTGATGGCGACATGGATCTCCTCGTTCAGGAGCTGTTGTTCCAGGCGCCGCGAGGTTTCGATGACGATCTCCAGATGGGCGTCCTGGTGCTCGTCGGAGACCCGTCCCAGGTGACCGGCGATATCGAGGACCGGGTCGCCAATGATACCGTCGGCCACGCCGAGCCGGATCACGCCGCCGACGCGCGCGTTGACCAGCGCCAGATGTTCGCGGAACCGGTCGATCTGATCGAGCAGTTCCAGCGTCGCGCTGTGAACCTCGGCGCCGCGCTTGGTCAGGCGAAAACCGCCGCGCCCGCGTTCGCACAACCGCATGCCCAGGCGCGCTTCGAGGTCCGACATGTGGGAGCTGATGGTCGATTCGGCGACGTTCAGCCGGGCCGTCGCCAACGAGAAACCGCCGGCCTCGACAACCGCGACAAACACCCTGAGCAGCCTCAGGTCGACATCACTGATTCGGTTCAGCACGCGCGTCTTCCCACACTGGTGGACCGGCTGACTTGTTGATTCCAACCCTAGTCGGGAACGCACCAGCGGTAAACGTGCGTTGCCAAAGGGCACCCATACTTCGGCAGCCCTGAAGCGGACTTCGCCAATCGGGAATACAAAAGGTCCCGGGCTTGGCGCCCAATTGCCGTGAAGGTCTGCGAGACAAAAAACCGCGGGCCGGCATCAACGGAGGTCAAGTCATGGATCGTTTGGGCAGACATCTTGTTTCCGCGCTTGCAACGGGCGTCGTTGCCGTCGCGCTGAGCTGGGGTGCGGTCGCCGATGACGCGGTGACGGTCGCCACCGAGGCGTCCTATCCGCCGTTCAGCAAGACCGAAGCCGACGGCAGCTATACCGGCTTCGAGATCGATCTGGGCAACGCGGTCTGCGAGCGCGCGGGCCTGGAGTGCACGTGGGTCAAACAGGACTTCGACGGCATGATCCCCGCGCTTCTGGCGGAGAAGTTCGATTTCGCGTTTTCGTCCATGTCGATCAAGCCGGAGCGCGAACAGGTCGTCGACTTCACAATTCCCTATTACTCCGACAATTACCGCTTCTATGGCCTGAAAGGCGAAGAGGTCGAGATCCCCGACGGGCTCGACGGCAAGAAGGTCGGTGTCTATGCGGGCGCGACGGAAGAGCAGTTTGTGCGGGCGAAGTTCGGCGATCTCGTCGAGATCCGCGGCTACGAGAACATCGACCAGATCCACGCGGATTTGGAGGCCGGGCGCATCGACTATGCCTTCAATTCGCTGTTGCCCGCCAACGAGTTTCTGACGTCCGACGCAGGCGCGGACTACGCATGGTTCGGTCCGGTCTACAGCGATCCCATCCTGGGCAAGGGCGCTGGTGCCATGTTCCGCAAGGAGGACAGCGAGCTGAGAGACAGGGTCGCGGCGGCGATCCGCGAGGTCTATGCGGACGGCACGTTCGATGAAATCTCGCGCAACTACTTTCCCGAGGAACTCAGCATCCGGGCCGACGATCTCTGGTAGGCTGGCACGCGACGCCATCACCCGACGCAACAACCAGCGGAGACGATGGAGCCGGGTATTCTCGACGTCGGGCCGGGGTGGGGTGACGAACTCCTCTTCGGCCTGGGCGTCACCCTTCTCTTGGCGGCCATTTCGATCGCCATCGGTACGACGATCGGTCTGATCGCCGGCCTCGCGGAACTGAGCCGTGTCCGCCTTCTGGCCCGGCTCGTGGTCGGCTATGGCGCGGTCATGCGCAGCCTGCCGGAACTGCTCATCATCTTTCTGGTCTATTACGGCGCCTCATTCCTGCTCCAGGCGCTCCTGCGGCCCTTCGGGTTCGAGGGGTTCATCGGCATCAGCGCGTTTTGGGCCGGCGTCATCGCGTTAAGCCTGATTCACGGCGCCTATGCCAGCGAGGTCTTTCGCGGCGCTTTCCTCGCCGTACCGGGGGGCTACCTTGAGGCGGCGCGGTCCCTGGGTCTTCATCCGTTTCAGGTGTTCTGGACGGTCAAGCTGCCGCTTGCCTTGCGCTATGCGCTCGCCGGTCTCATGAACCTCGTGATCGTGACGTTGAAGACGACGCCCTTGGTCGCGGCCATCGGCCTGCAGGATCTGCTGCGCGTCGCGGGCGATGCCGGTCAGAACACCAAACACTACCTGCTCTTCTACATGATCGCGCTGATCGTCTATCTGATCATTGCCGGCGGCGCCCTGGCGCTTCAGTTGGCGTTGGAGCACAGGCTGTTCCGGTTCATGCGTCCGGTCGACCCCACATGATCGCCGACTGGGCGACCCTGGAGCCCTATGTGCCCCTGATGATCGAGGGCACGTTGACGACGCTTCAACTCATCGCGTTGACACTTGTCATCGGCTTTGCCATCGCCCTGCCGGTCGCCATCGCGCGCAACAGCGCGGCACGGCCGGCAAAGGTCTTCGGCTACGGCTTCATTTTCTTTTTCCGTGGCGCGCCGCTGCTCGCGATCCTGTTCCTCATCTACTACGGCTTGCCCCAGGTGCCGGGCGTCACGGAAAGCCCGCTGTGGCTCTTGATCGAGGAACCGTTCCCGGTGGCGGTGATGGCCTTGTCGCTCAACTCGGCGGGTTTTCAGGCGGAGATCATCGCCGGTGCGCTGCGAAACGTGCCGAAGGGCGAGATCGAAGCGGCGCGGGCCGCCGGTTTTTCGCGCATGGCGACGTTCTGGCATGTGACGGCGGCCCATGCGGCGCGGTTCGGTATCCGCGGGTTCGGCAACGAGGTCGTGTTTGTCGTCAAGGGAACGGCGGTGGTCAGCTTTATCACCGTCCACGACCTGATGAGCGCGGCCCATCAGATCTACTTCAATACGTTCGACCCCATCACGCCGCTACTGGCCGCCGCGTTGATCTATCTGACGATCGTGGTGATTCTGATCCGCACGATCCGCTGGCTCGAGACGCGGCTGTCACCGGAGCTCAAGGTCGCGGCCTCGGAAACGGCGCGCCGTTCGCGCCCGGCTGGCGGCCCTAAAAGAAACGCTAGTGCATGATGTGGCGCAGGAACTGTGCCAGGCGCGACGATGCCGGCGCTGAAAAGAGTCTGTCAGGCGGACCCTGCTCGACGATCACGCCGCCATCCATGAAGACGGCCCGGTCCGCGAGGCGCCGGGCGAAACCGAGCTCGTGGGTCACGCAGACAACGGTAAGACCATCGGTCGAGACCTGTTCGATGGTGTCCAACACGCTTTGGACGAGTTCGGGGTCCAGCGCCGATGTCGGTTCGTCCAGCAACAGGATGTCCGGCTGTTTGGCGAGGGCTCTGGCGATCGCGACGCGTTGCTGTTGCCCGCCTGAGAGTTGGAAGGGGTAAGCGTCGGCCAAGTCGGCGATGCCGAGTTCGTCGAGCTTCGAACGGGCGAGCGTCTCGGCATCGTGGTGCGACATGCCGAGAAGGTAACGCGGCGCCAGCGCGACGTTCTGCAATGCCGTGCGGTTGGCATAGAGATTGAAGGATTGGAAGATCATCTCCATGCGCCGCCGCATCGCTCGCAACTGTTTCTCGTCGGGTGTCAGGCTCATGCCCAGAATCTCGATACGCCCGGCCTGAGGCCATTCAAGCCCGTTGAAACACCGCAGCAGGCTCGACTTGCCGGAGCCGGACGGCCCCAGCAGCACGACCTTTTCGCCCCGGGCGACGGTAAGGTCGACACCATGCAGGACCTCCGTTGCGCCATAGCGCAGTTTGAGCCCGTGGGCTGCAAGAGCGTGGGGGACCGTGCTCGCCATCGACGCAGTATAGCCTCACGCGTGACCGGATGGCCCCGCGATTGGCGAAGTTCACTTCGCCCGGTCATGAACGCGGCCGCTATCGCACCTTGGCGAACGGTGAAGTGAAGATCACACGTCCATGATCCAACCGGCAGTTGGTTTCGTGATCATGCCTCGTGTCTTCGATCGGCGCGCTTGGACCACCAGGGAGATCAAACCACGATGCACCGTCACGAGTGGTATCAAAGAATCTACGATAGCTTCCCCAAGATCGTCGCCGACGCCGAACGTTACGGCGAAACGCTTGGACTGGGCGACTTGCATGGCAACATCGGGCTCTACTCGGGCGCGTCATCCTGTCCGGCGAGGCTGCCGGATTACGTTCTTGACGCGATTGTCGCCGCCAACCAATCGGAGATCTTGCCCTTGCGCGCGGTCGAGGATCGGTTGCGGACGGTGGTCAAGGATATCTATGGCGATGGTTATGACGCGGCGGTGGTCAACACCTGCGAGGCTGCGCTGCGCGTGGTGATCGAGTCGCTGATGGCACCGCCTTTCATGCGCAAGGGTGAGGCCTATCGGGCGCGCATGCTCGCAACCTACGGCGAGGATATCGAATGGGGCATGGCCTATGGCCGCGCCTTTCCGCCGAAATACAAGAACGCCAACATCGACCGGTCGGTTAGCGCCGGCGAGTTCGGTATGGAGGGCAAGTGCCTGCCGAACCTCGACACGCTTTATGCCCGCTTCGCTGGTGCGCGCTATGAGGTGCACGGCGTGCGCCAGAACATCGTGCCGTTCCTGACGGACATCGATGTCGATGGCACGATGGCGAACCTCAGAGGGCTGGCGGAGCGCCACGCGACGTCGCTGAGCGGTCTGCATACGGTGGGCTACGACACGCCGGGTTACGGACACGGCGCGCGCGACGGAGACGGCCGCCCATCCTTGATGCGCAAGATGGGTGAACTGGCGCGCGCCTTTGACGTGCCGTTCCTGGTCGATGCCGCAAGCTGCGTGCCGATCATCGGTTGGTCGTCCGAAGACCTTGGCGCCGATGTCATGGTCTGGAGCATGGACAAGGCCGGACGCTCGCCTTGCGCGGGCCTGATCATCGGCAGCGAAGAGGTGATGCTGACGATCCGCAAGGGACTCGGTCTGGCCGGCCAGCGTTTTGGTCATGTCTCGTCGCATGGCAAGGGCGTGTTCTCCGCAACCGATCCCGGCCGCGATTCGGTCATCGGTTTGCTCGCCTATCTAGAGATGGTACGCGACGAGCCAGATCGCATCCGCCGGCCGGTCGACCAATACCATGCCATCATGGAAGCGGCGTTCGCGGAGCTTGAGCCGTCGCGTTTCCGCGACGGTCTGATCTTGACGAAGTCCTATCACATGGGCGGGACGGAGCTTAACTACAGCCGGACCTGGGACGGCGACGGTTTCGGCATTCCCCTCTTCACGCTCGAGGATCTTTACGCCGACACCAACCCGATCCTGCTGGCGACCGCCGCCATGGGCGTGGAGCCGGCGACGATCTATGCCGGCAACATGTTGCTCAATCCTGGCCTCGGGCTGCTCGACCGCCACGGCGCGCTAATCACGGAGCGCGCCGAACTCGCCGCCAAGGCACTCGTGAAATCTGTCGAGATCGTGTGCCGCCATGCCGGACTCGGCGATTAAGGAAAACGATATGACCAAGCAGATCATCGCCGACACCAACGCCGAAGGGCTCCCGCTCTCCGAGGCGGTTCGCGCCGGCGACTTCATCTTCGTCTCGGGCATGGTGGGGTTCGACGACAATGCCGAGATCGTGCCGGGCGGCGTCGGCGCCGAAGTGAATAAGATCTTCGACGATCTTGCCGACATCCTCGGCCGGGCCGGCGCAACGATCGATGATCTCGTGAAGGTGAATGTCTATCTGGCCTACGCTGTAGACTTTGATGCGTTCAACAAAGTTTATTCAGATTGCATAGGCGGCGAACCACCGGCGCGCATCTGCGTCGTCACCGCATTGACGATCGACGCGCGAGTCGAGATGGACTTTGTCGCCTATATCGGCAATCCCACATCGTCATAATCCAACCGCTTGCGGTCGCCGGCGCATGCTCTCGCTTGCACCCATGAAAAACTCCTATCATTCCCCTTGATGCGCTGGTAGGGGATGCGCCACGGACTGCTTCGGGGCATGGCAGGCGCAACCCATCTGCGCTGATCGCCGGTCCGTAAACAGACCTTCTGGTTGGGGGGAGCGAGATGACAGCCAACAAGCAGCTGCTGATGCTGCCTGGCGATGGCATTGGCCGTGAGGTCATGGCCGTAACGGAACGGGTAATCGATTGGTACGCGAAGTACCGGTCGCTGCAGTTTGATGTCGAACACGACCTGATCGGCGGCATTGCGTTCGATACGCACGGGACGCCGTTGACGGACTCAGCAATCGAGCGCGCGAAACAGGCCGACGCCGTGTTGTTGGGCGCCGTCGGCGGCCCGCAATGGGACGGTCTGGCACGCGAGCACAAGCCTGAGGCCGGCCTCTTAAAGATCCGCAAGGAAATGGGTTTGTTCGCCAACCTGCGCCCGGCCGTTGTCTTCCCGGCCCTGGCGGAGGCCTCGACCCTGAAGACGGAGCTGGTGTCGGGCCTCGACATCATGGTCGTGCGCGAACTGACCGGCGGTATCTATTTCGGTGAACCGCGCGGCATCGACGACCTTGGCGGTGGCGAGCGCAAAGGCTTCAACACCATGGTCTACACGACCGAAGAGGTGCGGCGCATCGCCCGTGTCGCTTTCGATCTGGCCAAGAAACGGAACGGCCGCGTGTGCAGCGTCGATAAGGCCAACGTGCTGGATGTCTCCATCCTGTGGCGCGAGGAGGTCATCGCGCTGCACCAGGAGGAATACCCCGACATCGAGCTGTCGCACATGTATGTCGACAACGCGGCCATGCAGTTGGTGCGCGACCCCAAACAGTTCGATGTTATCGTTACCGGCAACATGTTCGGCGACATCCTGTCGGACGCGGCCGCGATGCTGACCGGTTCGCTCGGCATGTTGCCGTCGGCATCCTTGGGCGCGGAGGCGGGCGGTCGTATCCCGTCGCTTTATGAGCCCGTCCACGGTTCGGCGCCGGACATCGCGGGCAAGGACATGGCCAACCCGCTGGCGACGCTGCAAAGTTTTTCGATGATGCTGCGCTATTCCTTCGATTTGGCCGAGGAAGCGCAACTGCTGGAGACCGCGATCGAACGGGTGCTGGAGAGCGGTTTGCGAACCGCGGACATCATGCAGGACGGCAAGGCGCGCGTCTCGACCAGCACCATGGCCGACGCCATCCTGCGCGAGCTCGACAAGGCAGCCGACTGATTCCCTTAAGGTGTGTTGACCGTCAGGTGCGTGCCTGAATCGACGACCAGCAACTGACCGGTGACGGCCGGCGCGCCACCTGCGAACCAGGCGACCGCATCGGCGACATCGTCGGCGGTCGCCAGGTGTTTGAGCATCGATAGATCGCGCACCCTGTCGCGGAACGTCGCGTAGTCGGCCGGTCCCAGGCGCCGGGCCGACCAGCGGGTGTCGACATAGCCGGGACACACGGCGTTGACCCGGACCTCGGGCGCCAGCATGCGCGCCAGCGACATGGTCAGCGTGTTGAGCGCACCTTTCGACGCAGCATAGACGACCGAACTGCCGTAACCCGACATACCGGAATGGGACGAAATGTTGACGACGCTGCCGCGTGTCGCGCGTAACGCATCCTCGGCCGCGCGCGCCATCTGAAACGCGCCGCGGACATTAACACTCATGATTGTCTCGAAGTCCTCCGGGGCCACGGAGTCCATCTCATGCAGCGGCACGAAGCGTGTGGTGCCGGCGTTGTTGACGAGTGCATCGAGGCGGCCCCAGCGGCCAACCGCGGCATCGACCATGGCCCGGCAGGACTCGTCGTCCGCGACGCTGCCTTGGCAAACAAAAAAGTCGGCGCCGACATCGCGGCACAATCGTGCGGTCTGCTGGGCCTCGGCTTCGCTCTTGGTGTAGTTGATGACGACGTTCCATCCATCGCCGGCCAGGCGCCGGGCGCTTGCTGCGCCGATGCCGGTGGCCGAGCCGGTGACGATGGCGACCTTGCGTTCGCATGTCATGGGTCCTCGCCGCCTCCATGTCGCTAACTGTCGAAGGCATCAGGATGGCCCAGGCAGCGAGCAGGGTCGAGCCTGCGCGTCAGCGCTGGGCCTAAAGGGTAAGCCGTTTGGGGCCTTGCATCGCGGGCGGACTGACGCCATATTCCGCGCCATCGAAAACCGATTCGTTTGAGTTTTGGTCCCATGCTGAACGTTTGTTGCATCAACACGGTCGATCTGGCCGCCGCCGCGGGCGGTGCCGCCATGACCACGACCACGACCAAAACCCCGGTAGTGAGGCGCTGACCACCGGCCCGGTTGGCGTGCCATCAGATGAACGAAGGGGCCGGAAGGCCCCTTTTTTGTTGCTTTGCTTGTATGATGCCCGGCGTGTTTCGTCCGGGCGGCGAAAGGAGAGGGTGATGGGTTACAAAATGGCGGTTGTCGGCGCCACGGGCGCGGTTGGCAACGAGATGCTGCAGATCCTCGCCGAGCGGAACTTCCCGGTCGACGATATGGTCGCGCTCGCCTCGGCCAATTCG
>JANQGO010000230.1 GCA_028277285.1 Alphaproteobacteria bacterium | reverse complement strand
GTTGGGACCGATGATGCCGGTGACACAGGATGGCGCGACGACCGCATCCGCCCGGTCGACGATAAGCTGTGCGCCAAGGGTGATGGAGACTTTGTCGGCGGTTAGCCGCGTCATGTGCCGGCCCGCCGGCTCTTCAGCAGCAGCCAGAAGAAGAACGGCGCGCCGATCAGGGCCGTGACGACGCCCAGCTTCAGGTCCCGTTCGGGCGCCACCACGCGTACCGCAATGTCGGCGGCGTTCACCAGCGCCGCGCCGCCGAGCATGCTGGCCAAGAGCAGGCGGCCCGGCCGATGACCGACGAGCGGACGTAGAAGATGCGGCACGACAAGGCCGACAAATCCGACGGCGCCGGCGACTGCCGTGACCGCGCCGACCGAAAGAGCGGTGCCCACGATGGCCAGACGGCGCAGATTGATCAGGTTGACGCCCAGGCTCGCCGCCGTCTCTTCGCCCAGGGTAAGCGCGTCGAGCGGCCTGGCGAGGATCAGCAGCATAATCCAGCCGACGACGAGGAACGGCAGGACAAGCCAGACGTGATCCATGCTGCGGTCGGCCAGCGAACCCATCAGCCAGAACATGATCTCCATGGCCGCGAAGGGGTTGGGCGCCAGGTTGAGCGCCAGCGCGGTCAGCGCGCCGGCCAGGCTGGTGATGGCAACGCCGGCCAGGATCACCGTCAGCGTGCCGGCATGGCGCCCGGTCAGACCCTGGATGATGATGACGCCGATCAGCGCGCCGGCGATGCCGCCCAGCGGCAGCGCCAGGGCGAACAGCGTCGAGAGCCCGAAGTAGAAGGCGACAACGGCGCCGAGCGCCGCCGAGGCCGTCACGCCGACCACGCCTGGCTCGGCCAACGGATTACGCAGATAGCCCTGCAGAACGGCGCCGGACAGACCCAGCGTCGCCCCCAGCATGGTCGCCAGGATCGCGCGCGGTAGACGGATCTCGCGGACGATCAGCCCGGTCGTCTCAACATCGCCGCCGACCAGCGCGTTGAGCGTTGCGCCCAGACCGATCGCCGCCGGACCGACCAAGAGAGAAACGACAAAAAGCGCCACGACCAGGATCAGCAGGGCGACTTCGGTAAGGCCGGCGCGCGCGGTCATGGAGCCGTCGCGCGGCGCGCTGCGACCAGACGCGCGACGGCCTTCAGCACCAGCGGCGTGCCGCACACCCACGCGGCATCCTCAATGGTGACGACGTGCCTTGAGTCCGCCCAGGCCTGCAGCGCCGGGTGGTCCAGTATCTGATGGGCCAGGGCGTTGCCCCTGTAGCGTGGTCCGAGCACGAGAAGTTGCGGGTCGCTGGAGACCAGAGCCTCAAGCGGCATCTGGGCGGTGCCGGTCAAGCCGCGTTCGGCGGCCAGGTTGGTCAAGCCGGCCCGTGTCATGATGTCGGCGGCGAGCGTGCCGCCGCCGCTGGTGAAGCCGTTCGACCAATAGGCGACCGCCGGCATGCCGTCACCTGGGCCGCCGCCAAGCGCCGCTAGCCCTGCCTCAAACTCGGCGATCAGCGCCTCGCCTCTTTCGTCTGCACCGATCGCGCCCGCGATAAGGCGGATGTTGGCGATGATGTCCTCGACACTGCTGGCCGGCGGTACGTCGAGAACGCGGTGCCCCAGCCGTTGCAGCAGCGCGACCGTCGGCCGTGTCGTGAAGGTGCCGGCAATGACGAGGTCGGGATCGAGCAGGAAGATCTCCTCGGCCAGTCCATGGTTCTGGGGCAGGCCGGCCGCTTCGCGAACCATGGACGAAACCGAGGGATCGGTCGCCAGATAGCTCACCGAGGCGATCCGATCGCGATCGGCCAGCAGCATCACCAACTGGTCGGTACAGACGTTCATCGAGACGATGCGCTGCGGCGCCTCGCTCGCATAAGCGCCGCTAGCCAGACACATGCAGACGGCGAACAGCAGCAGCGGGACGGTGGCCGTCCCGCTGCATCGAACCGCGCGATGTCGCCGTTGTTCGGACATGTTCAGAAGGCCAGACGCAGGCCCGCATAACCCGCGACGCCCGGTGTGCCGAAGCCGAAGACCTCCTGGTACTGTTCATCCAGCAGGTTTTCGCCGCGGGCATAGATCTCAACGCCGTCGGCGACCTCGAGCGAACCGCCCAGATCTACCAGGGTGAAGGCGTCCAGGCGCTCAATCCGCGTGGCGCTGGGAAAGAAGGACAGAAAAACGATATCGTCCTGCGCCCCGGTATAGCGGATTGCCAGGTTCAGATTGGCCGGCATGGCCGCCACGTCGAAGTTGTAGTTCGTGACCAGGCTGGCGATGTGCATGGGTCGGCGCACCAGCTCGGCGCCGTTGGCATCTTTGCCGTCGGTGTAGGTGTAGGCGCCCGTCACCGACAGGCCCTCCATGACAACAGCGGTCGCCGATACCTCCACACCCTGGATCTTGCTGGTGCCCGGCAGGTTGATCGCGGTATTGCCGCCCCCCTGGATCAGATCCTCGATCCGGTTGTTGAAATAGGTGACGTCGACGATGACGCGGTCATCCCAAAACGGCTGCTCGATGCCGACATCCCAGCCGATGCTGCTTTCAGGCTGCAGGTTGGGATTGCCGGTGAATGTCGGCGTCGATCCGAACAGTTCGAACAGGGTGGGGTTCTTGACGCCGGTGCCGACGCTGGCATGGGGCCGTGTGCCCCATTCGGGGCTGAGCCAGGCGCCAGTCAGACGCCATGTCAGCTCGTTGTCGAACAACGGGTCGTTGTCGTCATAGCGCAGACCGGCGGAAACGAAGAACTGGTCCTGGTAGGCGCCGCGGTATTCGCCCGCATAACTGTAACTCGTGATCGACTTGTCGTTGGGGCCAGCGAATCCGCTGCTTGTGAACTGGCTTTCGGTGGTTCGTTCGGCCAGGAACGACAGGCCGTGCTCGGCGACGCCCTCTTCGCCGAATGTCACATCGCCTTGGTAATCGATCTTGTTGATCGTGCCTTCGGAGGTGAACGTCTCCAGGCCCGCAGCGTTCAGAAAATCCGTGTCGACATCGGTTCGCGAGATACTGATCTCGTTACCCCACAATCCGTCGAACAGGTCGAGCGACGCGCCGGCCCGGCCGTAGCGTTGGATCGATTTGCTGGTCGAAAAGTTGTCGACCGCGCCGACGACGACCGCCGAGGCATCGCCGTGGCGGTAACTGTCGATGATCCAGCCGGTGGCGTCGATTGCGAAATTGTCGGTCGGCTGAACGCCGAACGTGAAGCGGCCGGTGTTGTTGCGATAGGGATCCTTCTCCGGATTGCCGTTGCGTTCGTCGGCGATGTACTGGTCTTCGACCATCAGCCGTTCAAAGGCGCCGCCGACGTAGAACTGTTCGGCGCCATAGTTGAACGACACCATACCGTTGGTCGTATTGAACGAGCCGAGTTCGCCGCGCGTCACGACGCTGAGCCCATCATCGGGCTTTTTGGTGATGATGTTGATGACGCCGCCGATCGCATCGCTGCCGTAAAGGGCGCTTTGGGGGCCGCGCAGGACCTCGACGCGCTCGATCTCCAGGTTCAGCAGGTTGGCGAAGTCGAACTCCGAACCGCCGGCCGGGTTGTTGGCCTCGATGCCGTCGATCAGGACCAGCGTCTGATTGCCCTCCGCGCCGCGTATCCTGACTTGGGTGAAGGCGCCTTGCGGTCCGGTCCGGCTGACGGCCAGACCCGGCACGTCGCGCAGAACGTCGGAAACAATGCGGATCTGGCGGTCCTCAAGTTCCTCTTCGGTAATGACGGTGACGGCGCTGCCCACCTGCTCGGCCAGCAGCGGTACCCGGCTTGCCGACACAACGATCTCGGGCAGCGTGACGACCGTGCCGTCGTCGATCTGTTGGGCGTTGGCGACGGTTTGCGTCACGGCCGCGATAGCGAGTGAGGCGATGAGTGAAGTCGGTAACGTGGTGTTGGTGATGCGCATGATGACGGTACCCCGTGTCTAAAACGTTCGCTGACATGGCGGGGTCGACGAGGAAAACGATCGACCACGCCGGTGGGAACGCGGATCGCGAAACACGACGAACCGTCACCGGCCACAAGATGGCCGGTCCTGTTTGACGAAGTTGAGAAAAGGCCCATGGCGGAGCCCCCCGTGCAATGCGACCTGCGCGCATCACCGCAACGGAGAACCGTCCCGCCGTCACACCCCGAACGTGCGGATGGGCGATGCTAACGTCGGCAGGTCTCCTGGCTCGCGGGTCTTCGTCGTCGCCCGGCCTTCCCGGTTTCCCAGTGGCACACGAGGAGCGATGACTCTCCGCTTACAGTTGCGGGGGCAGCCAGAGCTTCCGGGTTCTCCGCCCGGCCTCTGTTCCCTTTCACGCCCCTCCGAAGAGGGGACCGACATCGCCGAAACGATAGGTGCCACACGCGGGGCGTGCAACGGCAAAAGAGCATGGGAGACAAAGAATTCCGATATCGCGCGCGTCCCGCGTCAGCGGGTCGGAAAGTCGGCGGCGCGCGCCAAGATGTCGTCTGTCCGTGACGGGAAGATCAAGGACAACACGGTCGCCACCGCCATTCTGGCATCCAATGGTGTCATGTAGTCCGGGGAGTAATAGAGCCGGCTCCACATGCCGTCGGTCATGGTCTCAAGGGTGTGCGCGACGGTCTTGGGCGTCCAGAGCGTGCCCGCGTAGAGGTCCTTGGCCTCTTCGCAAAGGGACAACTGGACTTTCTGTCGCGCCGCATCGAACCGGTCGGACATTTGGGCGAGGTCGCTGTTTCTGGACGCTTCGTGCCAGAGCGAGTTCCAGAACACCAGGTTCTGGCGTTCCATCAGGTGTGGCGCCAGTGCAGCGAAGACCAACGCCATGATCCGGTCAACCGGATCGGAGCCGGCGGCGGCCAGGGTTTCCTTCCAGAAATCTCTGTACTCTTCCAGGCGGTAACGAAACGTCTCGACCAGCAACGAGTCCTTGCTCTTGAAATAGAAGACGGCGGTGCCCTGGGACAGGCCCGATGCCTTGGCGACCGTGGCCAGGGTCGTGGACGCAAGCCCATGTTCGACAATCGACTCAATGGCGGCGTCCATAAGCTGCTTACGCCGTCGATTGGCATTCTCGGTGTTTTCGCCTCGCGGCCTGCCGACGCGCGACTTTGTCATGGCAGCTCTTCGTTCCAATGCCGACTGAACGGCGATGAGGGTCGTTCACCTGGGACCAAAACTGTAGCTAAAGACACTACCAGAGCCCCCATTTGCTGTGGGTATAATTTTTTTGATTGAGCGCTCAAATTAATTATGTGACGCTGAATTTGAGTGATCCTGGGCTCAGGATCCGTTCCTTGAATCAAAAACTGCAAAAAACAGGGAGGCATCACAGATGTCACATAGCAGAGATTCGATCGATGACATGATCGAAAAGGCGTCGGCGGGCAAGCTGTCGCGCCGCCAGTTCAGCCAACTACTCGCCGCTACGGGCGTGTCGGTCATGACGGTGCCTGCCTTCGCGCGCCCGGCGGCGGCCGACGAGGAACAAGCCTTCTACTTTACGTGGAACGGCTACGACATTCCCGAGCTCTTGGGCGAGTACCATGAAAAGCATGGCGTGTACCCTGACACGGCGCCTTACGCCAGCAGCAACGAAGGTCTGCTTAAAGTGCGAGCCGGCTTCGTCGTCGATGTACTGCATCCCTGCAACGCGAATGCCCCCAACTGGGTCAATGCCGGTGTCCTCCAGCCGCTTGACACGTCCAAGCTGTCACACTGGGACGATGTCATCCCGTCGATGAAATCCATCGCCGCTGTCGATGGTGAGCACTACTTCGCCGCGATGGACTGGGGCCAGACCTCGGTCACCTATCGCACCGACCTCGTGGATTTTCCCGATGGCGAGGAAACCTGGGGTGTCCTGTGGGACGAACGCTACGCGGGCAAGATCGGCATGATCGGCAACGAGGGCGACACCTGGTGGTGCGCGGCGATCTATGCCGGCGTGCCGTTCGACGAGATCGAGACCGAAGAGAGCATCCAGAAGGTGGCCAGTCTGTTGCGTGAGCAGTTGCCGCTGGTGCGCATGTACACCGATGACATGACCACTATGGAACAGGCCTTGGCGGCCGGCGAACTGGTTGCCGCCATGACCTGGAACAGCTCGGCCGTCGCGCTGAAGGCTGAAGGCGTGCCTGTCGAGTTCGCGTCACCGAAGGAGGGAGCCTTGACATGGGTCTGCGGTGCCGTGATCTCCGCAAACGCGCCCCATGTGGACAAGGCCCATGATGTGATCGACTCCCTGCTTAGCCCGGCATCAGGCGAGTTCCTGATCGATGTCTATGGCTATGGCCATTCAAACATAAAGTCCTTTGAGCGGGTGAGCGAGGAACGGCTCGCCGAACTGGGGCTGAGCCGCAATCCGGATGACGTGCTCGGTGCGGGCAAGTACCAGATCCCGACGTCGGACGAGTTCACCAGCCGGATCGCCACACTCTATGAGGAGATCCTGGCGGGCTGGTAGGCGCAGAGATCAAGAAGTTCCAGCCGCATCTGCCAATGCGGTTCTCGCGATCCGCCATTGGCAGGTGCGGTGGCTATTGAGTCGTGACGTTTTGTTGAGTTGCTAGGAGGACGGCGTGTCATCGGATTGCGACGTCATTGTCATTGGCGCCGGCGCGGCGGGGATCGCGGCGGCCAAAGAACTTTCACGCCAAGGTTTGACCCATACGGTCATCGAGGGATCGCACCGTATCGGTGGACGCGCCTACTCTGAGGAGGTTGCGCCCGGTGCCTGGTTCGACCTGGGATGCGCCTGGCTGGTGGGCGGCGCCGTCAATCCGTTCGTTCCGATCGCCGATGCCCTGGGGATCGAGCTGGGCAAAGACAAAGACACGATGTTCGAGCTTGAGAACCACCGTTTCTACAGAAACGGCGAGCCTTTGAACGAGGAGCAACGCGCCGCCTGCGTGCGCTACTACGAGGTGAGTGACGAGGCGGTGTTTGCCGCCGCGGAAGACAAACGGGATGTGGCGATCGCCGATGTAATCGATCTCGGGCACGAATTTGCACCGCCCCATGTGGGCGGTCTGGCGACGTCGTGGGGCATGGATGTCGACCTCGTGTCGACCACCGATTCCGCGAGCTCCGTCGGTGAGCTGGGCTATGCCGTGCTCAACGGCTACGGCAATCTGGTCGCCGCATGGGGCGCCGATGTGCCGGTCTCGCTCAACACCCGCGCCGAACGTATCGACTGGTCGGGACCCGGTGTGACGGTGGAGACGCCCAAGGGCACCATCAGGGGGCGCGCCGTTCTCTGCACCGTCTCGACCGGCGTCCTGGCGTCGGGCGAGATAACATTCGCGCCCGGCCTGCCGGACTGGAAGACGGAAGCCATCCATAACCTGCCCATGGGGACCGAGAACAAGATGGGCGTCCACTTCGACAAGGACGTGTTTGGACCGGACGGCCGCGGCCACTATACGACCTGGCACGACGATGGGGATATGGCGAAGATCCATGCCTGCGTCATGGGCAACAACATCGCGTCCGTCTTTGTCGGCGGCCGCCACGGCGTGTGGCTGGAGAAGCAAGGCCAACAGGCCGGCCACGACTTCGCCGTCGACAGGTGCGCCGACATTTTCGGCAACGACATCCGCAAACACGTCACCCGCTCCATCGTAACGGCCTGGGAAAGCGAGCCGTGGACCCGGGGCTCGTGGGCTTGCGCGCGCCCTGGCCACGGCCACCAGCGCACCAACCTGAAGCGTGCCATCGATGATCGCCTCTTCTTCGCCGGCGAGGCGACGGTCTATGGCGGACAAGGCACTTGCGATGGGGCTTACGTTTCCGGTGTCGAAACGGCACAGGAGATTGCCGTGACCTTGGGCGTCAAATAGGCGTCATCGATGGCCTTTTCAGTTTGCCGAGGCGACGCCTCCCGATTGGCAGACCAAGGTCTACGGGTCGATCAATTGCTTCATGCGTTCCTTGTGCGCCTGGCAGGCGGCGATGATCCAATCGACAAAGATGTCGAGCGCGCGCTGCTGAGGCGATGGGCGCAGCGCGAAGATAAACTGATTGCCTTCGATGGTCTGGGCAAACAGGCGCACGAAGCGCCCGTGGACGAGGTCGTCGCCGTAGACCATGGCATCACCCATCAACACACCGCGGCCCGCAATCGCCGCCTCGTACAGGCGATCGTGCGAGAAGTAGATCTCCGTACTCCGGGCCTTGACATCGCGAACGCCGGCGGCGTCAAACCAGCGTTGCCACCAGTCGTCGCTGTCATCATGCAGCAGACAATGGCGCGCCAGATCGCTCGGCCGCGCGAGCGGTTTGGGGCCTTGAAGCAGCATGGGCACGCACATCGGGAACACGGTCTCGCTGAACAGCAGGTGACGATCGCGGCCGAACCGCTGTCTGAAGCCATAGAAGATCAGACCGTCAAGCTCTTCGCTGTCGTCCTGCAGCCTGAGGTCGATCCGGATATCCGGATGCAGACGGTGGAACTCCTCCAGCCGCGGCGCGAGCCATCGTTTGGCGAAGGCGGTCTCACTGCCGATGTGGAGCGTGTGGCGCCCGGATCGCCGCCGGGCGCGTTCGACGCCCCGATCCATGGCGGCGAAGGCCGTTACAACCTCGTCACGCAGTTCGCACCCCGCGCCGGTCAGTCTCACCTTGCGGTGCAGGCGTTCGAAGAGTTCCACGCCCAGCTCGTTTTCAAGCCGCTTGATGTGGCGGGTGATGGCGACAGGCGTTACCGCAAGCTCGGCGGCCGCATCCTTGAAGCTTTCGTGGCGCGCGGCCGCCTCGAACGCACGAAGGCCATGAAGGTTGAGTGTTTTGCTCGTCATGACAATGGGCAGCGTCCAAGCGGACCGCGGGCCCGTCACCTTGCGCTCCGAAGCCGATGTATGCGTTACGGCGGACAGCATACGATTAATCCTGAGTTAACTGAAGTCTCGATTAGTCATTTGTCACCGCCGACGCGTCCGTCGGAACATTGCCCTAGACCGCTGGCCGGAACGCGCGGTTTGCCGCCGGATTGTGGCCGTCATGCGGAAGGAGACGCTCATGCCGCTCACCTATCTTGATCGGACGGCTGACACCGACACTGTCGCGGCTGTGCTGCGCCGCGATGGCGCGGTCGCGGTGAACAGTCTTGCCGACCCTGAGCTTGCGGACACGATTGTCTCTGAGTTGCGTCCAGAGCTCGATGCGTTCGGGCTCGACAATCCGAGCGACTTCGGCGGCGACCGGACACGGCGGATCAAGAACGTTCTAACGGTTGCGCCCAGCGCGGCCCGTCTGATGGAGCATGACATGGTTGTCGGCGTTGCCGACGACATCCTCTTGCCCAACTGCGCGACCTATCAGATCGGCAGCACGGACGCGATCGAGGTCCTGCCCGGCCAATCGGCCCAGGCCCTGCACCGCGACGATACGACCTATCCGATCGAGATGGCCGGTATGGAACTGCAGATCGGGGTGATGTGGGCGCTCGATGACTTTTCGATGGAGAATGGCGGAACGCGCGTTGTCGTGGGCAGCCACCGTTTCATCCGTTCCTGGCATCTGCCGGACCTGTCCGGTTGGGAGGCCGCCGTCATGCCCAAAGGTTCGGCGCTTTTCTACCTGGGTTCGATCTGGCATGGCGCGGGCGAAAACTTGAGCAACGCGCCGCGCGCAGGACTTGTTACCACCTATTCGCTGGGCTGGCTCAGGCAGGAATACAATCAGTACCTCTACAATCCGCCGGAAGTCGCTGCCCGGTTCGGGCCTCGCCTGAAGGCGCTGCTCGGCTACACACCTCACGGCTCGGGCGACGATCGCCTCGGCACGTTCGGCGGCGACTGTCCTGCCTGGATCGAAACGCCGCCGGAACCGACATGGCAAGACAATCGAGGTCGAGGCGCGACGGCGGCGGACGTCGAAGCGCAAGCCGGCGTTTGATCGTGGGACACATGAAGAACGTCGAATCCAACATATCGGAACACTGCAAGAGGAGAACTGTTACATGCCGTTGACCTATCTTGATCGGACTGCAGACGCCCAAACGATTTCTGGCGTCTTGCATCGCGAAGGGGCGGTTGCGGTCACTGATCTTGTCGAACCTGAGGTGGCCGACGCCGTGGCAGCGGAACTGAGGCCTCGGCTCGATGCCGTTGGTCTCGAGTCAGCTGGGATTTTCAACAACGAACTCACGAACCGGTGCGGCAAGGTGCTGCTAACGGCGCCGAGCGCGGCTGAACTGGTCGAGCACGAGCTGGTGCTCGACGTGCTCGACGAGGCGCTGCTGCCCTTCGCGTCGACCTACCGGATAAGCAGTCTCTCTGCGATCGAGGTCCTGCCGGGGGAGAAACACCAAGCTTTGCATCGCGACGACACGGTTTATCCGATCGACATCGCCGGCATGGAACTGACGGTGGGCGTGATGTGGGCGCTGGGCGACTTCACGGAGGAGAACGGCGGGACACGGTTGATCCCGGGCAGCCACCGATATCTCCGCGCGTGGCACCTTCCCGACATGGACGCCTGGGAGAATACCGTGATGCCGAAGGGTTCGGCGGTGTTCTATCTGGGCTCGACCTGGCACGGCGGCGGCGAGAACCGCAGCAACGGGCCGCGCCTCGGACTTGTCAACACGTACTGCCTGGGCTGGTTGCGGCCAGAATCCAACCAGTACCTCGGCATGCCTCCGGAGGAGGCGGCGCGTTTCAGTCCGACCATCCGCGCCCTGCTAGGCTACATGCCGCACGGGGCGAGCGATGACCTTTGCGGCAGCTATAGCGGTCCATGCGAGGCATGGGTGGAGTCGTCACCGCGCCCGTCTTGGCGGGCCGTGCGCGGCCATACCGCCCGCCCGGAACACGCAAAAGCGCAAGGCGGCGGCTGACCCAAACGATGACACAGAATTCCAAGTGCCTGTTCTAGGCCAACAACAAACCAAGGAGGTTGAAATGTCACTTAAGCCACTGATGGAGACGGCCCGTTTTCATGACCTGTTGTGCGAGGGCAAGCTGACCAGGCGCGACGCCAAGCGCGTCATGGCCTCGTTCGGCGTCGCCTCGTTGACCATGCACACCATGGCAGGGAGCGCGCTTGCCCAGGATGCCGACGAGGACCACCCG
This sequence comes from Alphaproteobacteria bacterium, assembly GCA_028277285.1. Lineage (GTDB taxonomy): Bacteria > Pseudomonadota > Alphaproteobacteria > SP197 > SP197 > JANQGO01. The sequence continues at coordinate 21,037 of JANQGO010000230.1, read as the reverse complement.
ATTTTCTTCACCTGGGGCGGTTATGATGAACCGGAGTTCATGGTCCATTACACCGCGAAGTACGGTCGTGAACCGAACTACGCCTTCTTCGACGACGAAGATAACGCTTTCGCCAAGATGAGGAGTGGTTTCAACCCGCATGTGACCTTCCCCTGCGGTCCCTCGCTCACACGCTGGTACGACGCGGGCTTCCTGGCGCCAATCGAGACCGAACGGTTATCGAACTGGCCCAACGTCATGCAGGTTTTCAAGGATGTGCCAGGTTCAACGGTGGACGGCGAGCGGGTCTATGTGCCCGAAGACTGGGGCCAGACCTCGATGGCCATCCGCACCGACCTCGCGCCGGAGTACGCCGATCCTGAGAACCAGACCTGGAAAGCGTTGTGGGACGAGAAGTATTCGGGCCGCCTTGCGATCTCCAACGTCTCCTACGAAGCCTTCGCCATCGCGGCCCTGGTGCTGGGGATCGTCCCTTGGAACATGAACGAGGAAGAACGCATCAGATGTGAGGAGCTACTGCGCGAACAGATCCCGCTCAACCGCTTGCTCCAGGCCTCGTTCACGGAGACTGTGCAGGCGATGGCCTCGGGCGAACTCGTCATCACCGCGTCCGACAACGGTATCGTTGCGGGACTTGCGGAGCATGCCGAATCAGAAGGCACCGATATGGAGATCACGTGGGCCCGGCCTAAGGAAGGCGCGATCACGTGGCACTGTGGCCTCTCCATCCATCCCGCCGCGTTTGAGGACGGCTTTTACGAGATGGCGCACGACATCATCGACTCCTTCATCTCGCCAGAGGCTGGTCACTACGAGATCACCAACTGGTACTACGGACACTCCAACATCAAGTCCTATGACGGGCTTTCTGAGGAGTTCCTCCAGTCGATCGGTCAGACCAGCCACGTCGAGGAGTTCCTCGCCAACGCCCAATTCCAGCAGACCATGAACGAGCCGGATGTGCTCGCGCTTCGTTGGGAGGAATTGAAGGCAGGGTTCTGAGCTTCGGCTTCAGCCGACTTGGTAACAACAAGGCTCGCACCGGTGGCTTCGCGGTGGTCGCTCTTGACCACCGCGGGCCACCGGCCGCGGTAATCGCCCCGCTCTGGACTGATGGAAAACAACGCAGACGAGGACCTTTACAACGACGGCTACACCGCCTTTCTCTGGGACGTGTGGGGCGACGGTTATCTGTCGCCAGGTGGTCCCGAAGAGGTTGGCCGCATTGTCGAGGGACTCAACTTGGACGGCGCCCGCGTGCTCGATATCGGCTGCGGATCGGGCGCTATCACACTCTCGCTCGCGCTTGATCACGGCGCGGCGCACGTCACCGGCATTGATGTCGAAGCGCCGGTCTGCGAGGCCGCGCGCAAGAGAGCGAAGGCCGAAGGTGCCGCCGATCGCATCACGATCCGGCAGATCGAACCCGGTCCGCTCGATTTCGCCGACCAGCAGTTCGACGTCGTCTTCTCCAAGGATGCGATGATCCATATCGCCGACAAGACCGCCCTCTTTGCGGAGGTGTTGCGGGTCTTGAAACCCGGCGGCTGGTTCGCTGCCTCCGATTGGCTGATCGCCCACGACGGCACACCAAGTCCAGAGATGGCGCGCTACATTGAACTCGAAGGGCTGGATTTCGCCATGGCGTCGCCGGACCGCTACGACGCGGCCCTTAAGGACGCGGGGTTCGTGAATGTCGGTCTGGTCAATCGCAATCGCTGGTATGCGGTGGAGGCCCGGCGGGAGCTGGACTTCCTGACCGGCGGATCCCGTGCCGATCTTGAGCGCAAGCACGGCGCGGAGACCGTCAGCCATATGGCCGAGATCTGGGAAGCGATGGTGCAGGTCCTGGAGTCCGGTGAGCATTGCCCCCATCACCTGCGCGGCCAGCGCCCTGGCTGGTAAGCCGGCCATCGGCGTTCGCGCCTTCCGGTCAAACGCTGTCTCTATCCCCGAATCATCGTCAAAAGGAAGTCCCGTGAGCCGCGATCCCCGTTACGACATTCTGTTTGAGCCGCTGAAGATCGGTCCCGTCACCGCACCCAACAGGTTCTACCAGGTGCCCCATTGCAACGGCATGGGCCGGGTCTATCCCAACGCCATGATCGGCATGCGCGGCACCAAGGCGGAGGGCGGCTGGGGTATCGTCTGCACCGAGCAGTGCGATTTTCTGGCCAGCGGCGATGCCTCCCCCTACGCCGAAACCAACATGTGGGACACCGGCGACGAGATCTACCTGGGCCGCATGGTCGAGGAGGTGCACCGTTACGGTAGCCTCGCCGGCATCGAGCTTGTCCATAACGGCCATGACACCCCCAACCTCTACAGCCGCGAGATCCCGATCGGCCCGATGCATCGCCCCATGAACTGGAGCTTGGCTCCGATCCAGGCGCGCGCCATGGACAAGGCTGACGTCCGCGACTATCGCCGCGCCCACAAAGCAGCCGCGATCAGAGCACGCGACATCGGCTTCGACATTGTCATCGTCTATGCCGGTCACGATGGCACGGTGCCCAGCCACTTCCTCGCCAAGCGCCACAACCAGCGGACCGATGAGTACGGCGGCAGTCTGGAAAACCGCTTGCGCCTCTACCGCGAACTGCTGGAGGAAACCAAGGAAGCGGTCGGCGGCGATACCGCTGTGGTCGTGCGCTTTGCCGTTGACGAGATGATGGGACCGGACGGGCTGGAGTGGCACGGCGAGGGCCGCGAGGCGGTCGAGATGCTGGCCGAGATTCCTGATCTGTGGGACGTCAATGTCAGCGACTGGGACAACGATTCGAAGACGTCGCGGTTCGCGCCGGAAGGGTACCAGGAAGAATACGTCGCCTTCGTGAAGCAGGTGACCAGCAAGCCGGTCTCGACTGTCGGGCGCTATACCTCGCCCGACGCCATGGTCTCGGCGATCCGCCGCGGCATCGTCGATCTGATCGGGGCGGCCCGGCCGTCGATCGCCGATCCCTTCCTGCCCAAGAAGGTCGAGGAAGGCCGTCTGGACGACATCCGCGAGTGCATCGGCTGCAATGTCTGCGTCGGCTGGACCCAGATGACGGCGCCGGCGCGCTGCACCCAGAACCCGACCTTCAGCGAGGAATGGCGCAAGGGCTGGCATCCGGAGAACCTGCCGCCCGCACAGACCGACGATCATGTCCTGATCGTCGGCGCCGGGCCCGCGGGTCTGGAGGCGGCGCGGGCGGCCGGGCTGCGCGGTTTCCGCGTCACGCTGGCCGAGGCCGACGAGGAACTGGGCGGCCGCGTCACCCGCGAGAGCAAGCTGCCGGGCCTGGCGGCCTGGGCCCGCGTGCGCGACTACCGCGTCGGCCAAATCCAGCGCATGGCCAATGTTGAGGTCTATCGGGAAAGCCGGCTCACGGCCGACCAGGTTCTGGAGCTCGGGGCCGATCACGTGGCGATAGCGACGGGCGCCACCTGGCGGCGCGACGGCTACGGCCGCCACCTGACCTCGCCGGTGCCGGGAACGGATCAGGCGCATGTCCTCACACCCGACGACATCATGGCCGGTCGCCGTCCACCCGGAACGAAGGTTCTCCTGTTCGACGACGACCACTACTACATGGCCAGCATCATCGCCGAGCTGCTGAGCACGGAAGGCTATGAGGTGAGCCTGGCAACACCGCAGGCAACGATCGCCGAATGGATGAAACACACGCTGGAACAGGGCGCCAACCAGGAGCGGCTCCTCGATGCCGGGGTCGATCTGTTGCCGAACACGACGCTGCTGGCCGTCGAGACCGGCAGGGTCCTGCTCGCCGACTCGCTGCGGCGGCGCGAGGTCGAGCGGCTGGCCGACGGCGTCGTCATGGTGACATCGCGTATGCCCGAGGACGGCCTCTATCATGACGTCCTCCAGGCGCTCGACAACGCGCCCGACGCCGGTATGCGCACGTTGCGCCGGGTCGGCGACTGCCAGGCGCCCGGTATCATTGCGACGGCGAACTACGAGGGCCATCGTTATGCCCGGGAACTCGGCGCCGAAGTCGATCCTGTCATCGTCCCGTTCCAGCGGGAGCGGCACGTCATCGAACCCGCGACATCGTGACCGCGTTCCAAAGCGCGGTGCTGCCACAAGACCATATCGACCAGAGGAAGAACGACCCATGACCCGCGATGCCCGATACGACATCCTGTTCGAGCCGGTGACGATCGGCCCGGTGACGGCCAAGAACCGTTTCTATCAGGTGCCGCACTGTTGCGGCATGGGTTTCAACTGGCCGCAGACCCACGCCAAGATGCGCGAGGTGAAGGCCGAGGGTGGCTGGGCGGTCGTCTGCACCGAGGAGTGTATGATCCATCCGACGTCCGACTACTCGCCGGAGCCGCAGGCGCGGCTCTGGGACGCCTACGACGTCAAGTGCCTGGCCCTCATGAACGACGCCGTGCATCGTCACGGCGCGCTTGCCGGTGTCGAACTGGCGCATAACGGCGTGGGCACCCAGAACCTGTGGACGCGCATGAAGCCGCTCGGCCCCTCGAACCGCGCAGGCGTTATTGGCGTCCCGACACAGACCCGGGCGATGGACAAGGCGGACATTCGCGAGATGCGTCGTTGGCATCGCAACGCCGCGCTTCGCGCCAAAGAGGCCGACACCGATATCGTCTATGTCTATGCTGGCCATGACTCAACGGTGCTGATGCATTTCATGCAGGCACGCCGCAACCACCGGACCGATGAGTATGGCGGCAGCCTTGAGAACCGGGTCCGCCTGACGCGCGAGATCCTGGAAGACACCAAGGAGGCGGTCGGCGACCGCTGCGGAATCGCCATCCGCCTCGCCGTCGACGAACTGCTGGGCGACGACGGCATCACCAGCGACGGCGAAGGCCGGGAGATCGTCGAAATGTTGGCCGAACTGCCGGATCTCTGGGACGTCAATGTTGCGGATTGGGCCAACGACTCCGTGACCTCGCGGTTTGGCGAGGAGGGCATCCAGGAGTCCCACATCGCCTTCGTCAAATCGGTGACGACAAAACCCGTTGTCGGTGTCGGCTGGTTCACCTCGCCCGATACGATGGTCAGTCAGATCAAGCGCGGTGTCGTCGACATGATCGGCGCCGCGCGGCCGTCCATTGCCGATCCGTTCCTGCCGAAGAAGATCGAGGAGGGTCGCGTCGAGGAGATCCGCGAGTGCATCGGCTGCAACATCTGCGTCTCCGGCCAACACACGTCCACACCCATGCGCTGTACCCAGAACCCGACCATGGGCGATGAGTGGTCACGCGGCTGGCACCCCGAGACCATCGCGGCCAAAGGTTCCGATGACGGCATCCTGGTCGTCGGTGCCGGCCCGGCCGGTCTGGAAGCAGCGCGCGCGCTCGGTCAGCGCGGTTATCGGGTTGCCCTGGCCGAGGCCACGACGGAACTTGGTGGCCGGGTGACATGGGAGAGCAGCCTTCCGGGCCTGTCGGCCTGGGCGCGGGTGCGCGATTGGCGTGTCGGGCGCATTCAGGACATGGCCAACGTCGAGGTCTATCGGGACAGCCACCTGACGCCCGAGAACGTCCTGGAGTTCGGCTTCGAACACGTCCTTGTCGCGACTGGCGCCGCGTGGCGTAAGGACGGGGTGGGTATCACCAACGCCGCGACAATCCCCGGCGCGGATGGCGATAACGTCTTTACGCCCGAAGATGTCGCTGCGGGAACCGGCATCACCGGGCCGGTTATCGTGTTCGACGACGACAACTTCTACATGGGCGGCGTGGTGGCCGAGAAGCTGCGCAATGACGGTCACGACGTGACCCTCGTCACGACCGGGACCTGTGCCTCGGCGTGGACGGAAAACACGCTGGAGCAGCACCGCATCCAAGAGAGATTGCTTGAATGCGGTGTCGAGATCGTCGTCAGCCATAACCTGAAGGCGATTGGCGATGGTGACGTGGACGGCGCGTGTGTCTATTCCGAGCGGGTCCGCGCGTTGAAAGCTCGGTCTGTTGTCATGGTGACGTCGCGCCAGCCCAACGATTCGCTCTACCGGGTCTTGGCCGATGACAACGACAAGCTCGAAGCGGCCGGCATCAAGTCCGTTCAGGCAATTGGCGACTGCGCCGTACCGTCGATCATCGCGGTTGCGGTCCATGATGGTCATCGCGCGGCACGTGAGATGGACTCGCCGCCCGCGGATCCGGACCTGCCGTTTCGTCGCGAGTACATCGCTCTGGCCGACGCCGTTTGAGGATCAACGCGCAGAACTGTGTCGGGTTGCTAGGTTGATGAAGCCTGCCGGGCCGCGGTCGAGCCAGCCACGCGGTCACCGACCTCCGCCAGAAGACCGACCGTGTTGCGAATGTCGTCGTGGGTCGTGCGCGGGTTGATCGTGCACAGCCGCAAGACCGTCCGGCCGCGCAACATCGTCGACGTCACCACGGCATCACCCGATGCCATGACGTCGCGCGATATCAGACGGTTGATGCTGTCGCAGGTTTCTTCGTTCATGGGCGGGCTGCCGTGGTAACGAAACGTGACCACGCCCAGGCAGGCCGGCGATGTCAGTTCGAACCGGGGGTCGCTCGCGACTGCGGCCTCCGCCACCTCGGCAAGCTCGATGCCGTGGTCGATGGCCTGCGTCATGGCGTCCAGACCAAAGCATTCAAGGCTCATCCACAGCTTCAGGGCGCGGAAGCCGCGGCTAAGCTGAATGCCGTAGTCGCAGAAGTTGGTCTCCAGGCCTTCGGCTTCTGTATCCTGCATATAGTCGGCGGAGACCCGGAAGGTCTCTGACAGAAGTGCTCGGTTACGCACGAGAACAGCGCCGATCTCGAACGGCTGAAACAGCCATTTGTGGGGGTCCAGCACCAGCGAATCCGCGCGGCCCAGACCGGTCAGCATGTCGCGGCCCAGCTTGCCCAGCACCGCGCTTGCCCCATAGGCGCCGTCGATATGGAACCACATCCCTTCCTGGCCGCAGAGATCGGCGAGGTCGTTCAGCGGATCGACGGCCCCGGTATTGGTGGTCCCGGCATTGCCGACGACGCAGAACGGCCGCTTGCCGGCCTGGCGGTCGCTGGATACGGCGTCCCGCAGGGTACCGGGATCGAGGCGGAAGTTTTCATCGCAGGGCAGGCGACGGAGTTGCTCGCGCCGGAAGCCGAGCAGGAAGAGCGCCTTGTCGACGGAGGCGTGAACCTGATCGGAGCAATAGATGACGGCGTTGTCGGTCCGGTCGTCAAGCTTCACGTGACGCGCGACGGCAAGGCCGGTGAGGTTGGCGACCGATCCGCCGCTGACGAACAGACCGCCGGCCTCATCCGGCAGCCCCGCCGTGCCGCACAGCCAGTCGATCATCGAGAGTTCTAGGGCCGCCGGGCCGGAACTCTCGAGCCAGGTTCCGGTGAAGACATTGAAGCCCGCGGCCAAGGCGTCGGCCAGCATGCCATAAAAGTTGCTGGGGCCGGGAACGAAGGCGAAGTATCGGGGGTGGTTGCACAAGAGGCTGTTGGCGAAGATGTCGCGATCGACCCGCTCCAGAACCTCGGCGAACGGGCGGCCGTGGCGCGGCGGCGCACCGCTGAAGAGGCCGGTCAGTTCGTCAACGTCGGCGATCTTGCCGACGGGCCGGTCGGCCAAGGTTGCCAGATGGTCGACGAGCAGATCGATCGCCGCGTAACCATCGGCGCGCATCCGCTCGGCATCGCGTTCAAGGCGATGGCCGTCCGGCGGCGGCGATTGTCCGGCCCGGTCGTTCATGGCGGCGAGCCCAGGATATCGTCTAGGCGCGCCCGCAGGCGGTCCTGCAGGGTTTCGGCGCCCGCCTCATGCCACATGTCGACATCGGAGCGGCCAAACAGCGACGGCAACCACATTTCGTTCAGATAGCGTCCATGGGTGTGCTCGTCGGTCAGGAAGCTGTTGTCCCCGGCGGCGCGGGCAACGACGTCGACCGCCAGGCTTGCCTCGTCGACCTGAATACCGGCGGCGAAGCGGCTCGCCATGCCGGCCAGTTCGTCGGCCAGGACCAGCATCTCCAGCGAGCCGGTTCGTCCGGCCGAGAGGTAGCCCAGGTTGTGCACGAAGGACGTGCCCGACAGGACCGCCGTGGTCATGTTGGAAGCGGCCTCCGCGGCGGCCTGCTGATCGACCACATGGGCATCGCTGCAACCGGCCGCGACCCAACTCGGCAGGCCCAGATAGGTGAAGAATTCCGCCGCCCCCAGACCCGCCTGGCTGTACTCGGGCGACCCATAGGCGAGATCGGCGCGGCGCATGTCCATGGGCAGGATCGCGGTGCCGGACATCAGCGGCGCACCCGGCCGCTCGGCCTGATGGATGACGAGCCCGGCCAACGTCTCGGCGGTCGATTGCGCGATCGAGCCGGCCAGCGTGATCGGGCCGGACATGCCGGGGAAGAGCGCGGGATAACACACGATCGGCACCGCCATGCGCGCGGCGTCGCGCAAACGGCGGCAGGTCTCGCTGCCCAGCTTGAGCGGCGACACCGGCCCGACCAGATCGATGCCGGTTGGTTTGTCCGCCAACGCGTCGTCGCCGCCGGCGACCTCGCTTAGATGCCGCCAGATGCGGCGTGTGACTTCTTCGTCGTGGCCGGTAAAGGCGACCGGTTTGATCGTGTTCTCGACCAGTGTCCGCACGGTCAAGACCGCTTCGTCCTCCGGCGGTACGTCGCTGGGGAATCCCAGTGACGCCGCGACGTCCAGGTTGCCCAGCGCCTCGCAGACCTTGCCCGTCGCGGCGATGTCGGCGAGCACGCAAGGCCGGTGCTCGCCCGTGCGGTAATCCAGTGTCTTGATGCAGTTGACGCCCGGGGCGAAGCGTGGCACGTCGTCGGACGTGTCCATGGCCAGATCGCCGTTGCGGTTAAAGAGCCGCACCTCCGACGGTGCGGTTTCGAGCGCCTGTTCGACGATATCCGGCATCATCATCACCCGGCCCGCGTCGCCCTCGCGGCAGCCGGGACGGGCCAGCAACGCCGACCGCGTTGGCTCGTCCTCAACGACAACGCCGACCGTCTCCAGGATACGCAGGGTGGCGGCGCGCAGCAGGTCGAGGTCGGACTGGCTGAAGAGGTTGACGCGAAGTGTCGTGGCAAACCGCCGGGGCGGCGGCGTCTCTTTCTTGCGGCGCCGGCGCCGCGGCGCGGCCGTCTGGTCGATGTCTCTCTGCTGGACGGTCATGAAGAAGACGTCCCGCCGCCGTAACGCCCGACGGTCTCGTCGCCGATCTGAATGCCGATCGCGTTGATGATGCGCGCCCAATAGGCAAAGCAGGCGGCGGCCTGGGCGGTCTCCAAAATTTCGACGTCGCTGGCGCCGGCGGCGCGGGCCGCGGCGATATCCTGCTCGGTCATATCGCCCGGATGTTCGCTCAACTTGCGCGCATAGGTCACCAGGGCGGCAAGCTTGGTCTCCAAGACCGCGGTTTCCCGGCCTTCTACGGCGGCGTCCAGCATGGCGTCCGCCTTGGCCACGTCGCCAACGAGATCGCGCAGATTGGCGCCATGGTGCGTGGTCGCATAGGTGCAATCACAGAGGCGCGCGACCATGGTGCCGACCAGTTCCAGGAACCAGTCGGGCAGGGCGCTATCGGGATTGTGCAGGATGGCGCGGTAGTGGTCGTCGGCGGCGCGAATGGGCTCGGGCCGCAGCGACATCGCCTTGTAGAGATTATGCACGGAGCCGTCGGCGCGGCGGATGGCATCATAGGTCTCGGCAAGGGTGCCCTTGGCATCCTCCGGTTCTATGACGTCGAGCCAGCAGATCGTCTCGGTCATGGCACGCACCCCCCGGCGGCCCGCCTTGGCGCCCTGGCCGGCAGGCTCTCGTGGCCAGCCTAAGAAGCGAGCCGGTCACCCGTCAAGACTGTGATCACAGTTTTGCGGATTAGAGGCCGATTTCCCAGCAGGGCTCGTAGGCGCCCGCGGCCCCGGCATGGCTGTCGCGCAGGGCGACCATGTCGTCGCGGTCGAGAAACGCGAAGCGGCCGTCCTGCCACAGGGTCTCGCCGTCGAAGGTGATCGTGGCGTCGATCAGCACCGGCGAGATTTCGCCCGGCGGGTAGTCGCCGCAGGTGTGGAAATGGGTGTAACGCGGGCTGTTGAAGGCGACCGTGCCCCAGCGGATGAGCGAGTCGGCGACGCGCCGGTCGTACCAGGTCTTCGGATGAATGCCGGCATGCCAGGAATGGACGTTCCGGCCGTCGATATCGAACAGGCCGGCGACATAGTCGTAGTGCGCCTCGACCCGCCTGGCGTCGGGGCCTTCGAAACCGGCGATGCGGCCGCCATCGATCGCCAGAACCACCGGCTCGTCAACCACGAAACCGGCGGGTTCATAGACCCGGTTCAGCGTTGGGCTGATCCAGCGCGTCGCCAGGCGCCCGGCCATGTCGCCGGCGCCGAGCGGGCGGAAAACCCCAATGGGGAACAGGTCTACGGTGAAATCGCCTTCCTGGCTTTCCGGCTCGAACGGTGCCGACGTGGCCTCAAGATCGGTGCCCATGGGGCATGTGATGCGCCACGAGCCGCCCTTGGCGATGCGCGTGTTCAGGCGGTCCAACACATCGACCATCAGACTGTGGGGCACCCGGCAGAAGTCGGATCCCAACAGGTCCAGATTGAGGGCGTAGGTCATGGTCTTGCTGCAATGGCCGGGCGTTTCGCAGAACCGGAACTGATCGCCGATGCGGGCAAAGAACACGGTGTGGTCGACCGCCTGCATGGCGTTTGCGACCTCATCGGGAAAGTGCTGGGGACTGTCCAGAGCGGGCGCCATCAAGGTCTGGGCCTCGCAGCCCATATCGGCGGCGATACTGCTGACGAAGTCGGCGACCGCCGGGTCGTAGTCGTCGGCGCCGTCGCTCTTCACCACCAGCACGCGGTCGCCGGCATGGGCCCCGATACAGGCCTCCAGCAGGTTGCGGGCGCCGGCTTCGGCCATCGCATGATCAGTCATGACACTTGGTTTCCCGATCGTCTGAGTATCTGTGATCACAGATTGACATGAAGACCTCCGGCTGGGCAAATGGCAGGTGATGACGACCGGCTACTCTTTCTTCCATCTGGCGGCCCAGGCGTTGGGCTGGGGCGGTGCCACGGAACCTGTGTTCGGCGTTGCGCGCGCCAAACCGCGCTATGACGTCGTCGTTGTGGGCGGCGGCGGCCATGGGCTCGCGACCGCCTACTACCTGGCCAAGGAGCACGGCGTCACGGACGTCGCCGTGCTGGAGAAGGGATGGCTGGGCGGCGGCAATACCGGGCGCAACACGACCATCGTGCGGGCCGATTATCTGTTGCCGGGCAATCGGGACTTCTTCGGTCATGCGCTCACCATGTGGTCCGGTCTCTCGCGCGAGCTCAATTTCAACGTCATGTTCAGCCCCAGGGGTTATCTGGATCTCGCCCATAGTGACGGCCAGCTCGATCACTTTATCCGCCGGGCCAACGGTTTGAAACTTCGGGGAATCGAGGCGCGTGTCGTCGACATCGAGACCTTGCGCCGCCTGGAGCCGGCGCTTGCCATCGGTGCCGAACCGCCCGTCCCGGTGCTGGGCGGCCTGGTGCAGGACGGCGCCGGCACCGCGCGCCACGACGCCGTGGCCTGGGGTTACGCGCGTGCGGCGCACCGGTTGGGTGTCGACATCGTGCAGAACTGCGAGGTCACGGGCTTCAAGCTTGGCGGCAACCGGATCGCGGGCGTCGAGACAAGCCATGGCGTGATCGAGACCGATACCGTCGTCGTCTCCACGGCCGGTCACTCCAGCGTCCTCGCGGCGATGGCCGGTCTCAGCCTGCCGATCGAGACCTACGCGGTTCAGGCCTTCGTCTCCGAACCGCTCAAGCCGATCCTGCATCGTGTGACCAATATGAACATTGGCTTCGCCTATGCCAGCCAGACCGACAAGGGCGAGATTGTCATGGGCGGCAACCTGGAACCGCTGGCGAGTTACGCCCAGCGGGGCAGTGTCGTCAGAATCGGCGAGGTCGCCTCAAAACTGGTGCACATCCTGCCGTTCCTGAGCCGGGTGCGCATGATGCGCGCCTGGGGCGGGATCGCCGATATCGCCGCGGACGGCAGCGCCATCGTCGGTCCGACGCCCGTCGGCGGCTTCTATCTCAACGCAGGCTGGGGTTACTCGGGGTTCAAGGCGACGCCGGCGGCGGGCTGGTGCATGGCCCACACGGTGGCGACGGGCAAACCCCATCCGCTGATCGAGCCGTTCGCGCTCGACCGGTTTGTTTCCGGTGCCCTGCTTGATGAGGGCGGCACCGGCCCCTACACCTGGCTGCACTGAGGCCGCGCCATGTTGCTCATCCCCTGCCCATGGTGCGGCGAGCGTGACGAAAGCGAGTTCAGCTATGGCGGCACGGCGCGCTCGTTGCCGCCGCTCGATGCTGACCCCGCCGAATGGGAGCGCGTTCTCTACGTCCACGACAATCCGAAGGGCTGGCACGACGACCTTTGGTTCCACGGCTTCGGCTGCCAGCGGTGGTTTGCGTTGCGCCGTCATACGGTGACGCAGGAGATCGGTGAACCCGACGCAGCAGCCGATGATGGCGCGCCATGACAGACCGGAGTCAAACTCGGCGTCTGCCCGACGGCGGCCTGATCGATCGCGGGCGGCCGCTCGCGTTTACCTTCAGCGGGACGCCGATGACCGGCTTCGCCGGCGACACGCTTGCGTCGGCCTTGCTTGCGAACGGCGTCGATGTCGTCGCCCGCAGCTTCAAGTATCACCGTCCGCGCGGCATCATGACCGACGGGCCGGAAGAACCCAACGCCATCGTCGGTATCGGCGACGGCCCGTCCCACACGCCCAATCTGAAGGCAACGGAGGTCCCGCTGGTCGATGGGCTGGTCGCCCGCTCGCAGAACTGCTGGCCCTCGGTCGATCGCGATCTCGGCGCGCTCGCCGGTCTTGCCGCCCCGCTCCTGCACGCCGGGTTCTACTACAAGACCTTCATGGCGCCCGATGGCGCGTGGCCCAGGCTGTACGAAAAGCTGATCCGGCGCGCCGCCGGACTGGGCCGAGCGCCCCAAGGCAACGATCCCGACCGCTACGAGCACCGGCATGCCCATTGCGATGTGCTGGTCATCGGTGCCGGTCCGGCGGGGCTCAGCGCAGCTCGGACACTGGCGCGCGCAGGCGTGCGTGTCATTCTCTGCAACGAACGATCGTCCCCGGGCGGCGCGCTGACGGCGGGCATCGCGACGATCGATGGCGAGTTGGGCGCGACCTGGGCTAGCCGCGCGGCCGACGAGATCGCCGCCTCGACTGACGCGCTGGTCTTGCACCAGACAACCGCCGTGTGGCGCGGCGACCACGGTCTTGTCACGTTGAGCGAGCGCGTGCAGGGCGGTGTTGCCGAGCGGCTCTGGCTGGTGCGCGCGCGCCACATCGTGCTGGCGACCGGCGCCATCGAACGGCCGCTGTGTTTTCCCGGCAACGACCGGCCCGGCATCATGTTGGCCTCGGCGGCGAGCGCCTACATCAACCGCTATGGCGTCAGGCCGGGCAGCCGGGCAATCGTCTACACGAACAACGACTCTGCCTATGGGCGCCTCGTGGATCTCGTCCGCGCCGGGATCGACGTTGCGGCCATCGTCGACGGCCGACCGCAAGAGACGATCGGCGCCAACGCTTTGGCGCGTGCCGGCGATGTCGCGCTGCTCGCCGGCCACGACATCGTCTCAACCGAGGGCCGTCATCGGCCGCAGGGGGTTTGTATCGCTGCGCGTGGCAGTGCGACGCAACAACGGCTTGACGCCGACCTGCTTTGCGTTGCCGGCGGCTGGTCGCCGACCCTGCATTTGCTGGGTCATCTCGGCGGTTCGCTACGCTTCGACGCGGCCACCGGCGCTTATCAGGCCGACGCGCCGGGTAACAACGTGATTGTCGCGGGCGCGGCGGGCGGTGTGTCCGGGCTTGGCGCATGTTTGGCGGATGGCATCAGGGCGGCTAGCGCGATCCTGTCGTCCATGGGGCGGGCGGCATGCGACGGCGCTATCCCCGTTACCGAGTACGACACCGATCTTCCGGCGGGTCAATTGGGTGATACCGGGCGTGTTACCTCGGAACACAAGGGGCGGGGCAAGGCGTTCGTCGACTTGCAGAACGACGTCACGGCCGCGGATCTGGACCTTGCCATCGACGAAGGTTACGGCGCCATCGAGCATCTGAAACGCTACACGACGACGGGCATGGGCACGGATCAGGGCAAGCTGGGCAATGTGCTCGCGATCAGCCTTGTCGCGGCGCGGACCGGCCGGCCCGCCGAGGCGATCGGGCACACCACCTTCCGGCCGCCGTACACGCCGGTCACCCTTGGCGCGTTGGCCGGCGCCGCCAAGGACGACCATCTTGTCCCGACACGCCGGACGCCGTTTCATGACCGCCATCTCGGCTTCGGCGCGTTGATGGAGCTCTCGGGCGAATGGGACTATCCCAAGTGCTACCTACACGATGACGAAAACGTGGAGGCAGCGATCGCGCGCGAGGTGCGCACGGTGCGCCGTGCTGTCGGCTTTGTCGACATGTCGACGCTCGGCAAGGTCGAGGTGATCGGGCCCGATGCCGCCGTGTTCCTCGATCGTGTCTACGCCAACCGGATTTCGTCGCTGCCGGAAGGGCGCTGCCGCTACGCGCTGATGTTGCGCGAGGACGGCATCGTCTATGACGACGGCACGGTCACGCGCATGGCGGCGGAGCGCTGGCACATCACGGCCTCGACCGCCCATGCCCGGGGTGTGTGGCGGCATCTGACGCGCCTGCAACAGGTTGCCTGGCCGGAGCTGGATGTCTGCCTGATCGATGTCAGCGAGCAATGGGCCGGTCTCGCGTTGGCCGGGCCCAAGGCGCGCGACGTGTTGACGTCGCTTCTGCCCGAGCTCGATGTGTCCACCGAAGGGCTGCCGTTTCTGGGGTTCCGAGAGGCCGAGATCGGTGGCCGCGCGGTGCGGATCTTTCGCATCAGCTATTCCGGCGAACTCGCCTATGAAATCTATGTCGGCGCCGAACACGCGGGCATGTTGTGGGATGCCGTCGTTCATGCCGGACGGCCTTACGGCATCGCACCCTATGGCGTCGAGGCGCTCGATGTGATGCGTATCGAGAAGGGCCATGTGGCCGGCAGCGAAATCGACGGCCACGCGACGACGGACGATCTGGGCCTCGGCCGCATGGTGAAGCGTGACACGGCGTTTCTGGGCAGCGCCCTGGCGGGCCGGCCGGCGCACGCGGATCCTGACCGGCCGGCGGTGGTCGGTCTGCTGTCGGCCGACGACGAAACGCCGATACCGCGCGGCGGATTGCTCGTCACGGAGTCGGCGCCCGACCGGGCCGTCGGCCACGTGACGGCGGCAGTCCTGAGTCCGACACTCGACCGGCCAATCGCGCTCGCCATGCTCGCGCGATCATGTATGGACGCAGCGTCGAAGCTTTGTGTCGTCTCGCCAACAGCGGGAGACCGTGTCGCTGTTGTGCGTGGCGACCTTCCGTTCTATGACCCCGCAGGCGAAAAGATGCGCGCCTGATGGGGACGTCGGCCGTCTAGCGCAGTCCCGAGTTACGTGGAAACCGTCTCGCCCCTATCCAGCCCTCGCATGCCGGACAAGCGCAGCGCAGATCCGACATCCAAGAACACCTGACCTGGCATACCGGGCGGCCCCCGTGTTCATGGGCAAGGGGGTCAAGCCCGGTGCGCGAGGAGGTAAGGTATCAGCTATCAGCCAATTGGTCGTAGACCTTGGTGCCCCAACCGATGTCCTGTTCGACCAGCTCGCGCGCCAGCTTGGCGTCGCGCACACGGATCGCCTCGGCGATGCGGGCGTGCAGGAGGCGCCAGTCCTCGGTCGTTTCCATGACGCGGACGACATCGGCCAGGTAGGGCCCGGACTGTGCCCACAATCCCTCGATGATCGAGGTCATCTCCGGGTTGCCGGCGCCGGTATAGATGGTGAAGTGGAAGCTGTAGTTGTTGGCGAGATAGTCCTGCCGGACGCCGCTTTCGATATCCTCGTTGGTCTTCTGGGCCAGACGTTCGAGCTGATCGATCTGGCCCGCCGTCATGCGCGGCGTCGCCAGTTCGGTCGCGGCGCCTTCAAGATTGGCGCGCAGGAAAAAGAGATCGGAGACGCGCTTCGGGTCCAGTTTCGGCACGCGGAACGACCGGTTGGCGGATGAGACGAGGGCGCGTTCGGAGGCCAGGCGCTTCAGGGCCTCGCGCACCGGCATCATGCTGGTGCCCATCTTTTCGGCGACGGTGCGGATCGAAAGCGCGCTGTCGGGTCCATGCTCGCCGACGATCAGCGACCATTTGAGCTGCTGGTAGATCTGTTCGCTCAGCGGCGGTTCGCCACGCATCGATCGCAGGGTTTCGGTTCGCGCCATCAGTTGTCCGCCGACCGTTGGCCGGTTTGACGCCGGTGTTCCATGACTTCTTCCAGCCAGCCGACCCTGAGATCAGGGACGGAACTCAACAGCAGATCAGTATACGCGTGATGGGGCGGGCGCAGCACCTCGGCGGTCGGACCCGCCTCGACCACTTCGCCATAGCGCATGACCGCGACCTTGTCGGCGATGCGCGCAATGGTCGAGATGTCGTGGGAAATGAAGACATAGGCAACGCCGAGGCGCTCCTGCAATTCGTCGAGCAGCTCCAGGATCGCTTCGGCGACAACCGTGTCGAGGGCCGAGGTAATCTCGTCGCATATGATGAGTTTCGGATCGGCGGCGAGCGCGCGGGCCAGATTGACGCGCTGCTTTTGGCCGCCGGAGAGTTCGCGCGGAAAACGCCTTGCGAAGGAGGGGTCGAGGCCGACGACCTCCAGGAGTTCCTCGACACGTTGAAGGGCTGTCTTGCGGTCCGCGCCGAAATAGAACGCGAGCGGGCGGCCCAGGATCTTCGCGATGGTATGACGCGGATTGAGCGCGACGTCGGCCATCTGGAAGACGATCTGCACCTCGCGCAACTCGTCGCGCGTACGTTGCTTCAGGGAGCCGGCCAGGGGACGGCCGTCCAGAACAACCTCGCCTTCCCACGGCGTCATCAGGCCGCTGATAACCCGTCCGAGCGTCGACTTGCCGGAACCGGACTCGCCGATTACGCCGACCGTCTCCGACGCGTGGACATCGAGGGATACATCCTTCAACGCGGGCACCTCGCGCTGCGCGCCGTAACCCGCCCAGACGTTGGTGACCGTGAGCAGGGGCGCGCCTGCCTGGGAGGTGCGTTGCGTCACCTCCGACGGCATGACATGGGCGGCGGCGATCAGTTCCTTGGTGTAGGCCTCCCGGGGACTGCCGATGATGACGTCGGTCGGACCGTATTCGACCATGCGGCCGTCCTTCAGGACCAGGATCTCGTCGGCGATCTGGGCGACGACGGCAAGATCGTGACTGACATAGATCGCCGAGGTCTGGTTCTCGTGGACCAGGTTCTTGAACGCCTGCAGCACCTCGATCTGGGTCGTGACGTCGAGCGCCGTGGTCGGTTCGTCGAGGATCAGGAGGCGCGGGCTGCACATCATCGCCATCGCCGCCATCAGGCGCTGCAGCTGACCGCCGCTGACCTGATGGGGATAGCGCTGGCCGATCGTCTCCGGCGACGGTAGGTCCAGTTCGCCGTAGAGCACGGCGGCTTTCTTGGTCGCGTCCTCGCGGCTCATCAGGCCGCGGATCAGCGGGATCTCGGTGACCTGCCGGTTGATCGACAGCGCGCCGTTGAACGATGCCGCGGCACTCTGGGCGACATAGGAGATGTCGACGCCGCGCATATGCTGGCGCCCGACAAGGTCGAGCTGCAGGATATCCTTGCCGTCGAGCAGAATTTCACCGCCCTTGAAGGCGCAGCCCGGGCGGGTGTAGCCGAGACAGCCGAGCGAGATCGTCGTCTTGCCGGAACCGGACTCGCCGATCAGCGCGACCACCTTGCCGGGCGCGACGGAGAACGAGATGTCTTCGACGATGGGGGTGCGTTCGCCGCGGCGGGCGACGGCGTCGACCGAAAGGCTGCGGATATCGATGACGTTGCCGGTCATGATCAAAGATCGTGCGGCAGGCTGGCGTCGTTGCGCCGGAGATACCAGTCGACCAGCAGGTTGATGCTGATGGTGATGGCGGCGATGCAGAGCGCCGGGTAGATCGGCGCGAAGGTGCCGTAGAGCAGGCCCTGCATGTTCTCGCGGATCAGGACGCCGAGGTCGGCTTGCGGCGGCTGGACGCCCAGACCCAGGAAACTGAGTGCCGAGATGAACAGGATAGCGTAGGTGAAGCGGATGCCGAACTCGGCCGCCAGGGGCACCAGCGCGTTGGGCAGGATTTCGTGCCACATCAACCAGCCGAACTTCTCGCCGCGCACGGTCGCCGCTTCGATATAGTCCTGGACCACGATCTCGACGCCGAGCGCGCGGGCGACGCGAAACACGCGCGTCGAGTCGATGAAAGCGATGGTGATGATAAGCACCGGGATCGACGGACCCAGCGCGGTGAGGACAATCAACGCCAGCATGATCGAGGGGAAAGCGATGAGCGCGTCGACCAGGCGGCTGATCAGCATGTCGAAGCGTCCGCCGAAGACGGCGGCCAGGAAACCCAGACTGCAGCCGACGAAGAACGCCAGAAACGCGATCGCCAGCGAGACGATCACGGTCAGCCTGAGGCCATAGAAGAGACGCGAGAAGAGGTCGCGGCCCAGATAGTCGCTGCCCAGCAGCAAACCGTCGCCGGGCGACGCGAAGCTGCTGTTGGTCAGGATCTCGCCTTCCCGGTATGGCGCCAGCCACGGCGCGAGAAGGGCCACCAGCAGGATCAGCAGGATCACCAGCAGGCAGATGGCCGCGGTCGGCGTCAGGTCACGCCTGAACTCACGGATGGCTATGGCCGCGCGCGTCGCCATCTACTTCGGATGCCGGATGCGCGGGCTGGCAATCAACGACACGATGTCAGCCGCCATGTTGAGCACGACATAGGTCGTGCAGAAGATCATCGCCGCGGCCTGCACCAGCGGAATATCGCGTGTCGTCACGCCCTCGACCATCAGCTTGCCGACGCCGGGGAAGTTGAACATGGTCTCGATCACCACGATGCCGCTGATCAGATAGGCGAGGTTGAGCGCGACCACGTTGACGATCGGCGCGATCGCGTTGGGCAGGGCGTGGACCACAATGATCCGCCATTTCGGCACGCCTTTCAGGATCGCCATCTCGATCGGCGATGATGTCAGAACGTTCAAAACGGCGCTCCTCGTCATGCGCGCCATATGCGCCATGACGGTGAAGGAAAGCGCGGTGACCGGAAGCGCCAGGACGCGGGCATACTCCATGAAACCGTCGACCCGGTTCAGGTTGGCGATAGCCGGCAGCCAGCCGAGCTGCACCGCGAAGAGCGAGACCAGCAGGACGGCGATCAGGAAGTCCGGCACGGAGATAAGCGCCAGGGTCGATGTCGAAATCAGGCGGTCGATCGTGCCGTTTGGCCGGGTCGAGGCGATCAGGCCAAGGACGATGGAGAGCGGCACGGCGATCGCCGCCGTGACCGCCGCCAAGAGAACCGTGTTGCCGATGCGCTCGCCGATCACCTCGTTCAGGTTGGCGCCGTTGGCCAGCGACGTGCCGAGGTCGCCGCGCAGCAGGTCGCCCAGCCAGGCGAGGTAACGCAGATAGGCCGGTTCATCGAGGCCGAGCCGTTCGCGGATGTTGGCGACCAGTTCCGGCGTCGCGCCCTGGCCCAGGATCGCGTAGGCGACGTCGCCGGGCAGGATCTCGGTGCCGGCAAAGACCAGGATCGAGACGATCAGCACGGTCAACACGCCCAGGCCCAGGCGTTGAAGCACGACGCCCAGGATGGTCATGGGATGCGGCCTGCGGTCATCAATAGCATGGCACCAACGAACACCATGAACGGACCGCCGCGAGAGTCACCTCCCGCGGCGGCATGGCGTTCAAGGTCCAGGTCCCGTGCCTTTAGCTCTGGGCGCCCTCGATCCACGCGGTGCGCGCGAACTGATAGAAACCGAGCGGACCGGAAGGATGGGGCGTGATGCCCTGAACCTCGGAACGGCCGGCGTCCAGATAATCGATGAAGGCCATGGTGATGTGACCGCCATCGTCCTGGATCATGCGCTGGAGCTGGCAATACATCTCCTTGCGCTTCTCGAAGTCGGTGACACCACGGGCTTCGACCATGATCTTGTCGAAGTCCTCGTTGTTCCACGCGGTCTCGTTGTACGAGGCACCGCCGGCAAACGCGATCGACAGGATGAGATCGGGCACCGGACGGGCGTCCCAGCCGGACACACAGGCCGGTTTCGCCATCCACGCCGTCTGCCAATAGGTATCGGCCGGCGGCTGAACGATATTGAGGTCGATACCGGCCGCGCGTGCGGATTCCTGGAACACCTGGGCGCTGGCCAAGCCACCCTGGCCCGGCACATCGGAGGCGTAGAAATCGATCGGCGTGCCGGACAAGCCCGTCTTCTCGAAATGGAACTTTGCTTTGTCGGGATCATAGGCGCGCTGCTCGATGTCGCTGCAGTAATAGGGGTCGATCGGCGAGATCGGGTGATCGTTGCCGATATGGCCGAAACCTTTCATCACGTTGTCGACGATCGCATCGCGGTCGATGGCGTACTTCATCGCCATGCGGAAGTCGGGATTGTTTGTCGGCTCACGGTCCAGCATCATGGCGACGTTCAGGAACGACGCGCTTCGCGCGTTCAAGACGTTGACGTCGTCGCGCTGATCGATCAGGTCGACGGCCTTGGGGTCGAGATAGAGCAACACGTTGATGTCGTCCGACAAAAGCGCGTTGGTTCGCGCCGTCGGGTCGCCGATGCCCACGGTCTCGATCTCGTCGACAAACGGCCCGTCATCGCCCCAATAGTCGTCGTTGCGCTCGAAGATATAGGTCGAACCGGCCTTGAACTCCTTGACCTTGTAAGGCCCGGTACCCGACGTGTTGGTCGAGAAGTCGGTCCAGCCGTCCTGGACGATGTGAACGCGGGTATCGGGCCTTACAAGGTCAAGGAGTTCAAGGCCGGTTCGACCTATATCTTCGAGCGCAACGACGACT
>JANQGO010000207.1 GCA_028277285.1 Alphaproteobacteria bacterium | reverse complement strand
GACTCTCAAGGAACATCTCGACATTCGGCATCTTGTTGATCTGGCCCAGGCGCCAGTCGCGCACCCGCGCCCAGGCGGCCAGTCCGGGCAGGCGCGCTTCGCGGCTGGCCCGGCCGCCCGGCTCGCGGGTCGCCTCGGCCAGCATGACGTCGTAACCCCGCTGGCCCAGCGCGCGGGCCGCCTCAAGACCGGCCGGACCGGCACCGACGATCAGGATGCTGTCGGCGGTCGACTTCGGCGGGATATGCTCGGGGTGCCAATCGCGGCGCCACTCCTCGCCCATGGTCGGGTTCTGGGTGCAGCGGATCGGCGCCATCAGGTAGTTGTTGGTGGTGCAGACGTTGCAGCCGATGCACTCGCGGATGTCCTCCGGCCGCCCTTCCTCGATCTTCCGGGGCAGGAAGGGATCGGCGATCGTCGGGCGCGCCGCGCCGATGATGTCAAGCACGCCCCTGCGGATCTGACTCACCATGGTGTCGGGGCTGGTGAACCGGCCGACGCCCACCACGGGCTTGGTCGTCACCTGCTTGACGAATGCGATGCGGTCTTCCTGCGCGCCCTCCTCGCCGAAGCGGGACGTGATGGAGTCCCACTGCCAGGAGGCGACGTTGACGTCCCAGATGTCGGGCAGCTCGGCGAGCATCTCGACCACCTCGCGCCCCTCGCCCTCGGACGTGATGCCGGCCGGGCCCATCATTTCGTCGACCGCGAAGCGGACGCCGACGGCGCAGCGGTCGCCGATCGCCTCCTTCGTCTCTTCGATCAACTCGCGCAGCAGACGCACCCGGTTCTCCAGGCTGCCGCCGTATTCGTCCGTGCGCTGGTTGTAGCGCTTGGCGATGAAGTGCATGGGCAGCGCCAGGTTGTGTCCGGCATAGACATTGACGATGTCGAAACCCGCCTCGCAGGCAAGCAGCGCGGCGCTGCGATGCGCCTGGCGCAGGGTGCGGATATCGGCCTTGTCGAGCGGACGCGCGTGGCCGGGCATGACGCCGAACGAGGGGATCATCGATGGCGCCAATGGCGTTTCGCGGCCGATCAGGTTGGCCGTGACGTAACCGTTATGCGCCAACATGAGGCCTGCGAGGCTGCCTTGGGCATGCACCTCTTCGACCATACGGCCGATGATGGTGAGGTCCTGGGCATCCCACAGGCGCACGTTGCGCGGGTTGTCGGTGCTGTGATGGAAATCGCACTGCTCGGCGAAGACCACACCCCAGCCGCCTTCGGCCTTGATGCCGCGCATGACCGCCCACGACGAGGGATGGTTGCGCCCCATACCGCTGCACTGGGGCGTCTGGTAGAAGCGGTTTGGCGCCCGTACCGGTCCGATTTCGACCGGTTCGAACAGGATGTCGTGGCGTGGATCGCGGCTCATGCGTAACGTCGAGACCTCATGGGGAACGGCGCGCTTGTTATTTCTATATGATCAATTAGCTTGCATCTCAGTCAAGGCCTTTGTGGCCATTGTACCATTGTCATCCTGCGGAACGAGCCATGAGCCAAGACGCGACGTCCTTCCCTCACCTGCTCTCGCCGATCACGATCAATCGGACGACCGTTAAGAACCGCATCGTCTCCTCCGGCCACGGAACGCGGCTGGTGGAAGACCATGTGATTGGCGACCGCCTCCACGCCTATCACGCGGCGCGGGCGAAGGGCGGCGCCGGCCTCATCATCACCGAGGCGGCGATGGTCGTCGACAGCACGGTCGCTTCGGGCGCCCATCTCGTCATCTCCGACGACCGGGCCATACCGTCCTTTCGCCGGCTGGCCGAGACGCTGCACGACCATGACTGCGCGCTGTTCGGTCAGCTCTTCCACCTGGGCCTGGAACAGACCAACGATGCGGACGGACGCCGCGCGGTCGCCTACGGCCCGAGTGTCGCGCCGTCGGAGCGCTACCACACGGCCGCGCGCGAAATGCCACTCGCTATGGTGCGGGACCTGGTGACGCGCTATGCCGACGCGGCCGCACGCATGAAAAGCGCCGGGCTCGACGGCGTCGAGGTCGCGGCAAGCCACGGCTACCTCGTCGCCCAGTTTCTGAGCCCACGCCTCAACCGGCGCAGCGACGACTATGGCGGTAGTTTCGCGAACCGGATGCGCTTCCTGCTGGAAATTCTCGACGCGGTACGGGAACGGATCGGACCCGATATGGCGATGGGCATGCGTATCTCCGGCGACGAGTTTGTCGCGGAGGGGCTCGACGCCGACGACGTCATCGCGATCTGCAAGGACGCCGCCTCCGCGTCGGATCTCGACTATTTCAACGTGACCTCCGGCTCGTCGCGCCAGATCGGCGCGGCGACCTTCATCGTCCCACCGATGGGAACGGAGATGGCGCTGACCGCGCCCTTGGCCGCCAGTCTCAAGCAGCACGTGAGCCAGCCCGTTATCGCGGTCGGCCGTATCAACCACGCGCCGACGGCCGAGCAGGTGATCGCCAGCGGCCAAGCCGATCTCTGCGGCATGACCCGCGCCATGATCTGCGATCCCGACATGCCCAGGAAAGTAACGGAAGGACGTCTTGAGGATGTTCGCACATGCATCGCCTGCAACCAGGCCTGCATCGACCGCATGCATCGCGGCCTCGGCATCTCTTGCATTCAGCACCCGGAGACCGGGCGCGAGCTGAGCCACGGCACGCGGCGGCCGGCCACGCGCCGGAAGCGGGTCATCGTCGCGGGCGGCGGACCGGCCGGTATGAAGGCCGCGGCCGTTGCGGCCGAGCGCGGTCACGAGGTCACGCTTTACGAAAGGGAGAACCGGCTGGGCGGCCAGGTGTTGCTGGCCCAACTTCTGCCGGGACGGGCCGAGTTCGGCGGCATCGTGCCCAACCTGACACGCGAGATGGAGCTTGCGGGCGTCGAGGTCGTTACCGGCCGGGCGATCGAGCGCGCCGACATCGAGACCGAGGCACCCGATGCGGTCATCGTCGCCACCGGCGGCAAGGTGTTGCGGCCTGAATTCGAAGGCATGGACGAGGCCCATGTGCTCGACCCCTGGCAGGTGCTTGAAGGCGCCAACACGGGACGGCGCGTGGTGATCGCCGACTGGCGGTGCGATTGGATCGGGCTCGGACTTGCCGAAAAACTCGCCCGCGACGGCTGTCATGTCCGGCTGGCCTCGACCGGCCATGTCGCCGGCGAGACGATCCCGCGCTACACCCGCGACGTTTGGCTCGGCACCCTGCACAGCCTTGGCGTCGAGATGATTCCGCTTGTGCGCTTGTTCGGTGCCGACAGCACCACGGCCTTCTTCCAGCATATGGCGAGCGGCGAACCGGTGATCTGCGACAACGTCGACACCCTCATCGCCGCTCAGGGCCACGAACCCGTGACAACCCTGGAGCGCGAGTTGGAAGACTGGCAGGGCGATGTCCACGTCATCGGCGACTGCCTCGCGCCGCGAACCGCCGAAGAGGCGATCGTCGAAGGGCTGGAAGCAGCTCAGGCCCTCTAGTGCCGGCCTGCGGTGAGCGCAGATTTGTTGGCATCACCGGCCCACGCCCCCGCCCGGCCACCCCCAGGATGCTGCCATGGGGGGCCGGG
>JANQGO010000116.1 GCA_028277285.1 Alphaproteobacteria bacterium | reverse complement strand
GTGGCCGGATCCGCTGCTTTTGCTGCGGGGCCATGGTGCCGACCTGGAGCAGGCTGGTCTGGCGGCATCGGTGTTGAAGTCCTATGGCACGGCGATCGCGTGCGCCATGCCGGTTGTCCTGTGGGCCGGTTGGCGCATGGGCGCGCGGTGGCGCGCACCGGCGATCATCTTCCAGTTTCTGGCGCTGGCGCTGCTGGTCGTGCTTGAGAGCCGCGCCGGCCTGGTCGCCGCGGCCGTCGGCGGCGGGATCTTCGCCTGCTGGTTTGCCTGGCGCCTCGGCCGTTCCTGGCTGATCGGCGCGATCGCTCTTGTCATGGTGGCCGGTGTCGCCATCGCGTTCGCGACCAACGTGCGCAACAACCAGATCGAAGCCGCGCTCGACCTGCCGATCTGGTTGGTCGACGCGCACCGCCAGGCAATATGGGATGCCTCTCTGCAGCGCTTCACCGAAGCGCCGATCTTCGGCTGGGGCATCGACGTGATTGACAAATTGCCCGGCGCCAACGACATCGTGCCGGGATCCGGCGTCGAGTTCATTCCCTCGCACCCGCATAACTGGGCGATCGAGGTGCTGGCCGAGACCGGGATCGTCGGTTTCGTCGCGATGACCGTCGCGTTGATCGTGCTCGCTATTGGCGGCATCCGTGCCACGCGGCGTGACGGCGCGCCGGGCGCCACGCTACTGGCGCTGTGCGCCATCTTCTTTCTTGTCTCGCTGATAAGCTATTCGTTTTGGGCGTTCTGGTGGCAGGCGACGTTTGTCCTGTTGGCAAGCCTGGTGATCGCGCCGCTGACACCGGGTTTGGTCAGTTCCAGCCGGTCGCCTAAGCTGACGGCGTCATGACGGCAAAGCTCGGACATCCGTTGGAGGCTGGTCGCGAGGTCTTGCGCGAGGCGGCGGCCTGTCTTGGTCGTGCGGCCGACGGCCTGGGCGACGACTTCGTCCAGACGGCCCAGGCCTTGTCGCGCGACGACAGCTTCACCGTCGTCATCGGCGTCGGCAAGTCCGGCCATATCGGCAACAAGCTCGCGGCCGGGTTGACCGGGGTCGGCCACCGCGCCGTCTTCGTACATCCGCAGGAGGCGTTGCACGGCGACCTCGGCATGGCCAGCCACGCGACGCTCGCGATCCTGCTCAGCCATTCCGGCACGACCGAAGAGCTGATGGTGCTGGCGCCGGCGCTGAAGGAGTTCGGCTGCCAGATCGCCCTGATTACGGCGGTCAAGGAATGTCCGCTGGCCGGCTATAGCGACTGGGTCATCGAAACGCTGGTTGATGAGGAGGCCGGCCTGCATCGTCTGGCGCCGACATCGTCGTCGACGACGACACTCTCGATCGGCGACGCCTTGATGATCGCCAGCCTGAACCTGCGCGGCTTCACGACCGAGGAGTTCCGCCGCTATCACCCCGGCGGCCTGCTGGGCAAGAAGCTGAAAAAGGTGCGCGACCTGATGACGCCGGTTGAGCGTCTGGCGTGGTTGGGGCCGGGTGACTCCATCTTTGATGTTCTGGAAAAAGTCGCGCTGGGCCGGCGCGGCTTCGGGGTCGTCAGCAAAAAGTCACGCGATGAGGCCGTGCGTGCCGACGAAGTTGGCGTCATTTCCGACGGCGACATCCGAAACGCGGCGCGCGACCGCGACGGTTTTCACAACAAGACCGCCGCGGCCATCATGACGTCTAAGCCAACAGCCATCGACGCCGATGCCCTGATGGGCGACGCGTTGCGGCTGATGGAAACCTATCGCTACACGTTCCTGCTATGCACCGATAGCGACGGAACCTTGGTCGGCGCCGTCCAGATCCACGACCTCGTCGCCAGCGATCTGGACGTGACCGCACGGGCAGACCGCTTGCCCAACGGCGATTGAACCATGAAACGCTGGTACGTCGCCCACACCAAGGCCCAGAGTGAGCGCCGGGCGCTCGACCATCTGACCAATCAGGGTTTCGAAGCGTGGTTGCCGGAGTTCAACAAACGGCGCCGTCACGCCCGCCGCACCGACTGGGTTCGCCGCCCGCTGTTTCCCCGTTACCTGTTCGTCCATCTGGATCTGGACGCCGAGCGGTGGCGGAGCGTGCTCGGCACCGTCGGTATCCAGGCGCTGGTCGGCGGCGCCGACAAGCCGACGCCGATGGCCGATGCGGTTGTCGAGGCAATCCGCGCCCGTGTCGATCAGGAAGGGTTGGTGCGCATCAACCCGGCCGAGACGCTTGAGACCGGCGATGCCGTCAGGATCGCCGACGGACCGTTCGCCGATCTCGAAGGAATCTTCCTGGACATGGGCGACAACGAGCGGGTCGCGATCATGCTCAGCCTGCTCGGGCGCGAGGTCAAAGTCACCGTCAGCGCGGATCAATTGGAGCGCGCCTGAGACCATCGCGGATGGTGCCGGGCTTACGCGCATGGGCGTCGTGTTCGACTTGACATGAGTGTTCGATTTATGAACAAGGTGGGGAAACGGACCGGCGCGATGGTGCCGGTCCGCCCATGAAACGGATGGGCCGCAAGCGGTGACAACCCGGCGCGAAGCAAGCGAAGACGAGGCAATCCGACAGATTCTGGATCGTATCGACAGCGATCAGAACATCTCGCAGCGCGATCTGGCCGATGAGCTGGGCGTCGCGCTGGGCATGGTCAACGCCTACATCAAACGCTGCGTGCATAAGGGCCTGGTCAAGATCCAGCAGGTGCCGCGCAGGCGCTATCGTTACTACCTGACACCTCAGGGTTTTGCCGAAAAGAGCCGGCTGACGGCGCAGTATCTGACCGATTCCTTCGGTGCGCTGAAGCGCGGCTTGAGCAGCTTCGATCGTCTCTATGCCGATCTGGCCGAAGCCGGGCATCACCGCGTCATCCTGTGCGGCGATGACGAGCTGGTCGAGGTCGGGATCCTGTCCAGCCTCTCGACGCCGGTCGATATTGTCGGAGTCTTCAATCCACTCGGAGTCAATCACACCGTGCGCGGGGTCCCGGCGATCGATCCGTCCGATCCCCCTGAAGCGGACCGCTGGGTCCTGGCCGTTGCCAAGAACGGCGAAGAGGCGTTCGCCAGGTTGGCGGAGATCGTGCCTGCCGAACGCATCATCATGCCGGATGTCCTGCACCTCTACATGCTGCGCAGCTCATCTTCTGACCGCGGCGCTGCCTGATCATTGGCTGGCCGCGTAGGCCGCGAAGGTGACCGATGTCGGCGGGCCCAGCCGTTCCAGCACAAAGAACCTCCAGACCGGCGCCGTTGCGAACCTTCCCGATCCAAAGTCCGGCGCGGGTGGTGCGCGGTAGTCGAAGGACGGCACGAACTCATCCAGGCGTACGGTCGATTCGAGCGCAGCGATCTGAAAGTTGGTCGCCTGACGATCCGGCCTGACGGCGATCACAAAGGTTAAGAAGCCATGAGCGACAAGGTCGTCGAACAACAGGAACCCGGCATCGCCTGACACCATGTCGGACGGCAGATCGTTGATGTGGATCGTACGGTAGACGAGACCGCCGTGGTCGGCGGGCGGCGAAAGACGCAGGCCACCGGGCGCGAGTGCCGCCTGATCCTGAAGCCCCCGGCTGTTGGTCTCGACCGTCACCGGCGCCATGTCGACGACAAGCGGCAAGTCCGGCGGCGCGTGCTCTTGCAGCCACGCGCGCGCCAGAAGCCGCGTATCGTCCTGAGCCATCAGCCACGCCATCCATCCGGCGGTGGCCAGCGGATAGAGCAGGGCTACGCTCGCCAAGCCTACGGCAAGTGTTGAGAGCGTGCGGCGTCCGGCAAGCCAGCGCGTCAGCGTCGCCGCGCCGCCGGCCGCACCAAGCGCCAGGACCGGAAGCAACGGAACCAGGGCGGCCTCGACGCCCGCGGACCAAACCGCGGCAACAAGGCCAATGGCGAAGGCGGCGGCCAACAGAACGGCCGTGACCGGCCGCGCGAGAGCAAGCAAGAGCACCCCGGCGACGCCGGCGACCGTCAAAACCGGATCGGCGCGCAGCAACGCGCCGACATAACCGGCAACCGTCATCGGGTCACCTGCAGCCACGCCGCGGCCGAAGGTTACGGTTGGCATCAGCCAGAAAACCACGATGACGACGGCCACGATCATCGCCACCAGCAGAGGCACAAGGCCCGCGACGCTTGGTCTGCCAAGCCAACGATAGGCGCGCCAGATCACAAGCCAGAGCGCGCAACCCGTCGCCGACCAGCCGAGCGCCGTGTGGCCGAGCAGGGCGGCGTACCACGACGTGGCCAGCAACGCGGCGGCGATCAGCCCGGCGGCGGCGCTGTCGAAGAGGTCGCGGGCCAAACGCCAGACAAGCCAAACCGTCGCGGTCGACAGCAGCAGGCTCAACAGACGCCCGGCGACCAGCACGCCGCCATCCGGCGTTGCCCCGGCGACGCCCGCCATTTCCCCAGGGATCAAGGGGAACGGCAGGCCATAGTCCAGGCCGATCAGCCGCAGGACGACGGCGATGACCAGGATCGGCACGAGAAGCCAGACATCCGTCCGGCCGGCGGGATGTACCATGGCGGGCCCCGAAAACGATTGGGTGGCCCTTCTTTACCACCGCGATACCCGGCGACGAATAGGGATTGGCCGCTGCCCGGTGGATCGTCGGATCGCTCGACATCCCACTCGCGTCGTGGCATGCGGGGGCCAGGAAGCACGGCATCGCCAGCGGGGGACGACGGCACGTGATGATCTTGTGGCGCAGCTTGGATCTGCCGCGGCGCGTGATGCGCCGGCTCAAGGGCGACAAGCGCGATTATCGGCACTTTCTGTTCGAAGACCTGAAGGCGAAGCTTGGCGGCCGGCAGGTCACGAACGTGCTCGAAATCGGCCCGATGGAGGCCGACGACACCCAACGTTTGCTGACCCTGGCGCCGGACCGCCTGACGCTGGCGGAAATGCCCCAGTGGAAGGATCACCTGGACAAGAACCTGGCCGCCAAGGGCATCGCCGATCAGGTCGAGATCCGTGTCGGCAACGTCATGTACGACACCATGTTCGATGACATCGTGCCGTTCGATCTCATCTGGTGCACCGGCGTCCTCTACCATAACCCTGAGCAGCTGCGCATGCTGGCGCGGCTCTACGACTGGCTGGCGCCAGACGGTTTGTTGGTCATGGAGACGGCGACCGCGCGCCGGGGCCTGCTGCGTGGCCAGAACTGCGTCGAGATCTGGCATGACCAGCCCAAGGCCGCCATGTCGAGGGTGCATTTGAGCGCCAATGTGACCCATGTGCCGTCGCGCAAGGCGGTCGGCGCCTGGCTCGCCATGGTCGGTTTCGACGAGATCGCCTTGTCGACCTGTCATGCCCGCCAGTCGTTCAGTCTGGCGCAGAACCGGGTCGCCTATATCGCCAGACGGGCCGCCGAAACCGAGCCGGAGAGTTACTACATCCACTCCGGCCGGACATTTCCGATCGGGCGCGCGTTGTGACAGGCCGCCGCCGGGCCTATGCCAAGGGTTCGCGACGACGTCTTCCGAGTAACATGCTGCACTGCAGCATATTTGATTCATGGCCGAAATCGGCCTGTTTTTACAGTGTTCAAGAAATGAACTTGACGTCGGCGTTCATTAACTGAACATTGTGGCCGGGCTGGTGGCGCCAAGCGGCAAAAATTGCCGTGCACCCGGCCTGCGGTAGCATGCCGAAAGCTCTGATTTTCCCACCGACAGCCCCCATTTCATGACTCCTCGACGTTTCGACACGCCGACCCCGGATCTGAACGGCGCCTCCATCCTGGTCACCGGCGGCACCGGTTCGTTCGGCCGCGCGTTCGTCAAGACGGTGCTGGAGCGCTATGAGCCCGCGCGCTTGGCGGTGCTGTCGCGCGACGAGCTCAAGCAGTTCGAGATGCAGCAGGACCCCGCCATCGGCCAAAAGACCTGCATGCGATTCTTCATCGGCGACGTCCGCGACGGCGGTCGTCTTGAAAGCGCGATGCGGGATGTGGATATCGTGATCCACGCAGCGGCGCTGAAGCAGATCACGACCGCTGAATACAATCCATTTGAGTGCGTCCACACCAACGTCATGGGCGCGGAGAATGTCGTCCAGGCGGCCATCCGCATGGGCGTCAAGAATGTCGTCGCGCTGTCCACCGACAAGGCGGCCAATCCGGTCAATCTTTACGGCGCCAGCAAGCTTGCATCCGACAAGATCTTCGTTGCCGGCAACAACATGAGCGGTTCGGTCGGCACCCGGTTTGCGGTGGTGCGCTACGGCAACGTGCTGGGATCGCGCGGCAGTGTCGTGCCGGTGTTCCGCAACCTTCTGGCAGAAGGTGCGACGGAACTGCCTGTCACCGACGCGCGCATGACGCGGTTCTGGATCACGCTGCAACAGGGTGTCGACTTTGTCCTTTCGTCTCTGCAGATGATGACCGGCGGTGAGATCTTTGTGCCGAAGATCCCGTCGACAAGCCTGACGGAACTGGCACGCGCCATGGCGCCGACCGCCACGCACAAGGTCATCGGCATCCGTCCCGGCGAGAAGCTGCACGAGATCATGATTACGGAAGATGACTCGCGCTCCACCGTCGAGCTTGATGACCGTTATGTCATCGAGCCGACCTTTAACTGGTGGGATCGCGATCCTTATCTAGAGAACGGGGCGACACGCGTCGCCGACGGTTTTGTCTTTGCGAGTAATCGCAACAGCGAAGTCCTGAATGCCGATGGGCTGCTTCGACTCCTGACCGAGGCAGGCGTTTGACGGCAGCACCCCAGTTCCTGCCCTATGGCCGCCACACCATCGAGGCCGACGATATCGCTGCCGTCAGCGCGGTCCTGAAAAGCGACTTCCTAACCACCGGTCCGGCCGTCGATTCCTTTGAAACTGCGTTCGCGGCGGCGACCGGGGCGCGTCATGCGGTCGCGCTGAGCAGCGGCACCGCTGCCTTGCACCTGGCGACACTGGCATTGGGTCTTGGGCCCGGCGATGCGGTGGTGGTGCCATCGATTACGTTTGTCGCGACAGCCAATGTCGCCGAGTTGGCCGGCGCCGAGGTGTTGTTCGCCGATGTTGATGCCGAGACCGGCCTGATGACGCCGACGACCCTTGAAGCGGCCCTGGAGCGGCGGGGCGATGGGGCACCGCGCGCAGTCTATCCCGTCCACCTGAACGGCCAGTCGGCCGATATGGCAGGGATCAAAGAGGTCGCCGATCGCCATGGCCTCAAGATCATCGAGGATGCGTGCCACGCCCTTGGCGGCACGACGCACGGCCATCCGGTCGGCGATTGCGTCAACAGTGACATGGCAATGTTCTCGTTGCATCCGGTGAAGACGATTGCGATGGGCGAGGGCGGTGTTCTGACAACCAATGATGAGGGCCTCGCCGCCACATTGCGCGGCCTGAGAAACCATGGCCTTGTCCGCGATGCCGCGTCGTTCGAGAACACGGCCATGGCGTTCGACAAAAAGGGCAATGCCAATCCCTGGTACTACGAGCTGCACGCGCCAGCTTTCAACTACCGGGCCAGCGACATCCACTGCGCGTTGGGAACCAGCCAGCTGACGAAACTCGAGCGGTTCGTCGACGCACGGCGCAAGCTTGCGGACTCCTATGATGAAGCGCTTGCGCCGCTCGCGCCTAACATCCGCCCGGTATCCCGCGTGAACCGCGGCACAAGCGGCTGGCACCTCTATGCGGTGCTGATAGATTTCGATGGCATCGGCACCGAGCGCGCGTCGGTGATGCATCAACTTCGGGAAAGCGGCATCGGCACACAGGTTCACTACATTCCCGTTCACCGCCAACCCTACTACCGCGAGCGCCACGGCAACCTGGATCTGTCCGGTGCCGATGCCTATTACCGGCGTTGCCTGTCGCTGCCGCTCTATCCGACGATGACGGATGCGGACGTGGCGCGGGTGGTCGGGGCACTGGGTGAGGTAGCGCAGGTCTAGCCTGATCGGTTCCATGGTCCGTTACTGCACGTCCTGCCTCTATCCGGATACCAAGCCGGATCTCAGCTTCGATGAGAAGGGCATCTGCAGCGCCTGCAGGTCATTTGCCGCGCGCGATGACATCGACTGGCATGCCCGTCGCCAAGAGTTTCTCGATGTGGTCGAACAGTACCGCAGTTCTGACGGGAGCAACTATGACTGCATCGTCCCGGTTTCCGGCGGTAAGGACTCGACCTATCAAGTCTTGCGGCTGCTGGAGGTCGGCCTGAATCCCCTTTGTGTTACGGCGATGACCGACTCGCTGTCCGATATTGGACGGCGCAACCTCGACAACATCAAGGATCTCGGCGTCGATCATATCGAGGTGACGATGAATCCGGTGGTCCGGCGTCGTCTCAACAAACTGGCGCTCACACAGGTCGGCGATATCTCGTGGCCGGAGCACGTTACGATCTTCACGGTGCCGGTACGCATCGCCGTGCAGTTAGGTATTCGATTGATCGTCTGGGGCGAGAATCCGCAAAACGAGTACGGCGGTCCCGCCGCCGCCAGCGAGCATCAGACCTTGAATCGGCGATGG
The DNA here is from genome assembly GCA_028277285.1 of Alphaproteobacteria bacterium. Lineage (GTDB taxonomy): Bacteria > Pseudomonadota > Alphaproteobacteria > SP197 > SP197 > JANQGO01. The sequence continues at coordinate 18,209 of JANQGO010000116.1, read as the reverse complement.
TTGGAAGAGTTCGGCGGTCTGCTTGGTCTGCGCGTCAGCGATCTCATCGAATTGGAGGGCATCGAGCGTCGGCATTTGATCCAGTACCTCTACCCAAGTGACGAGGAGCTGTCGCGATCCGGCGTGACCGGCGTTTTCTTGGGCCATTACTTCCCGTGGGATGGCTGGACCAACGCGTTGCTGGCGCAAGCCCATGGTTTTGAATCCCTGCCTCACTTGGTCGAAGGTTCGCTGGCAAGTTATGAGAACCTCGATAATCACCAGACCGGCATTCACGACTACTTCAAGTATCTGAAGTTCGGTTTCGGCCGCGCCACCGACATCGCCAATAACCATATTCGCCGCGGCCGGCTGTCGCGCGAGGATGCTGTCACCATAGTCAGGCGCCATGACGGCGCATTTCCCTGGACCTGTCTGGGACGCCCGCTGGCCGACATTCTTGGTGAGATCGATATGACGGTCGAAGCGTTTCAGAAGGTCTGCGATCAATTCACCAACAAGCGGATTTTTGTTTGCGGCAACGACGGACGTCCGGTGCGTGACCGCGACGGCAATCTGCAGCTTCTCGACACCAGTTACGGATCGGCATCTTGACATCGGTCGCCATCGTCGACTACGGGCTGTGCAATCTCGATTCCATTCGTCGTGCGACGGAAGAGTGCGGTGGCAGCGCAAGCGTGACAAGCACACCGGAGTCATTGGAGAGCGCTGATCGCATTATCCTGCCCGGCGTCGGGTCCTTTGCGATGGCCATGACGAACCTTCGTGATCGCGGTTTAGCGAGCGCGCTAACAGACGCCGTCAACAAGCGAAGGACTCCGTTGCTGGGTATCTGCCTGGGAATGCAGCTACTGGGCGAGGGCGGCACGGAGGGTGGCGCGTGTCCCGGGCTCGGCTTGTTGCGAGGCGGTGTCACGCGCCTGAAGGCGATCGGCGGCAGCGTCAGGGAGCGGATTCCTCATATTGGCTGGAATGATGTGCATCCCACGGGAACGTCTCCGCTTTTTGACGGCATTGCTCCGGGGACGGATTTCTACTTCGTTCACAGCTATCGACTGGAGAGCCCGCCGGAGGAGATGTTGGGCACTGTCACGTATTGTGGCGAGACCGTTGCGGCCGCCGGCGCGGGCCATGTTTTTGCGGTGCAGTTTCATCCGGAAAAAAGCCAGACGGCCGGCTTCCGTCTTTTGAAGAACTTTCTGTCCTTGTGAATGCTCAAGCACCGTGTCATGCCGACCCTGCTGTTCAAGGAAGTGGGACTGGTCAAGGGTGTTGCCTTCGACTCATGGCGTCGGGTCGGCGCTGCCATGCAGACGGTCAAGGTCTACAACATGCGGCAGGTCGATGAGCTCGTGTTTTTGGATATCGGCGCGACGCCGAACGGCACCGCACCCGACTTTCATCAAATCGACGAACTCGCCGATGAGTGTTTCATGCCGATGACCGTTGGCGGCGGCGTTCGCACGATCGATGATATGCGATCGTTGCTCAGCGTCGGAGCCGACAAGGTCGCTATCAACAGTGCTGCGGTGGAAAATCCGGCACTGATCTCACAAGGTGCGGAACAGTTCGGCTCGCAGTGCATCACGGTTTCGATCGACGTCAAGCGGTCCGAAGCCGGATCTCCAGAAGTCGTCACCCATTGTGGCCGGCACGTCACCGGCAAGGACCCCGTGGCCTGGGCGCGCGAGGTCGAGCAGCGCGGCGGCGGCGAGATTCTGCTCGGCTCGGTCGACCGCGATGGCACCATGTCCGGCTACGACATCGAGATGACGCGGGCAGTGACCGATGCCGTCGGCATTCCGGTCATCGCGTCGGGCGGTGCCGGCAGCTATCAGGACATGGCCGATGCCATTGAGCAGGGCGGCGCAGACGCGGTCGCGGCCGCCAGCATCTTCCATTTTACCGAAATGACTCCCAAAGCGGCGAAACGCTATATGGCCGAACGAGGCTTGCCGGTCCGCCAATGACCGACTCGACCGCAGTTGTTGTCCAGGCGCGTCTCACCTCGACACGGTTGCCGGGCAAGGTCCTGCTGCCGCTTGGCGGCGAGACCGTACTCTGGCATGTGCTGACGCGCTGTCGCGCCATCGCCGGCGCCGATCTTGTCTGCTGTGCGATACCCGATAGCGAAACAAATGGCCCGCTTCAACAGGAAGCCGAACGTGCGGGCGCCGTGGTCGTGGGCGGTTCGGAGCATGATGTATTGGAGCGTTACTGTGCTGCTGCCGAGGCAGTCGAGGCGGATGTAATCATGCGCGTGACAAGCGATTGTCCCGTCATCGACCCGCACTTGTGCGACCGCGTCCTTGATGCGCGTGCCGAGAGCGGCGCAGACTACGCATGCAACAACATGCCGCGGCTATGGCCACACGGCCTCGATTGTGAAGCGTTCACGCGAACGGCCTTGGAACGCGCGGCCGATGCCGCGGATGATCGGCACGACCGCGAACACGTCACGCCTTGGCTGCGGCGTGACGATAGCGTGCGACGAATCAATGTGGACGGGCCCGGCGGCGCGTTGGCCCGGCAGCGCTTGACGCTGGACTTTCCGGAAGACTACGCCTTCTTCAAGGCGCTGTTTTCGTACTTGCCGGCCCAGCCCCACATCGCGAGCCAGGCCGAGATCACCGCTGTCATCGACGACCATGCGGAGATCGAAGCGTTGAATGCCGCCCATCGTATCGCGGCTGCATGAGGCGATTACCATGACGGCAACCTCATCAGAGACTGAGCAAGTTCGATTTTGGCGCGGCGAGTTTGGGGATGGCTACACCGACCGTAACGCCAACACGCGCGAGCAAATTGAGGCGCGCGTCGCTCTGTGGGCCAGGATCACGGGACGGCTCGACGGTGCGCCGCCACGGTCTATCCTGGAGGTCGGCGCGAACATCGGCAACAATCTGAGAGCATTGCGCCAGCTAACCTCGGCTGAGTTTTTTGCCGTCGAGCCAAACGAGAAGGCACGTCAGATCCTGATCGACGACGGTGTGGTCGGTGAAAAGAATTTGCGTAGCGGATTTGCCGCGGCAATCGACCTGCCGGACGCCGCAGTCGATCTTGCGTTCACAAGCGGTGTCCTGATTCACATTCACCCCGATGACCTTCCGGCTTCCTGTGCGGAAATACATCGTGTAACCCGGCGATACATCGTCTGCATCGAGTACTTCGCCGACAAGCCGGAGGAGCTCACCTACCGCGGCCATGACGAACGTCTCTTCAAACGTGACTTTGGTGCGATGTGGCTTGACGAACACCCGGACCTGCAGGTCGTTGACTACGGATTCGTTTGGAAACGTGTGACCGGTCTGGACAACATGACCTGGTGGCTGTTCGAGAAACGATAGGGTCATGACGTCTGTTGTGTTTAGGTGTGATGCTTCCCGTGACATAGGTGGCGGCCATGTCATGCGCTGCCTTTCACTTATGGATGCGATGCGGGTTACTGGCCGGGACTGCGCCTTTGCAATCTGTCCTGGATCAGAGGAGACGGTGCCGGCACTTGGCCGATCCGGCGTTACCCTACGTTTCCTCGATCATGGGACGGTGGATGAATCGGGGCATCTTCGAGAGATCTGGCCTGCTGGAGTAGATACTCTCGTCATCGATCACTACTCGAGGGGTGCCGAGTTTGAAGCAGCCTGTCGCGGATGGGCGAAGCAAATCATCGTCATAGACGATTTGGCCAATCGACTTCATGACTGCGATTTGATAGTCGATCAGACAGCTGGTCGCACATCGTCCGACTATGAGGATTTGGTCCCTTCACATGCTCGTATGTGTCTTGGTCCGGCGTTCGCTCTGCTACGTCCACAGTTCCCGACCGCTCGACCCAACGCTCTTTCGCGCAGGCGTGCGGTCAAGTGTATAGACCGAGTGCTCATTTCGTTTGGTGCGGTGGACAAGGTTGGGGCGACAGAGACAGCGTTGAGCGCTGTCATGCACGCTTTGCCACACGCCGAGGTCGATGTCGTTCTCGGCGCTCGATCTCCAAATCTAACCGCAGTCAGGCAAACGGTTCAGAGATTTGGCTCGCAGATGCAGTTACACTGCGACACCGACGCAATGGCATCTCTCGTCGCAAAGGCAGATCTTGCAATTGGTGCGCCGGGCTCTAGCAGCTGGGAAAGATGTGCACTTGGACTACCAACGTTGCTGGTTATCGTCGCCGACAACCAACTCTGCAACGCAGAAGCGCTTGAGCAAACTGGAGCTGCGATAGCCCTGGGCCAGTTTGAAGCTCTTGAACCAGTAGATATTGCCAACAGGATCTCACACCTATCTGGAGATATAGCCCTTCTTCATAAGATGTCTCAAAGAGGTGCAGAGCTGTGTGACGGCCGGGGAGCATCGAGGCTGTTGACGGCAATGTTGCCTGGCCGCTTCACAGACCAAGGCGCGTCTGTGACCCTGCGGCTCGCTGAGTATTCTGACTGTGGAACTCTCCTGGATTGGCAGCGCGATCCTAGGACACGTCGGATGTTCCGCAACCCCGACATTCCGGACGAAGCCGAACATGCAGCCTGGTTCGAGCGCTCAATGGCCGACCCAAGTCGATGGCTGTTCATGATGGAGGCTGATGGTGAGCCTGTCGGATCACTACGATTGGATGAGCGAGGTGATGGCACAGTAGAGGTATCAATCTATACATCACCGCAGTCCTACCGCCGTGGTTTTGCGACCGCCGCGCTTCAGCTCGCGCGAGAACTCATGCCTGCGCGAACATTCGTCGCAGAAGTCGCCGATGGCAACGACGCATCAACGGCTCTTTTCACGCGTTCCAACTTTCGACCGGTTGGCGGAGTCTACATGCAGGTGCCCGAGGAGGGTATGGGGCGTGCCTAACATTGTGGCAACGACAAAGCCGTGGAACGTCGATGCGTTCGGTCGGCGGTTCGGGGCAAAGACAGATTTGTGGCGAATTGCCACCGCACCCGCTGCGCTTAGTTCTCTTCTCGTATCCGAGACTCCTCGGTACATATTCTTTCCGCACTGGTCATGGTTGGTCCCGCAAGACATTCTGCGACGTGCAGAGTGTGTTTGTTTTCATATGACAGATGTTCCTTATGGTCGTGGTGGAAGTCCTTTGCAGAATCTGATTCTTGCCGGCCATGAAACCACGTTGATTAGCGCGCTGCACATGACGGATGAGCTCGACGCTGGTGACATCTACATGAAGCGTCCTCTAAGCCTTGAGGGCCGAGCCGAGGAGATCTATCACCGTGCTGCTGACACGGTCTTCGACATGATCGAGGAGATCGTCGAGACATCGCCCGAGCCCTATCCGCAAGAAGGTGACGTCACTAAGTTCATCCGGCGTCGTCCGGAGCAGAGTGAGCTTCCTACTCATGGCAGCTTGGATCACCTCTATGACCATATTCGCATGCTTGATGCGCCAACGTATCCGCTTGCCTTTGTCGACTATGGAAGCTTCCGATTAGAGTTCAGCCGAGCAAAGCTCCGGGACGGTAGGCTCTCCGCCACCGTTTCAATATCCGAGAGAAGTAGCGAGTAATGCCGACCGAAGACGGCGATCGAGTCCTAGTGGTCGCGGCTCATCCCGATGATGAGATCCTTGGTTGTGGAGGAACGATCGCATGGCACGCTCAGCGAGATGAGCCCGTGCATGTCTTGATCTTGGCCGAAGGCGCAACGTCAAGGCCTAGTGCGACATCCGCCATGGTCACCGCATTGCAGGAAGCATCTTGCGCTGCGTGTGAGACTCTTGGTGCATTGGAACCTCAGTTCGCCGGATTTCCGGATAATCGGATGGATACGGTGGCACTCCATGACGTGATCTTGAGGGTCGAAGAGGTGGTCACTCACATTAGTCCGACCATCGTTTACACGCACCATGCAGGCGATCTCAATGTTGACCATCGTATCGTTAACCAAGCTGTCGTCACGGCTTGTCGTCCACTGCCACATCATTCAGTCCGTGCGGTGAGGGCGTTCGAGACCGTATCGAGCACCGAATGGTCATTCGGTACACGCGGTGCAACGTTCTCTCCAAACTTCTTTATCGACATTGAGCGACAACTCGATCTGAAGTTGCGGGCCCTCGAGGCCTACGTCAGTGAGATGAGACGTTTCCCTCATGCGCGCTCTTCAGAGAACGTTGTGCATTTAGCGCGAATGCGCGGAGCCAGCGTTGGGCTGTCCGCCGCAGAGGCGTTTGTGACAGTAAGAGAAGTAAGAACATGAAAGCGTCGATCGAGATCGCTGGTCGTTCAATTGGCACGGATTATCCAACGTTTGTCGTGGCGGAGTTATCAGCAAATCATAGGGGTAGTATTGATGAAGCGCTGAATCTGATTCAGTTGGCTGCGGCTGCAGGTGCCGACGCGATCAAGCTTCAGACCTATACCGCAGACACAATGACGATAGACAGCGACTCACCGGAGTTTCGACTTACGAAAGGGCTCTGGGCCGGCCGTTCACTGCATGATCTCTACAGCGAAGCCCATACGCCCTGGGAATGGCATGAACCTCTGTTTGAGCGCGGTCGTGACCTCGGCCTAATTGTCTTCAGCACGCCATTTGATGCAACCGCCGTCGATTTTCTCGAAACACTTGAAGCGCCTGCCTACAAGATTGCCTCTTTCGAAGTCATCGACCTTCCGTTGATACGCCGCGCGGCGCGGACCGGAAAGCCGCTGATCATTTCGACCGGTATGGCGCGGCTCGACGAAATTGAAGAGGCTGTCGAGGCTGTGCGCGACGAAGGAAACGACGACATCGCATTGCTGCATTGCGTCAGCGGCTATCCGACGCCAACAGACGAAGCGAATCTGAGAACCATCGCCGACCTTGCCGAGCGTTTCGGCGTCACCACCGGTCTCTCGGACCATACGCTGGGAATCGCCGTCCCGATCTGTGCCGTCAGCCTTGGTGCGACAATCATCGAGAAACACATGACCGGTGCACGTGCCGATGGAGGACCCGATGCGGCATTCTCACTCGAACCGGATGAGTTCAAAGCTCTGACCGACGGGTGTCGCACGGCCTACGGCGCGATCGGCTCCGTCGATTATGACCTGAAACCCAGCGAAGTCGACAACATCATGCTGCGGCGCTCGCTCTATGCTGTTGCTGACATCGCCAAGGGCGAGGTCTTTACAGAGGAGAATGTACGCTCCATCAGGCCCGGGTTCGGGCTTCCGCCCAAGCATCTGCCATTGGTGTTAGGCCGTCGGGCGACAGCTTCGATCACGCGCGGCACGGCGCTGCAAGAAGATCATGTTTCGGGACTGAAAGCTGATGCCAAGTAAACTCGCCCTGTTCGGCGGCACCCCCGTGATCGATCGGCAGCTTAAACCCTATCGCACGATCGGCGACGAAGAGCGAGCCGCTGTTGACCAAGTCATGAAGACGGGCGAACTCTCTGGTTTCGTCGGCGCATGGTGCGATGCCTTCAACGGCGGACCTCAGGTTCGGGCGTTCGAAGCCGCCTGGCAAGAAAAGTTCGGTGTGCGCCACGCGGTATCGGTTAACTCGAACACATCCGGTTTGTTTGCCGCCATGGGCGCGATCGGCCTTGGGCCTGGCGACGAGGTGATCGTGCCGCCCTATTCGATGTCGGCGACGGTTATGGCACCGTTGGTTTATGGCGGCATTCCGGTGTTTGTCGATATCGAACCTGACACCTTCTGCCTTGACATTGATCTCGTACGTCAGGCGATCACATCGCGCACCCGCGCAATTCTGGTGGTCAATCTGTTTGGTCATCCTGCCGAACTGCATGCGCTACGCGAGCTTGCCGACGAGCGAGGCATCGCACTGATCGAGGACAACGCCCAGGCTCCGCTGGCGACCGAAAACGGCAAACTGACAGGAACCATCGGGCATATCGGCATCTTTAGTCTCAACTACCACAAGCACTTTCACACCGGCGAAGGCGGCGTATGCACGACTGACGACGACGATCTTGCTCAACGTCTGCGGCTTATTCGTAATCACGGAGAGAATGTCGTCGAGCCTCTGGCGATCGAGGACGCCACCAACCTGATCGGCTTCAACTATCGCCTGACGGAGTTGAGTGCGGCGGTCGGCATCGAACAGCTGAAGAAGGCGGATAGTCTTGTGTCCGGCCGCGAGGCCGTATCACTGCGATTGTCGGACGGCGTGCGGGGACTCCCTGGCCTCACACCGCCCTCGATCCGCGACCGTTGCCGACACGTCTTCTATCACTGGGGCGCGCGTTACGACGAGAGCGTTTCCGGCGTCTCCAGGGAGACGGTGGCGCGGGCACTTGAGGCAGAAGGTGTTCCGGTTTGGCAAGGCTATGTGGCGCCGCTGTACATGCTTCCTGCTTTTCAGCGACGCCTTGCCATCGGTCGGGACGGCTTTCCGTTCAACCTGACCAACCGACGATACGACCGCGTCCTTTGCCCGATTGCCGAGCGTTGCTACGAACGCGAACTGCTGGAGTTCGCGGTTTGCGTGTTCGACATGTCCGATGCCGAAACAAATGCGGTCATCGATGCGTTCCATAAGGTGTTTGAGAACTTGTCGGACCTCTCCAATCTGGCCGGCGAGAAGGCAAGTTGACAAAAGGTCAGCGGATCATTGCAACGATTGAAGCGCGCATGACGTCATCACGCCTGCCCGGCAAGGTACTGATGCAGGCGGCAGGCAAACCGTTGCTGGAAGTTCTGCTGCAGCGACTCCGGAAAACGCCAGGCATCGATGGCATCGTTGTGGCGACGACGACCAACGACACAGACGATCCCATTGTGGCGCTGGGCGACCGGATGGGCGTCGACGTCTTTCGCGGCAGCGAAGACGATGTCCTCGGCCGTGTGTGCGGGGCGTTGCGGTCGGCCGAGGCCGACATCTGTGTTGAGATTACCGGAGATTGTCCGTTGATCGATCCTGTGATCGTGCAGGAGTCGATCGACGCATTTCTCGAAACGTCAGACACCCATCCTTATGTCAGCAACTCCGATCCGCATCGCTCGGTACCAGCGGGGTTGGATGTGCAGGTCTTCTTTGCCGAAGCGCTGTTTGAATTGGCGTCAAACACTGATGATCCGGACGACCGAGAGCACGTCTCGCTAGGCTTCTACCGACCCGAAAGCACGGACACATGGAACCCGCGCTTCATCACACACGAGTCGTGTGTGGGAGCCCAAGACGTTCTCGTCACGCTCGATTACGCCGAAGACTACGAACTCATTCGCCGCCTGCACGAGGCGCTCGTTGACGACGAGCCGGATTATGGCGCACGTCAGATTGTTGATTGGATCCGTAGGCATCCCGACCTTCAGGCGGCATGCCGGCAGTGCCGGACACTCGAGGTGACTTCATGAGTGACCCGCTGACTGTTGGCGTCATGGGCGCCGGCCGTATGGCGCAAGGTTATGACAGCCCGGGCGACAAGAACATTCTAAGCCTTGCCCATGCTGTCCATGCACATCCAAGACTTCGGCTAGGCGGATTCTATGACTGCGACGAGGACCGGGTTGCCATGGCGGAGGGGCGGTGGAACGCACCGCCTACGCCGCGCGACCGGTCGGCATGGCTTGACCAGCCATGGGATGTCGTCTGTATCGCAACTCCTGACGATCAGCATGCCCGTGACTTATCGGACGTTCTTGATCGACAGCCGCGCGCGGTGGTCGTGGAGAAGCCGCTGGCAACAGACCCCGACCATGCCGAGCGCCTGCTTGAGCGGGCCCGCGATGACGGTATCCCCGTTTTGGTCGACTTTCCGCGTCGCTATCACACCGGTGTCGCCGCGGTGGCTGATCTGATCAGCGAGGGGCGACTCGGCGGCCCGTTGGCTGGTTCTTTTGTCTTTTCTGGCACGCCCGCGCACTCGGCCGTCCACATGTTGGACCTGTTTCATACCTGGTGGGGTGATGGATGGCTGCCGCGTCAAATTGGTAACGGATGCGGCAGTGCAACGATCGAACTACATCGCGACGGCCAACCGGTCACGATCAACTTTACCTCGTTGCCGAGCAATGACCACTACGTGTGGGAGATGCACGTCTACTGTGAGCGAGGAAAAATAGCACTGACGTCGAGCCCGGAGATCCTCTCGTTGGAACTAACCGGAAAGCACCCGCTCTACACGTTTGTTGACGTGCTGGCACCTCAGATGCGCTTTGATATGGAGCATGAACCGCTTCTGACCGGCCTGATGAACATGCTCGTGCAAGCTGTCGGGACGCGGGGAGACAACGGGTTGCTGTTGGATCGGGAAATCGGCAGTCAGCGTTTTAGCGGAGGCGTGTTGCGCCTACTGCGCTCGGCCGAAGACCATGTCGTTGACGCGGCTTCGCGATGCCGGGCGTAGCTGATAGTCAAAAGACTGACATCCTGTTGTTCGCGGAAGATCCAGGCGCGGCTAATCTTGTTGCGCCTTTGCCGGACGGGCTTCGCGATGCCGGGCTCCATTGCCGCTTTTTTGCTGACCCACAGCTTGCGGGATTCCTGGGCGACCGCATGATTGACGTTTGTCTGCTCGAAGACGATCCCGGTAACGTGCTTGACGCGCTGGGTCCTCGCCTCGTTGCGTGCGGCACGTCGGAGAACCGCAGAGGCAGCAGTCTGGCCATGCTCGACGCCGCACGCGAGCGCGGCATAACGTCACTGGGCCTTGTCGACATGCTGGCGAATGCCCAGCATCGATTTCAAGGCACCGGCGACCACCCGCTAGGACATGCGCCCGACTGGATCGCGGTGCCCGACACGCCGACGGCACGCGCCTACGAGCGCCTTGGTTTCCCGGCCAACAACATCGTCGTTTGCGGGCATCCCCATTACGATGTCGTTCGCGCCAGACGCGATGCTTTCCTGCGTCAATCGCGCGACGCCATGCGGAAGGAGTTGCTTCCCGACGCACCGCCGGATCGGCCCGTGCTGGTCTTTCTCGCCGAGGGCGTCGACCAGCTCGATCCGGACGCCAGCCGGGCGACTGCCGCTTACACCTTGCGCGGCAGCGGCAACAGCGACGACCGGACAACCATCGTTTTGGAGGAAGTCCTGGCGGCGGCTGAGGATTTGCAGCCGAGGCCTTACATCGTCCTTCGCCTACATCCGAAAAATGCAGAGGACGACTACCAAAGTCTTCGTCAGCAGATCGATTTTGTGAGTCACGATGGAGATCCGCTGCCGCTCCTTTGGTGCGCGGACGGCGTGGTCGGCATGACGACGTTTCTGCTCGTTGAGGCTTCACTTCTCGGGTTGCCGACCTTGTCGGTCCTACCGCGCGCAGAGGAGGCCGACTGGCTGCCAACTACCGCGGATGGAACGACACCGGTTGTCACTGCAAGGCGTTCCCTGCGTCGGGAACTATGCGAGACTATGGATGGACCAGTTTGCAATCGATATGAAGTCCGATTGCCGTCCGGTTCTCGGCAGAACACCGTTGCGCTGATCAAACACCTATTGAACCACCCGCGTAATGTGCCGGAAATGAGTTGACTGAGACACCTAGAATAGAAACACCACGTCTCGTGTTGCGGCCGTTCGACGTTCGACATCTAACCGAGCGGTATGTCTCTTGGCTAAATGATCCGGCTGTCGTCCGCTTTAGTGAACAGCGGCATACCCATCACACTTTGGAAAGCTGCAAGACCTACGCTGATCAACTGCTAGACGGTAAGCACTTCTTCTGGGCCATCGAGTTGCAGAGTGCGTCGCCGGAGCATATTGGGAACTTGACGGCCTATCGGGATCGACCGAATAACGTGGCTGAAATTGCGATCTTGCTTGGAGAGCGTAAACATCACGGAAATCACTATGGCAAGGAAGCCTGGTGTGCGGTGGTAGAACACCTCGTCGTCACTGAGAATGTCAGACGCATCGAAGCGGGAGCAATGGAAGTCAACAAGCCCATGCTTCGCATTTTCGAAGCAAGTGGCATGCGCGAGGAGTGTCGGCAGAAGGGGCGCTTCCTCCTGGACGGCCAACCGATTGATCTAATCTATGCAAGCCGGTTTGCGAACGGCGTTGGATGCTAGTTTGGCGTCATTGAACTCAATGCTGAGGTGGCCACCTTGCCGGTTCAAGAAATGCTGTCGTGAAATGAGGCGGTTGGACTCTCGAACATGAGGCGACATGCACACGCGACATTGGGTTTCGCCAAACGCGCCGTTGCGTCAGGGGTCCAGGCCGTTCGAGACACGATGCCGGCGAACCGTCGTCTTACTGCTGAACGAGAGGCCGCACGCGCACACGCTGAGACCTTGATGGCCAACCTGGCGGAGAGGAGTGTGGCGACCTTTGATGGTCGGGTGCTGCTCGACGGCATGTTTGACAACGCCAACTACTGGTATCGCCTTTCGCTGTTGCGTGCCGCACTCGGCTTTGGTCGCGCTGACGAGATCGGTCTCTATGGTCCTTACATGGCCAAGTACGCCCGCCGCACGTTCGACCGGCTCGGCATAAAGCGCCACGCCGCCTTCGATGGTCTGTTGACACCGGGCGACAGAGATCATGCCAGACGCGAAGCGGCGAAGCTCGCGAGCGAGGCGTCGCAGTCCGATGACATTCTGTCCTGGCGGTTGCCGTTTGAGGTGCCGCCCGGGCTGATTTATGACGGCATCCTCAAATCACAGCGTGCTCCAAGCGTCGACACCAGACTTCCCTCGTTTGCCGACCAGGTAGAGGGCTGTCTTGTTGAGATCCTGGCCGCAGCAAGGCTGCTCGACCAGACCAAGCCAGACCTGCTTGTTCTCAGCCATAGCTGCAACGTCGGTGACGGCGCCTTGTGCCATCTCGCGGCCCAACGCGGTGTGCCGACCATCGTTGCGTTTGGTAACTACGGGGTCCCGCGCTACTGCCGGACCGATCGAACGGAAGAGTTGTTCGACCCGATCGATCGTCCGAGCGGACACGATTTGGAGTTGCTGCCGAAGACACGCGCTGATGCGTTGGCCGAAGTAGGAAGGCAACACCTGCAAGCACGCTTTGCCGGCGCGACGGATGATGTCGGCGGTCAGTATGCCTTTACGAAGGCGAACGGCAACTTGACGCGAGCCGGAATTGCGGCCCAATTCGGTTGGGACCCGGAACGTCCGATCGTAGCCGTTTATGCTGCCAACTGGTTCGACTATCCCCATTACATGGGCATGTCGAACTTCCGCGACTTCGCTGACTTCATCGTGACGACGGTGCAAGTCGCGACCGAGTGTCCGGACGTCAACTGGCTGTTCCGACGACACCCGGCCGACGATTTCTATGGCGGCAAGACGCTTAAGGATGTCATGCCCGCGAGCCTGCCGCCCCACATCGCGCTTTCCCCCAACACGTGGAACGGCTCGGAACTCATGGGCTGTATCGATGGCGCGGTGACCTATCATGGAACGATCGGCATAGAAGCGGCGACCATCGGCAAGCCGGTCATCGTCGCCGACCGTGGCTGGTATGATGATTGTGGTTTCGTCACCCGTCCGAACGATCGCGCTGCCTATTGCGTCGCACTCAAAGACCGCCAGTGGCTCGACGTTGATGTCGAGAGCCGTCGACGAAACGCCGAGATCTTCGCCGGCTGGTATTTCACGGTGCCAAGCTGGCAGGGCGGGTTGATCTGCGGTGACGACAGCGGCCAGTGGTCAAACTACGACCACCTGTCAGGGCTGATGACGCAGGAGGGCGCTGCGATAAAACGTGAGCTTGAGGAGATCGCAGCGTGGTGGTCCTCGGGAGCTCGCTTTTATCACACCGAAAAAATGCGCCATGCCGATGCGTTCACGGTGAGCAATGTCCGTTGCCATCAGGTCGGTGGCACATGATCGCCAACGCGCTGCGGAGCACGCTTGGCGACGCCCTTTGGCGCCACAGCTTGCGCCGTCATCGCAGCAACATGGGTTGGCGCCAAGCGCCGCAGTACGAGCGGTATCTCGCTCGATGCAGGGCAAACTTCCAGGGCGACCTTCCCGATATTGGAGATCTGGATCAGGCCGTCCGTGAATTCCAACAGCAGGGCGTGACATCGTTCCGCACGCCGGAGACGATCGCGATTGCTGAGGGGATCCGGCGTAAGCTGGAAGAACGGGAGCAATCGGGGCAAGGCGCATGGGGCGCCCGAACCACCGAGAGCGATGACGACACCTATGTCGGGGATCTGTGGCAGGATTTCCCCGAGGTCCATGATCTGCTGAAAGGGCCACTCTGCGCGTTCCTCTCGCACTACTATCGGTGTCCACCGAAGTTCTACTACGGTCTCTGTTACCGTTCGTTACGGCGTTCCGACAGACCGAGCGGGTCGCAGCTTTGGCACAGTGATTCAGGGCCGGGCATCTGCACGAATGTGATGGTCTACCTGAGCGATGTGGGGCCTGATGACGGGCCGCTCCAGGTGCTGCCTTGGGACGACTCCCTGCCAATGTTCCTTCGTCAGCGCGCCATCATGCGACAGCGTTTGCGCGACGCGGGAGAGCGCCTCGACAAACTGGCCCAGCGTGAGATTCTGTGCAGCTATTACGAGGAGGCCATTGAAAGCGGTCCGAAAGAGCGCGTTCGAACCATGACGGGTCCTATTGGAACCGTCGTGCCGTTTTTCAACAACAGCCTTCACCGCGGTGGGTTTCCACAGGCGGGCCATACGCGCCGCGCCTTGGTTCTTCACTGCTATCCCTCGCACCTTCCGACCGATTGGTCGATCTATGACAAGGAAGGTCTCAAGAAGCGAGGCTCCTATCCGCACGATCCTTCCGAACCCTTCTAACAACTAACTGCTTCGACACACTCGTGCTTTCGCTCCTCCGCCAGTTGGCTAGCGCCGTCATTCATCCCACCAAACCGCAAAGGCGTGTCCGACCGATTCGTGCTCTGTTGAGGATGCCCGTCTTTTTCGACGTCACAGCATACCTCATTCAGGCGCGCGATCTTCTTCGCCCGGCCAGCATCAGCGCGTACACGGTGGCGGAAGGCGATCACCACCGCAAAGTCCACGACTACAACGCCGGCGTGACGGAAGCGAAACGCATTCACAGGACGCGCCGAACCGAAGAGTACTACCAGGTGCTGAACCTTCCTGCGCGAGATCTGTCGGGTGAAAAAGTGCTTTCGATCGGTCCGCGAAACGTACTCGAGCTTTATGTTGCGTGGCTCTACGGGTTCTCGTGGTCAAACATTACCGGCATCGACCTCTACTCAACCAATCCCAAGATAACGGAGATGAACATGGAGGCGATGACCTTTCAGAATGAGCTGTTCGACGCGGTGGCGATGTCATCGACGCTGGCCTATGCTGAAGACATACAGGCGGCCCTTAGCGAAGTTTATCGTGTCCTAAAGCCCGGCGGCCGATTTGCATTTGGACAGACCCATGTACCTGACCAGACGGAGTGGCCTGGCAATCGGTTTGATGGGCAAGATGTAAAAGGGATGCTCGATGACATCGGGTTTCGCGTGTTCTTCTATGAGCCACACACAAAGATCAACTCTCTGGGCCAACTGCAGACGTCGCACATGTTTGGCGTCGTCAAGCCAACCGAATCCCAGGGTCAGTCCGACCTACTGTCGCCTTAACTCGAAGTGACTTGGTAACAGTTCTCCAGAACACTGATCGCTACGCCTGATGGCGGATATACCTTTTACAGGTGAGCGGCGTGGGAGCCGCTTGCAGTTGCCGCTTCGTGCGGGCTTCTCTCTGATGACAGTCACCGAGAAAAGGAGGTTCGCTCTTCTCGCGGCATTCTCTGCGGTTGCAAGCTGTATCGATACGATCTCTCTTGCGGCCGTCGTTCCCTTTGTCAGTGTCATCGTCGATCCGTCGACACTGGAAACCAATCAGTACATCGCGATGGCCTATGACGCGGTCGGACGGCCGCAAACACCAGACTTTCTCTTGGGCCTGCTTGTTGCGATTGTTGGACTTCTCGTCGCCTCGTCATGTCTGTCATTTCTGGTTCAGGCCCAGGCCAATCGGTTTGCGGCGAGCTGCCAGGAGCGGTTCGGCAGGGACTTTCTGGGTATGTGTCTCAGCGCGCCCTACGTCTGGTATCTGCGCAAGAACGTGCTCGTCCTCGCGCGCATGTTCCATAATCATGTCGTGGTCTGGGGCCGTGACTTCGTTCTTCAGCTGCTGATGTTCTGTTCCCAAGCCTTCACGATCTTCTTGCCGATTGTGCTTCTGCTCATCATGGCGCCGCTTGCCGGCACCTTGGGTCTTGCGGTGGTGGCGGTCATTGCGGCGGTTCTGCTGTACTTGATACGGCGTCATACCGTGACGCTGCAGTACGAGAAGCGTTCGGCAGACGAGCGCAGCACGCTGCTCGTCAATCAAGCGCTCGCGGGCATCAAGGACATCAAGCTTAGTTCACGTGAGCAGACATTCGTCGCCATGTTCGGGCACTTTTTTCATGTCCTTTGCCGTACCCACGCCAAGATCGCGAACTGGAACCTTCTGCCCAATGCCATTGTTCTTCTGCTGGGGCAGCTCGTTCTGGTCGGTCTGGCCTACGGCCTTTGGCGTGCCGGCCTAACGAGTGGCGAGATAACGTCCCAGATGGCCCTGGTGCTCCTTGTCAGCTCTCGTATCGTGCCGGCGGTCAACAGGATTGGCGGGTCAATTGCTGGGCTGTGGGGCGTCGCGCCGTGGATTGAGGGTCTTGTCGAGACGTTGTCGGAGATCGAGATGGATAGGAAAGACGGGCGGGCACCGCGGCCAACCAGCAAGGCTTGGCAGCGGATCGCTCTCGACCATGTCACGTTCCGCTTTCCGGCCGCGGAGCGAACGGCCTTGGTCGACCTTTCCCTCGAGATCGAGCAAGGCAAGTCCTATGCGATAGTCGGTCCGTCGGGTGCCGGCAAGAGCACGGCCGTTGACCTTCTGCTCGGCCTCTTGACGCCCATGTCCGGTCGCATCGCCGTCGACGGCGCAGACGTCGACGACTTCGGTATGCGCAACTGGCAGGCCGGCATCGGTTATGTTCCGCAGTCGCCTTACATGACCGACGGTTCGCTGCGTGAGAACATTGCCTTTGGTGTGCCGCCGAGCCAGATCGACGATGACCGCGTGCGAGCATGTCTGGAAATGGTCGATCTGATGTCCCTTCTCAGCGAGCTGGAAGACGGTCTGGAAACCCGGCTGGGTGACCGTGGCGTTCGGCTGTCCGGCGGCCAGCGCCAGCGTGTTGCGATTGCCAGAGCGCTCTATGATGGGCCTGGCCTTCTGGTTCTCGACGAGGCGACCAGCGCGCTCGACAACATTAGTGAGAACGAGGTCAGGAACGCGATCGCGAGGCTGCACGGTCACGTCACCACCGTCATCATCGCGCACCGGCTCAGCACGGTTCGCGAATGCGACAAGCTGTTCGTCTTGGAGCAAGGACGCCTTGTGGCCGAAGGCGCGTACGACGAGTTGGTACGCGTCTCGCCGCTTTTCCGGTCGCTGGCTGCTCATGAGGGCGCCGACGAGGCGACGCTTCTATCGGGTAGCGGTTAGCGCTTGGCGGCTTTACGAGACCATCTCGCGCACTATTTTGCGGCCCGATGACGCCGGGCGCACACTGAGGGAGTCTGGAGTTTGAAGGTTAAGATCTTGGGCGCTGGGTCGATTGGCAACCACTTGGCGCACGCGTCCCGTGTTCTCACTTGGCAGGTTGATGTCGTCGACATTGATCCCGCAGCCTTGGACCGTATGCGCGACGATATCTATCCAAGCCGTTACGGGGCCTGGGATGATGCCATCAACCTCTTTACGCCCGATGACGCGCCACGTGGCGACTACGATCTGATCATCGTTGGCACGCCGCCCGACCATCATGTCACCCTGGCGCGCGATGCCGTGACCGAACATCCGTCAGCGCTTCTGATCGAAAAACCGCTTGCAACACCTGATCTGGACGGTCTTGATGACTTGCATGCGGAGGCTAAGGCGGCGGGCCTCGCGGTCTTCACCGGCTACGACCATGTGGTCGGCGAGGCAAGTGAGCTGATGGGCCGCGCGCTGGAATCGGGTTCGCTCGGTGCGTTGCAAACCCTGGATGTCGAATTCCGCGAGCACTGGGGCGGCATCTTCGCCGCTCACCCCTGGCTCGATGGGCCGACCGACACCTATCTGGGTTTCTGGCGGCGCGGCGGCGGTGCCAGCGGCGAGCACTCCCACGCGGTCAATCTCTGGCAGCACTTCGCCCATGCCGCCGGCATGGGGCGTGTGACCGACGTCTCGGCAACGCTGGACTATGTCGCCGATGGTGGTGCCGATTTCGACCGACTCTGTCTGATGAATCTAACAACGGAAACTGGTT
>JANQGO010000086.1 GCA_028277285.1 Alphaproteobacteria bacterium | reverse complement strand
TGCTCAATTCCGGTGCTCCGGTGCGAAGATGTCGCGCGCCCCGTCTCCCAGCAGGTTGATCGACAGCACGAGCAGGAAGATCGCGAAGCCCGGCAGCATGACCAGATACGGGTCGAACAGCATGTAGTCGCGGCCCTCGGCGACCATCAGGCCCCAGGACGGCGTCGGCGGCTGCACGCCGAGGCCGAGGAAGGACAGCGCCGCCTCAAGCAGAATCGCATGCGCCACTTCGAAGGTGGCGATGACCAGCAGGTTGCCCAGCATGTTCGGCATGATCTCCGACAGGATGATGCGCCGGGTCGAGCAGCCGATCGCGTTCGCCGCGCGCACATAGTCCAGATTCCTGATCTGCATGGTCGTACTTCGCATGACCACGGTAAAGCGGTCCCATAAGAGGAATCCGATGACGAAGATCACCGTTTGCAGCGATCCGCCGACAACCGCGACCAGCGCCAGCGCGACCATGATCACCGGCAGCGTGAGCCGGGTGGTGAGCAGGAAGGTCACCACCATATCGACGCGACCGCCGAAATACCCGGCGCACACGCCCATGATCGTGCCGAGCACGCCGGAGATCATCATGGCGCAGAAACCGATGGTCAGCGACACTTGCGCGCCGTAGATGAGGCGGCTGACATAGTCGCGGCCCATCATGTCGGTGCCGAGCATGTATTGCATGCTGCCCTTGTCGTCCCAGGCGGGCGGCGTCAGGCGGATATCGAGGTCCTGCGCCAGCGGGTCGTGCGGCGCGAGAATGGGCGCGAACAGCGCGATCAGGATCAGCGCGATCAGCACGATCGCCGCGAACATGAAACTCCCGTGGCCCAGGATCCGCTTCGTCAGCATGGTGACGCGGTCGGGCTGGGTGACGCTTTCCACCGTCGGCCATTTGTCCGAGCCAGGAACGTCGCCGCGATCGTTGTCGATCAGTTTTCCGTCTGTTGAAGCCATGATGATGCGCCCTCCCCTAATGCACCCGCAGCCGCGGATCGAGCCAGGCGTTCAGCAGGTCGCCGATCAGCATCAGGCAGATGTAGATACAGGCGACCAGCAGCAGGACCGCCTGAACCACGGGGAAGTCGTTCCGCGTGATCGACTCCAGCGTGAGTTGTCCGATGCCCTGAATCTGAAAGACGCTCTCCGTGATGATGGCGCCGCTCAGCATGTTCCCGAACTGCACCGCCGACAGCGCGACCACCGGAATGATCGCGTTGCGGAGCGCGTGCTTGAACAGAACGATGAAGGTCGACAGGCCCTTGGCATAGGCCGTGCGGATATAATCGGAATTGAGCACCTCGAGCATGCCGGTGCGCGTCAGGCGCATGACGGCGGGCGTCGAGTAATAGCCGAGCGAGATGGCCGGCAGGATGAAATGCGCCAGCGAGTCCGATCCAGAGATCGGCAGCAGGCGCAGGAATAGGCCGAAGACGAACATCAGGATCAGCGCGAACCAGAAGCCGGGTAACGCCTGCCCCAGAACCGCTATCGTGAGTGCCACCCGGTCGACCCAGGTGTCCGGTCTGAGCGCCGCCACCACGCCCATGGGTATCGCCAGCCCCATGGCGAAGATCAGCCCGAAGCCGGCCAGGGTCAGCGTGTTGGGCAGCCGGTCCTTGATGAGGGCCGTTACCTCTTCGGGATAGAACATCGACTCGCCGAGGTCGCCCTGGAGCCCGTTGCCGAGCCAGTCGAGATACTGCATGTAGTAGGGCCGGTCGAGGCCGTATTGCGAGCGGATGACCTCGATGTCTTCGGCGCTAGCGTCCTCGCCCGCGATCATCGTCGCCAGATCGCCCGACAGCCGAAGCAGCGAAAAAGCGATGATCGAGACGGTAAAGGCGACCAGGACGGCGACGAACAGCCGTCTCGCCATGAAGTTCAGCATTGGGCCCCTCTCACCACGTGCGGACCTTTCCGACGCCGACTACAGAAACAACGATGCAACAAACGACAGCAACAAGCGCGGAACCGGCCCCCGAAGGGGCCGGCCCGTTACGATTTAACGCCTACTTCCACGTGGCATTCCAGAAACGTGGAATTTCGTCATGGCTCGGTGTGAACACCAGCTCATCCGTATAGGCATAGTTGTAGACCCACGAGAACAGGGGCAGCCAGTAGGCCTGATCGGCGATTCTCTCGAATGCCTGCTTGTAGACCTTCTTGCGGACTTCCTGATCGGTCGTGTTGCCCTGATCCAGCCACGCAATCACGTCCTTGTCCTGGGCGTGATCGTCGGAGCTGCCCTGAAACCAGTTGCCGGCGATCGCGGTGATGTCGTTGATCGACGACGATCCCCAGGTGCCGAAGCCGAGCGGCGCGCCCTTCTTGCGGCGCTGTTCGCGCCAGGCGCCCGCCTTCAGGTAAGTCAGCTTGGCCTTGATGCCGACGGTGCGGAGCTGGCCGATGATCGCTTCGGCGATCGGCCGGTCGCGATACGCATAGAAAGGCGTCTCGAAACCGTTCGCATAGCCGGCCTCGGCCAGCAGGGCCTTCGCCTTGGCGGGGTCGTGCTCGTAGCGCTTCACGTCGTCGTCGATGCAGCCGAACTGCGACGGGAAACAGGCCGCATGCAAGGTGCGCGACGCGCCGCCCATCAGGTTCTTGCGGATCTTGTCCCGATCGATGGCGTGGCTGATCGCCTGCCGGACTTTCAGGTTGTTCATCGGGTTCTCGCCCGCGCGGCCGGCCGCGTCCATCAGGATGAAGCCGACGCGCATGGTTTCGCCCTGGGTCACCTCAAAACCGGGTCGCCCGTCCAGGTTCTTGGCGAGATCGGGCGGAACGCGCCAGATCCAGTCCGCGCCGCCGGACAGCAGCTCGGCCATCTGCGTGCCGCGTTCCTCGATACGACGGAAGACGAGCTTGCCGATGGTCGGCGTCTTCGGTCCGCCCTTCATGTAGTTCTCGTTTTTCTCGAGAACGAAGCGCTTGCCGTAGGTGACCTCCGTCACCTTGTAGGGGCCCGTGCCGACCGGCTTGGAGGCCATGCCCTTCGGTCCGGCCTTGGCGTAATACTCGTTCGGGTAAATCACCACGACCGAGGCGAGATACTGCATCACCGCCGGGAACGGGTATTTCAGCTTCACGTTCACCGTATAGGGGCCGACCTTCTCGCCGCCGGCGAGGAACTTGGTCCGGCTGCGGGCTTTCACCTTGTTCTTCGGATCGGCCAGATAGTTCATGGTGAAGACGACGTCGTCCGCGTCGAACTTCTCGCCGTTATGGAACACCACGTCGTCGCGGAGTTCGAACTGGATCGTCTTGTCGTCGATCCACTTGTAGGATTTCGCGAGGCTGGGGCGGAACTCGCCGGTCTTCGGGTCGATCTCCAGCAGCGCGTCCCAGACATGGCGGCCGATGATCAGCCCTTCGCGAAGGGTGTTGTAGTACATGTCGATGTTGTCGGGTTCGCTGTTCGACAGCCAGGTCAGCGTGTCGTCCGACTTGCCGGCCAGCGCCGGGGGCGCGGCGACGGCCAGCGCCAGCGCGGCGGCCATCGTTGCCGGAATGGCAAATGAACTGCGTTTCATAGACAAAGTCTCCCTGCAAGCGTCCTTGGGACAGAGGCTCGAATGATATTTGCCCTGGTGGGAATCCACCGGAAGAATGCTTCGTTCTTTTTCTTGGCCAAAGCTCAGCGTTCCGCCACCATAGGCGCCATCCAAGCGGTTAGCGTTGAAAAAATGTTACACATGCCGCGCGACGCCGCACAAGCTAAATGTGCATTTGATCCTGGCGCGCTGCATCGGCGCGGTGCGCGAGAGTCGTGCCGCCCGCGCCGGCGCGGGCGGGAAACGGGAACGGAGGAGTGACCATGCCAAGCAGGGCCGGCGCGATCGAACGCGCCTACGAAAAGATGGACGGAGGGGCCTATCTCGACGATCTGGCGCGCCGTATCGCCATCCCGACCGAAAGCCAGGTGCCGGAGCGCGCGGGCGACCTCGACCGGTATCAGCGGGACGAGATCGCGCCCAGCTTCGAGGCGATGGGCTTCTCCTGCACGATCCTCGACAACCCGGTGCCGGAGCGCGGGCCGGTGCTCGTGGCGCAGCGGCTCGAAGACGAGACGCGCCCGACGGTCCTGATCTACGGCCATGGCGACGTGGTGCGCTCGATTCCCGAGGAATGGAGCGACGGGCTCGATCCGTACGAGATGAAGATCGTCGACGACCGGGTCTACGGCCGCGGTTCCGTCGACAACAAGGGACAGCACACGCTGGCCATGTCCGCGCTGCAGTCCGTGCTGGAGGAGCGCGGCGGCCGTCTCGGGTTCAACGCCAAGTTCATCATCGAGACGGGCGAGGAACAGGGATCGCCCGGCCTGGGGGAGATCGTCGACGCGAACAAGGACCTGCTCGCCGCCGACTGCTTCAT
>JANQGO010000029.1 GCA_028277285.1 Alphaproteobacteria bacterium | reverse complement strand
ACCTGACCGCCGCGCTGGGCCGTCGGGTTCGGATCGCGCGTCGACCGAACCGCATCGTGCCAATCTTCTCCAGCAATACCGAGATCGTCGCGGCGCTTGGCGCGGCGCATCGTATCGTCGCGATCGATGGCCTGACCAGATATCCGCCGCAGATCCTCGACCGGCCGCGTATCGGCAACCGCATCGGCTTCAGCCCGGATATCATCGCGCGACTTGGCGCGGACCTCGTCATCCTGACGCCGGCGCGGCACGCCGCCACGCGACTGTTGCGGCCGATGAGCCTGGCCGGCATTCCGGTGCTTGTCCTCAATCATCCGACGCTGGCACGGATCCTGGCCAATATCGGTCTGGTCGGGCACGCCATCGGCGCCGAGCCGGAGGCGGGGGCCCTGACCCGAGCGATCGAAGGAGAACTCTCGGCACTGGCCAGACTCTTCTCGTCGCGGCCGGCCAAGCGGGTCTACTTCGAGACCGGCGCGGCCGGCCGCGCCGGCTTCCGTTCGGTCCGGCCCGGCACCTACACCGACGACATCCTGCGTCACGCCGGTGGGCTCAATGTCTTCAGCGACAACACGAATCTCTCGCAGGTCAGCGGCGAGGCCGTCTTCCGCGCCGATCCCGACCACATCCTCGTCGCCGGCGGCATGGCCGATGTCACCGCCCTTCTCGCGCGTCCCCACTGGAACGGCATCCCGGCTGTCGCGGAAGGGCGGGTCGATGCGATACCACGCGGTGAGGTCCTTATCCCGGGGCCCCGTGTCGTCGAGGGCGTGCGCAGCGTCGCCCGCGCACTGCACCCCGATCTTCTCTCGGCCAGAGGCGAATGACGCGCATCCTCGGCATCCCGACCGGGTGGCTGGCAATCCTCGTTGCCGCGGTGTTCACATCCATCGGCATCGCCATGATGCTCGGCCCGGAACTGCTCGGCCCCGGCAGGGTGTTGGCCTTTCTCCAGCCAACGGCGAACGATCATCCCCTGGACCGCCTGCTGTTCGACTGGCGGCTGCCGCGTGTGCTGACCGCTTTTCTGGTTGGCGGATTGCTCGGCGCGGCAGGCGCGATCTTCCAGGGCATTTTCCGCAACCCGCTTGCCGACCCGTTCCTGATCGGCACCGCGCCGGGCGCGGCACTCGGCGCCACCCTCGCGCTGCTGGTCCCGGGACTGGCGGCATTCCAAGCGATTTCTCCGCTCCTGCTGTTGCCAATCCTGTCGTTTCTGGGTGCTTTTGGCGCCACGCTTGCCGTCCTCCTGCTTGCTCGCCTGGCCCAAGTACGCGACACCGCCGGCCTGCTGTTGGCCGGCGTCGCCATGGCGGCATTCCTTGGCGCCGCGCGCAGCTATCTGATGCTTGCGCTGGCCGACGAAACGATCAGCCTCCAGGTCGTCCTGTCCTGGACACTCGGCGGAGTCCAGACACCCTTCTGGCATGAGTTGGCTCTGGCCGCCCTGGCGGCGCTGATACTGTTGCTGATGGTGCGCCGGCTCGCCTACGGTCTCGATGTCCTCGGCCTGGGCGACGAAGTGGCGCGCAACATGGGCCTTCCCGTTGAGCGTTTCGTCATGATCGCGACGTTACTCGCCTCGGCCATGGTGGCGCTCGCCGTCACCTGGGGCGGCACCATCGGCTTCGTCGGTTTGATCGTGCCGCATCTGGTGCGCTGGACGCTCGGGCCGCGTCACGCGCCACTCATTCTGGCTTCGGCCCTCCTGGGCGGCATTCTTCTGACTCTGCTCGATGGTCTGGCGCGCAGCCTCCTCCCGCCGGCGGAGATCCCCCTCGGCGTGTTGACGGCCCTGATCGGCGCGCCCTTCTTCATGCTGCTGCTGGCAAAACGCCGCCATCAATGACTGACCCGACAACCACACATCGTCCGCTTGCACACCTCTCGGATCTGCGTCTCGCCAAAGGTGGCCGCCCGGTGCTCGATGGTGTCGGGCTCGATGTCTTCGCCGGCGAACTGCTCGCCTTGATCGGCCCGAACGGTGCCGGCAAGAGCTCCGCCCTCAAGTGTCTGGGCGGCATCGAAGAGGCGTGGAGCGGTCGGATTGAATTGGAAGGACGCCCACTCGCCGCCTTTCCTACAGGCGAACGAGCGCGACGGATCGCCTACCTTCCACAGTTCTTCACACCGCACTGGGAACTCAGCGTCGCCGACCTGCTGGACATTGGTCAACGACGTGGCTTGATGTCGCTCGGTTCGGGCGACATCGGTTGGCCCGCGCTTTCAACCGGCGACCCGCCGGCACGGCTGAACCAACTGCTTCGCGACCTCGAACTGGCCGGGCTTCTGGACCGACGCTTCGCCTCCCTGTCAGGCGGGGAGCGTGCCCGTGCCCTGCTCGCACAGGCGCTGGTTACGCGGCCGAGCCTGCTGCTCGCCGACGAGCCTATCGCCAGCCTCGATCCGGCCCACCAGCTCAGGACCATGCAGTACCTGCGAAGATGTCGTCACGAGACCGCAGCGCTCGTCGTGCTCCACGACCTCAACCTGGCACTGCGTTTTGCCGACCGCATCGCGGTCATGGCCGATGGCCGGATGGTCGCTTGCGGACAGCGCGACGACATCGTGGCATCCGGCGTCCTTACCGAAGTCTTCGGCGTGCGCTTCGAGGCCCACGTGACGTCCTGGGGTCAGGCATTGCTGCCAGATTGAGATGAGCGCACGGAAGCAGGCGTTCTCTCATGGCTCGGCCGACCAGGACGGATCCCGAGCTGAAGGTCTACGCCTGGAGGTTATGTCCGCGTGCCATCAAACAGGCGAGGAGGCGTGATGCAGGAGCCGACCGGCGGGATGACACCGTCGATGTTCTGGAAGCAGGCGTTCGCACAAGCGGCCGAAAGCGATGTTCGCTGGCGTGACCACGCTGCGGAGGAGGCTTTCTGGCGCGAGTATGCACCGGGCTATGACGAACGCAGCCCGCTGGCCCAGCACGCCGATACACTGGTCAATGACCTGATTGCACTGCTGCGGCCCGCCGACCATCTGCTTGAAATTGGGCCAGGTTCCGGTGCGTTCACGCAGCGTATCGCGGGCCATGTCGGCGAGATCGCCGGTGTCGAGCCCTCGATGGCGATGCGAGCCGAGCTGTTGCGTCGTTGGGAGCCGCGCCTCGGGACACCGCCCCGGCTCCGGTCATGCCGTTGGGAGGATGCGCCGGAGCTGGCGTGCGACGTGATCTTTGGATCCAACGCCTTCTATCGCATGGAGGATGTCGCGATCTCCGTATTGAAGATGCAGCGGTGTGCGGCGCGTTGCGTCGTCCTGGTGCAAAGCGTCGGGGCCCCCTATGCACAGCCGCTTCGCGCCCAGCTCAACGGGCGCATGTTCGAGCGCGAGCGCGCGCATGCGCTTTCCGACGTGCTCGATGAATTGGGGATTGGCCACCGCCTGCGGCTCTACTCCGTCGAACGTGCGCCAGGCACCTGGGGCGATGTCGCTCTGATCGATTGGCGCACCGACCGATGACCACCATCGTACGACTTGATGCCAGGCGCCATATCTACCGGCATCACGACCGAGCTTGGCTACGTGCGGATATTCCCTTGACCGCCCAGCTCGGTCGCCACACGCCGCGCTTTGAAATGAATGTCTACAAACCCTAGCCCGCATTTCTCACCGCCATCATGGTCTGCGCGGTGCCGTGCTGTCGACAGGGCAGGAGCGCTGCGCGGCGCGATGTGGGGCATCGGGCAAGCAGCGCGACGCACCC
>JANQGO010000004.1 GCA_028277285.1 Alphaproteobacteria bacterium | reverse complement strand
GATAAGCAGAACGCGTTTGCCCTGCTGCGCCATCATGTAGGACAGATTGGCCAGCGTGAAACTCTTGCCGATGCCGCCCTTGCCATAGATTGCGACGATCTGCGTTTCTTTGGTCGCCGGCGTGATCGGAATCGGATCGGGCTCGATCGCGGCTTCTTGACGCAGGTTCTGCGTCATGCGCTCGGCGGCGTCCACGGTGTTGGGCGAACCTTCGTCGAGTGTCATGCGTATTCCCTCCAGTCCAGGACCATCTTCAGGCAGCTGTTGTCGTTGAAAGCGGTTTCATAGGCGGCCACCGCCTCGCTGGCCGCGGCGTGATGGGTGATCAGGCCGTCCAGCGAAACGCGCCCCGTCTCGATCGCTTCTTTGGCGCCCGCCAGGTCGGCATCGCGCCATTGGGCAGCGATACGGATCCGTGCCTCGCGCATGAAGGCGGGTGGAAAGGCGAAACTGAGCGGCGTGTCATAGAACCCGGCCAGAGCGATTTCGCCGCCCGGCGCCATGCGCGCGATCAACGTGTCCAGAATGTCGCTGTCGCCGCTGACATCGACGATGTGGCGATAGTCGCGCCGCTCGTCGTCGTCGGGATGGATCACGGTGTAGCCGTCGGCGCCGTGGCTTCGCGTCGCGTCGGTTTCCCACACCACGGGCGGATGCTCGCCGAAGGCCGTGGCCATTCGGGCGAGCAGGCGTCCCAAGACACCGTGTCCGACGATCAAATCGGGCTGGCGCGCGACATCGCCTTCAGTCACATGATGGGCCGTCGCCGCAAGCGCCAGCAGAACGCCCCTGTCCGCCCACGCATCGTCGACCGGCAGGACACGCGCGCCCGGCACGACGACCGTCGAGGCCGCACCACCAAACAGGCCGCGGACATCGCCGTAACAGCGCGCGCCCGGCACAAACACGCAGTCTCCGACGCGCCGGCCCGACTGCGGCCCGGCTTCGACGACACGTCCGACCGACTCGTAACCGGGCACGAGCGGATAGCCCATACCGGGGAAATGAGGCATGCGCCCGGACCACAGCAGGCGCTCGGTTCCGGTGGAGATGCCACTCCATTCGACCTTGACCACAACGTCTTCGTTTCCGGCTGGTGTGAGATCGAGTCGGCTGACTTCGATGCGCTTCGGCTCCCTCAACACCACGGCCACGGTGTCCATGAACTCATCCCCAATTCACTGGCTCGCGGGCCGGCCACAACCGGCCCTTGTCGAGTAGTGTCAGTCTAACTTTACTGTGATGAGTGTCAATTGTAATTAACACTGAAAGGCCGGTTCACGGCTGCGCCAGAACGACGCTCGTCAGCATGGGAATGCGGGTCGGAATCGTGCGGATTTCATCGAATCCGGCCTCGCGCAGCAAGGTCGACAGCTCGGCCAGGGTTCGCGCCCTGCCCCGCCCCATGGCAAGCAGATAAAAGCCGAAATACGCATCGGCGACGGTCTCCGCGCCGGCCGTGCCGGACATCGGCTCGGCCAGCAGCAACCTGCCGTCGGACGGCAGCGCCTGGCGCACGGCTCTCAGGATCGCCAGCGCGCCCCGGTCGTCGTGGTCATGGATGATGCGCACCAGAGAGACGATGTCGGCGCCTTGCGGCAGCGAGTCGGTGAAGAAATCCCCCTCGACGACCGTCACGCGATCGGCGCAGCCAGCGGCCTGGAGCCGGTCGCGCGCCTGGTCCGCGACTCCCGGCAGATCAAACAGCATGATCCTGAGATCCGGCGTCCGCTCGGCCACCGCGCGCACGAAGCTGCCGTCGCCGCCCCCGACATCCAGCAGGCACCGGTGCCGCGCGAAGTTGTAGGCGCCCAGCACCTCGGACGAGATCATCGGCTGGGACGCCGACATCAGCTCGGTGAACGCACGCACCTTGTCGGTCGCCAGCCCACCGGGGTTGTCGTACGCGGCGTAGGGCCAGTAGTCGGCAAGCCGGGTCTTGTCGAGGTCGCCGCGCAGCAGCGAGACGGGATCGAACAGGTCCGCGTAGAGCATCTTGTGATGCTCGACCATGGCCGCGATGCCGGGATTGCCCATCATCGCCGCGCCATGGCTGCCCAGACCGAAGCGGTTCCCCAGCCGCCGCTGCGCCAGCCCCAGCGCCGTCGCCGCGCGCAGCAACCGTTCGCTCGCTTCGGGCGTCAACGACAGCCGCTTGGCGAGTTCGCCCGATGTCTGCGGCCGTTCGGCCAGGATCTCCAGCAGGTTTAGCTCGACGCAGGCGAACAGAACCTGCGAGTAGACGAAGCCCGCGCACAGATCGAACAGCGCGCGGGTGCGCCGTCTGGCGATCGGTCGGGTCAGCGGAAACTGGGCGGCGAATCGCTGGAACCCGCGGTTGGCCAGCAGGCGGTCCCGAAGATTGAACACGCCATTGGCCCAGCGCTCGATCAGTCCGCCCGGACCGTCATGAGGCTGCAGACCGGCGAGATCACTGGCAAAGGCCGTCCCTAGGCGGCACGACGCATCAGGTTCTTTGGTAGAAACCGCTCTGCCTCCGACGTGATGAGGTTGCGCAGCGCCTTCGATCCCGGACACGACGGGATCGACGCCACGGCCTCTGTGATCAAGGTCCTCAGATGGGCGATCGCGCCGTCCATGCCGCATTGGAGGACGATGTTCGGGCGCTCCAGCGCCGCGTCGCGGCCGGTCGGCTTGCCCAGCGCTTCTGCCGATCCCGCGACATCGCGAATGTCGTCGGCGACCTGATAGGCCTCGCCGATCCGCTCGCCCAGCATGCGCCATGGCGCGGCCGGCGCGCCCGCCGCCGCCGCGCCGGCGCTCGTGGCGGCGGCGAACAGCGATCCGGTCTTCGAACGCTGGTAGGCGGCGAGATCCACGGCCGGCTCGCTCTCCCATGCCTGCCCGGCCGCGATGCCGAGCGGCATGCCCGCGGCACCGCCCAGGGTCTGCAGCAGCGGACCGATTCGCTCCGGCTTGTCGGCCGCGACGCCGGCCAGGCACTGGAACGCCAGGACGATCAGCGCGTCGCCGGCAAGCAAAGCGATCGGCTCGCCGAAGGCGCAATGCAACGAGGCTTTGCCGCGCCGCATCGGCGCGTCGTCGAAACACGGCAGATCGTCATGCGCCAGCGACGCGCAATGCAAAAGCTCGATCGACACCGCCGCCGCGTCGCTGACGCGCGGGCTGTCTTCCTTGCACGCCGCGGCGACCGCCAACGACAGCCTTGGGCGAAGCCGCGCGCCACCTGGAAACACCGCGTAGCGAATCGCCGCGCCAAGCAGGGGTGGTCCTGGCGGAACCACAACGCCGTCAACCGTGTCTACCAGGGCTCGCTCTATTCGTTGCATCACGTCCATAGGGAATCCCGACCTGCTTTTCATGCGTACACTAGAATTGACATTGCAAAGTGTAACGTATGATTTACAGTGATCAAGCATCAATCTTGCGAGCGGCTTGAAACGGGGAACGTGTCGAAGCATGGGTGATAAACGGGTCATCGTCGTGGGAGCCGGCATTGGCGGGCTGGTCACGGCGGTCGAACTGGCGCGGCGGGGTCTTGATGTCGTGGTCGTCGAGAAGTTCGACACGCCCGGCGGCAAGATGCGCGAAGTGGCGGTCGGGCCGTCACACATCGATGCCGGGCCGACGGTCTTCACCATGCGCTCGATCTTCGAGGATATCTTCGCGCGCGCCGGCAGTTCGCTGACCGACCATGTCACGGTGCGCCCGTTGGACCGGCTGGTCAGGCACGCCTGGGACGAAAGCGGGTACCTCGACCTGTTTGCCGATGCCGAGCGTTCCGCCGACGCCATCGCCGCCTTTGCCGGGCCGGCCGAGGGCCGGGGCTTCCGCAATTTCTGCCGCGACGCCGAACGGGTCTACCGCTCCTTGGACCACGCCTTCATCCGGCAGGAGCGGCCCAACCTGCTGGACATGACGCGCCGGCAAGGGCTCAGCGGCCTGAAGGACCTGTGGAGCATCAACCCGTTCAACACCATGTGGGGCGCGCTTGGGACCTATTTCCAGGACCCGCGGCTGCGCCAACTGTTCGGCCGCTACACGACCTATTGCGGGTCGTCGCCGTTCATGGCGCCGGCGACGTTGATGCTGATCGCCCATGTCGAACAGCAGGGCGTGTGGATCGTCGACGGCGGCATGCAGCGACTCGCGATGGCGCTGGCCGCGCTGGCCC
This sequence comes from Alphaproteobacteria bacterium, assembly GCA_028277285.1. Lineage (GTDB taxonomy): Bacteria > Pseudomonadota > Alphaproteobacteria > SP197 > SP197 > JANQGO01. Next base: position 2,120 of record JANQGO010000004.1, on the reverse strand, counting down.
AGCGACAAGGCGTCGCGTTCCGCTACGGCGAAACGGTCGAGGCCATCGACGTCGCCGGCGGGCGCGCCGCGGGCGTGCGTTTGGCGGGTGGCGAACGTTTGGCCGCGGACGCGGTGGTCTTGAACGCCGACTCTGCCGCCTTGGCCGCCGGCTATTTCGGTCAGGAAGCCGCCGGCGCGACGCCCGCGACCAACCGGACCGACCGATCCTTGTCGGCCGTGACATGGAACCTCGTGGCGAAGACCGGCGGGCTTCCGTTGTTACGCCACAACGTCTTCTTCTGCCGCGATTATCACCGTGAGTTCGATGACATCTTCGGCCAGCGGCGGCTGCCGGCGGAGCCGACCGTCTACATCTGTGCGCAAGACCGGGATGATTCCCATGACGATCAGCCCGGCGGCCCGGAGCGGCTTCTTCTCATCGCCAACGCGCCTGCCTGCGGCGACGTCCGCGCGTTTGACCAAAAGGAGTTAGAGACATGCGAAACAGGGACGTTCCGCCTCCTTCGCCATTGCGGTCTGGAAGTCGAGCGGGACAGCGAGCTAACGGTCAGAACAACCCCGACCGATTTCGAACGAATGTTTCCGGCGACGGGCGGCGCGCTCTACGGTCGGGCTTCGCACGGATGGAGGGCCTCGTTCAGCCGGCCGGGCACCCGTTCGAAACTGCGGAGACTCTATTTGACCGGGGGCAGCGTGCACCCGGGCGCGGGTATACCGATGGCGGCGATGTCTGGCGTGATGGCGGCCGAGAGTCTGCTGACGGACCTCGTTTCGACCAGACGGTCAACCAGGACGGCTACATCTGGTGGTATGTCGACGGGCTGAGCGATGACGGGCAACACGGGATCACCGTGATTGCCTTTATCGGCAGCGTCTTTTCACCCTATTACGCGTGGTCGCGCCGGCACGGCAATGGCGACCCCATGAACTTCTGCGCCATCAACGTCGCGCTCTACGGTGGCCGCGGCAAACGGTGGTCGATGACGGAACGCGGCCGCCAGTCGATGTCGCGCGACAGATCCAGCTTCACCGTCGGCCCCAGCCAGTGTGTATGGGACGGCGACAAACTGATCATCAATGTCGACGAGGTCGCCGTGCCCCTGCCCTCGCGCATACGCGGCACGATCACACTCAGGCCCCATGCGCTGACAACCTCGCCTTTCTTCCTGCATTCCAACCAACGCCATCAGTGGCAGCCGATCGCGCCCAGCGCCGATCTGGAGGTCGCCTTCGACCGTCCCGCCCTGAACTGGCGCGGCCGGGGCTACCTTGACTCGAACGCGGGGTCGGAACCGTTGGAAAACGGCTTCAAACACTGGAACTGGTCGCGCGCGCATCTGAACGACGAGACCGTCATCTTCTATGACGTCGTCGAACGGCATCAGCAACCCAACGGCCTCGCGTTGCGCTTCTTCGCCGACGGTCGGTTCGAGACGGTCGCCGCACCGCCCGGCGCGACCCTGCCCAAGGGTCTCTGGCGGGTATCGCGCGCGACCCGCGCCGACCAGGGCATGGCGGCGAGCGTCAAGGCGACGCTGGAAGACGCGCCGTTCTATCTGCGCTCGTTGATCGACACGCACGTCTTCGGCAAGCACACGGTCGCGATCCACGAGAGCCTCTCGCTCGACCGGTTTGACAAACGCTGGGTGCAGATGCTGCTGCCGTTCCGCATGCCGCGAAAAACGTTCTGACGGACGGGCCTGTCTAGCGGCAGGCTCGGTGCCTTCTATTCGCTCGGGTCTTTTTTGCTGCCCGGACCGCGTCGCACATCCCACAGCTGCCAAATGCCGAAGGCGAGTGCGACGCCGAAGACAAACACCAACTCGACGATGATCAGCCAGTCGTGGTTCATGCCGTCACCGGTGTTCGGCTATAGCGGTCGCGGCGCCACCTGGGGATTGCGGCGCCAGACCGAAAAGTTGAGGCAAAAGGCGATAGACACCCAAACGAGATAGGGGATCATCACATAGGCGGCGACCGCGTTGACCGGCTCGAAGGCGATGATGGTCGCCAGGATCGCGAGCCACAGGAACGCCATCTCGAACAGCGCCAGACCAAGCCGGCGCATGCCGAAAAAGATCGCCGACCACAACGCGTTCAGGACAAGCTGCACCGCAT
>JANQGO010000450.1 GCA_028277285.1 Alphaproteobacteria bacterium | reverse complement strand
CCCGGCCGCCAACTATGCGAGCCTCGGCGCCTATCTGGAAATCGACATTGCCGGCCAGCGTTTGCGCGCGACCGGTCACGCAATCAATCCGGTCCCGGTCTCCGAGAACGAGCGCATCCCCGATATCGACGAGATCGTCGACGCCCAGCTCTTTGCCGACCGTTTGATCGACGTCACCAAAGACCGGCTGCCGCCGGTCGACCTCTCGGCAGTCGAGGCCGATGCCCAACAGCTCTGCGATGGCGCGACGGCGTTTCGCGACCGTGTCCTCGCCGGATTGACCGAAGCCGGCGTCGACACCGGCGACGTCTTGGAGATGCTGCTCGTTCTGCGCCGGATCGGCGCCAGGCGGCTGGAACGTCTGTTCGGCGACGGCGAGCCGGATACGGACTCGCCCGCCGGCTTCCGGCCGCGTGTCGCCTCGCCCGTCTATGGCGAGATCGCGCTGATGGCCGAGAGCCGCCTGGCGCGCATCGATGCGGGCGAGCGCAGCGCGATCGCCACCGCCAAGCTGAAGGTGCTGACCGCGACGACCGACGTGCACGAACACGGCAAGACGCTGCTGGATACGGTCATGCATGGTCTGACCGTGACGGTCGAGGACGGCGGTATCTCCGTCGACCCCGACGACCTCGCCGAACTGGCGGCAGCAGGCGGTGCCGATCTCGTCTGCATCAGCACCTATAACGGCGTCGCGCTCGGCTTTGTCGAATCCCTGGTCCGTGAACTGGCGGAACGCGGCGTCGACGTGCCGGTCCTGGTCGGCGGCCGGCTCAACCAGATCCCGTCGGGCTCCAACACGAGCCTGCCGGTCGATGTCGCCGCCGAGCTGGAAGCCGCCGGCGCCCATGTCTGCCGCGATATTGATGACGCGATCCCCCTGCTCACCGCGCTCGCGAGAGGTTCGGCGCCGAAATCGCCTTGACGGATCGCGCCCAGCCGGGCGAGATAGAGCCATCATTGTGCACTGCAACACAGTCGAGGATCAGGGAATCTGACATGGAAATTTGCGCGCTTGGCGAACGTCCGCCGCTTGGCGAAGTCCCGGAGAAAATGCACGCCTTCCTGGTTCGCCAGGACCGTTTTGGCGAGCCTGAGAGCGCCTGGCAGCGCGAGATCATCGATGTGCCGGAGATCAAGCCGGACGAGGTCTTGGTCTACACCATGGCGACCGGCATCAATTACAATAACGTCTGGGCCGCGCTCGGCTATCCGGTCGACGTTATCGCGGTGCGTCAAAAACAGGGCGAGCCCGAAGACTTCCACGCCGGCGGGTCCGATTGCTCGGGCATCGTGTGGAAGGTCGGCAGCGAGGTCACCAACGTCAAACCGGGCGACGAGGTCGTCGTCCATTCCGGCTGGTGGCCGGCGGACGATCCGTGGGTGCTGGCCGGCCGCGATCCGATGCTGGCCGAATCCACCCGCATCTGGGGGTATCAGACGAACTACGGCAGCTATTGCCAGTTCGCCAAGGCCCAGGCGCACCAGCTTCAGCCCAAGCCCAAGCACCTCTCCTGGGAAGAGGCGGGCTGCTATCTACTGTGCGCCTCGACCGCCTATCGCATGCTGATGGGCTGGCACCCAAACGTGATCGAAAAGGACGACGTGGTCCTGGTCTGGGGTGCCGCCGGCGGCCTGGGCAGCATGGCGCTGCAGATCACGGCGGCCGAGGGCGGGCGCGCCGTCGCCGTCATTTCCGATGAGGACAAGCGTCAGTTCTGCCTGGATCACGGCGCGGTCGGCGTCATCGACCGCAACGACTTCGATCACTGGGGCCTGATGCCCAACACCGAAAGCAAGGAGTACGGCGCCTGGGCCAAGGGTGCGCGCGCCTTCGGCAAGGCGATCTGGGAGGCCTGCGGCGAGCGGGTCAGCCCGCGCATCGTCTTTGAGCACCCGGGTGAAGTGACCCTGCCGACCAGCGGCTTCGTCGCCGCGACCGGCGGCATGATCGTGATCTGTGCCGGCACCACCGGCTACAACATCACCATGGACCTGCGCTATCACTGGATGCGCCAGAAGCGCCTGCAGGGCAGCCACCTGTCCAACGACGAACAGGCCGCCGCGGTCAACCAGCTGGTCATCGACGGTAAGATCGACCCGTGCCTGTCAGATACCTACACGTTCGACGAGATCGGCAAGGCGCACCAGCTGATGCGCGAGAACAAACATCCCTATGGCAATATGGCCTGCCTGGTGAACGCGACCGAACTCGGTCAGGGCAAGTCGGCCTGAGCCTACTCTTGGTCTTCTGCGTCGTCGGGATGGCGGCGCAGAAGGGCCAGGTAACAGCCGATGCACAGCAGCGCGCATATGCCGATGTAGAGCGCCAGGTGCCATAAGCGGGTGATGTGCAGTCCGGCCAGGACGCCGCTGACGGCCGCGCCGCCGGCGGCGACCGCAAAGCCGGCAAGCGATGACGCCGAGCCCGCCTTCGCCTTGAAGGCGGTCATCGCACCGGTGTTGGCGGCCGGACTGACCAGTCCGGTGGCGAAGATGTAGACGCTCATGGGAAGCAGGACACTGACCGTGTTCAGCGTGGTGACGAACTCCAGCACCAGAAACAGGACCGAAGTGGCGACGAAGGTGATCATCGTATAGACGATGACCCGATCGATCCCCTGCCGGGGGATGATGATCCGCGCCAGCCAGGCGCCAAACATGTAGGCGGCGATGTTGATGAGCAGCAGCAGCCCGTAGTCGCGCGCGGTGTAGCCGAGATCGACGGTGAAGATGAACGGTGCCGCCGCGTAGTATCCGAACACGCCGCCATAACCGATACCGTAGATGGAGAGATGGCCGACAAAGCGGGGATTGCTCAGCATCTCCTTGTAACTGGCGACGGTCGAACGAAATCCGTGGCTGGGATCGATATGCCTGTTGGTCTCCGGCAGCCGAAAGAGAACGCAGAGAAACAACAAGCCGCCGTACATCGCCAACAACACGAAAATCGCGCGCCAGGAAAAGAAGTAATCGACATTGCCGCCGATGACCGGCGCGATCGCCGGCATCACGGCGCTAGCGATGGCGCCGTACGCCATGGCGATGGCGACATAGCTCCGGCTGAGCGTATCCGTCAGGACCGATCGGGCGAGCGCCGGCGCGACACCAAGCCCTATGGACTCCAACAGCCTGGCGGCAATGAAAGTGTAGATATCGTTGGACGTCGCAGCCAGGGCCGCGCCCAAACAGCTGCATGCAAGGCCACTCAGCAGCATCGGCCTGCGCCCGAACCGGTCGGACAGGGGTCCCCAGATGATCTGGGTGAAGGCATAGCCGATCAGAAAAATCGTGACGGTGAGCCGCGCCAGGTGCGGCGTCGTGTGCAGGATGTGCTCCAGCTCCGGCAGGATCGGCAGGTAGATGTTGACCGATGCCCAGGAGTAAAGAAAAAGCGCGGTACAGATGCTGTAGAGGAACAACCGCGACGGCATGGCTGGGGCTGGGCTTCGCAAACCGTTGTTCCTTTGATTGCCGCACGTCGGGGCGGCGCCATCATCGCAGAACGCGACGCCGAACGATAGCGTGCAGCAGATGCGCGCGTCTGCAACCAGCGAGCGCGCCGGCAAAAAGCCTCCCGCGCATCGCGTCTGACCATCTTTTCGCGGCGGGATGGCTCCACTAGGCTGACGCGTATGACAACGCATCAAGAAGATGGCTGGCAAGAGATCCGCGACGGCGTCAGGGCGCTATGCGAGCGGTTTCCCGATGCCTACTGGCGCGACAAGGACCGCGAACGGGCCTATCCCGCCGAGTTCGTCGCCGCATTGACCGAGGCCGGTTATCTCGCCGGCCTGATCCCGGAAACCTATGGCGGCAGCGGCCTGCCGCTCTCGGCGGCGGTCGCCATCTTGAGCGAAATCCATCGGTCGGGCGGCAACGGCGCGGCGTGTCACGCGCAGATGTACACCATGGGCACGGTGCTGCGGCACGGCTCTGACGACCAGAAGGCGCGCTATCTGCCCGAGATTGCCGCCGGCCGGCTGCGCCTGCAGGCGTTCGGCGTGACGGAGCCCGGCAGCGGCACCGATACGACGTCGCTCAAGACCTTCGCGCGGCGCGACGGCGACCGGTATGTCATCAACGGCCAGAAGATCTGGACATCGCGCGCCGAACACTCCGATCTCATGCTGCTCCTGGCGCGCACGACGCCGCGCGAGGAGACGGCCAAACGCACCGACGGGCTCTCCGTCTTTCTGGTCGACCTGCGCGAAACCATCGGCAAGGGCATCACCATCCGCCCGATCCGCACGATGATGAACCACGCGACCACCGAGGTCTTCTTCGACGATCTCGAGGTTCCGGCGGCGGCGTTGATCGGCGACGAGGGCAAGGGTTTTCGCTACATCCTCTCGGGCATGAACGCGGAGCGGATCCTGATCGCCGCCGAGTGCATCGGCGATGCCCGCTGGTTCATCGACAGGGCGACAGCCTATGCCGGCGACCGCCGCGTGTTCGACCGGCCGATCGGCCAGAACCAGGGCATCCAGTTCCCGATCGCCGAAGCCTATGCGCGCACCGAGGCGGCGAACCTGATGGTGACCAAGGCCGCCAGCCTCTACGACAGTGACCAGCCCTGCGGGCCAGAGGCCAACATGGCGAAGCTGCTCGCCGCCGAAGCCTCCTGGCAGGCGGCCGACATGTGTGTGCAGACCCATGGTGGTTTCGGGTTCGCCGAGGAGTTCGACATCGAGCGTAAGTTCCGCGAGACCCGGCTCTACCGCGTCGCGCCCATCTCAACCAACCTGATCCTGTCCTACCTGGCCGAGCACGTGTTGGATCTTCCGCGCTCGTACTAGCCACCCGCCTGCCTCATCAATTAACCGTGTCCGGCACGCGGTTGACCGCGACACCCGGCGATCCAACCTAGTCGATGGGACGATGTCTGGCTGACCGGCCAGAACCGTCCGCCATCACGTCGTCTTGGGGTCACCATGAAAGCATCTGATCTGTTTGTCCGCTGCCTGGAGGCGGAGGGCGTGGAGCGCATTTTCGGCCTGCCGGGCGAGGAAAATGCCGACCTCATGATCTCGCTGATGGACAGTTCGATCGATTTCATTCTGTGCCGGCACGAACAGGCCGCCGCCTTCATGGCCGATGCCTATGGTCGGCTTACCGGCAAGCCCGGCGTCTGTCTGGCGACGCTGGGGCCCGGCGCGACCAACCTGGTGACCGGCCTGGCCGACGCCAACATGGACCGCTCGCCGGTGGTCGCCATCATCGGCCAGGGAAACACCAGCCGCCTGCACAAGGAAAGCCATCAAAACATGGACGCGATCGCCATGTACCGGCCGATCAGCAAATGGGCCCACAGCATCAACGGCGCCGACACGATTCCGGAGACGGTGCGCAAAGCGTTCAAGACCGCGGAACAGGAGAAACCGGGGGTCAGTGTTCTCGAACTGCCCGAGGATATCGCGAAGCACGACGTCACGAAGGAACCGATCATGCCGCGCAAGACCAGGCGCGCCGCGGCCGACTACAAGGCCGTGCGGGCCGCCGTCGATGCCATCGCCGCCGCAAAGAACCCGATCATCCTGTCCGGCAACGGTGCACTTCGAAAACGCGCGGCCAAACAGTTGCGCCGCTTGGCGAGCAAAGCCGGCATCGGCGTGGTCAACACCTTCATGGGCAAGGGTGCGGTGCCCCGCAACGACCCGCACTGCCTCTTCACCATCGGTCTGCAGCAGCGCGACCACATCAACGCGGAACTGGACAAGACCGATCTGGTGATCGCGGTCGGCTATGACCTCGTCGAGTATGCGCCGACCCATTGGAACAAGAAGGGCGGCAAGACACTCGTCCACATCGACTTCCTGCCGGCCGAGATCGACGAGGACTACCCGGTCGATGTCGAGATCGTGTCCGATATCGCCGACGCGCTGTGGCAGATCAACGAAGAGCTGAACGCCCGTTTCGAGGGCGATTTGCCGCTGTTCGACATTGCGGATTGGGCGCCGCTTCGCGAGCGCATCACAGCGGACCTGTGGGCCGAGTGCGATGACGAGCAGTTCCCGGTCAAGCCCCAACGCATTCTGTGCGACGTCCGCGGCTTCATGGGGCCGGACGACATCGTGCTGTCGGATGTCGGCGCCCACAAAATGTGGATCGCCCGCTACTACCAGTGCGACGCGCCGAACACCTGCCTGATCTCCAACGGGTTCTGCTCCATGGGTTTCGCTTTTCCCGGCGCCATGGGCGCAAAGATTGCCTATCCGGACAGGCGGGTTCTGGCGATCTGCGGCGATGCCGGCTTCCTGATGAACATTCAGGACCTGGAAACTGCCGTCAGACGCAAGCTGAACATCGTGTCGCTGATCTGGCTGGACGGCGAGTATGGCCTGATCAAATGGAAACAGCAGGATCACTATGGCGGGCGCCACTCCGATCTGACCTTCGACAACCCGGATTTCGAGCTCCTCGCCCGCTCGTTCGGCGCCTGGGGCCGCACCATTGGCGCTCCGGACCAACTGTCCGGCGCCTTGGACGAGGCTTTTTCGCAACCCGGCCCGGCGCTGATCGCCATCCCCGTCGACTACAGCGAGAACGTCGGACTGACTGAACGTCTGGGTGCTCTCCAGGTCACACTTTGATCGGATCGCTATCAAGAATTGCCGGCGACATCTCCTATCGAGAGAGCCGTCCGACGGGATTCTCATAACCTTGTCAACGACTTGCGCCAGACCGTTGCGTTGATATCACGGCTTCCTGTGGTATATTGCCGCAACTCATGTGGTCTGGTGTTGGTCGGCGCACCCGGGTAAAAGGGGCGTCGTGGCCCGATGCGCGGCCAGGGGGAAGAATGATCGGGCGTTCGGCTCTTATCTCATCGTTTGCCGTGTTTGCGGTTCTCGCCGCGCAAGCGACTCCTGTCCAGGCGGAAACCCTGGAGGAGGAGATCGCCTTTCTGCTGCGCGACAACCCCACGCTCAAAAGCCTGCGCAACCAGGTCGAGGCGGCCGAAGAGGGTATCAACGAGGCGTTTGCCGGCTATCTGCCGACAATCGACGTTTCGGGCGATTACGGCTACGAAACGACCGACAGCCCGCAATCGCGCATCACCGACCCCGGCGACCCGTTGGAACTGTCGCGTGCGCGCGCCACGGCGACGCTGCGCCAGAACATCTTTGACGGTTACAACACCAGCGCGACTTACGACGCCGCGCAGATTACCCGTGATCTCAGCCTGCTGACGCTGGAAGACGATACCCAGCAATTGATCCTGGAAGGCGTCGCCGCCTATCTCGACGTTCTGCGCGCGCTGGCGCTGATCGATCTCTCCGACCGCAATGTCGACACCATCGCGACCCAGCTCAACCTGGAGAACGAGCGTGTCGAGCGCGGCTCCGGTCTGGCGCTGGACGTCTTGCAGGCCAAGACACGTCTGCAGCTTGCCGAGGAACGCCGCGTCGCTTTCGAAGGCACACTGCAGCAGGCGATCGCGCGCTACAACCGTCTGTTCGGCCACCCGCCGGATATCGCGACCATGGAACTGCCGCGCATCCCCGAAGATGAGTTGCCGCCCAGCCTGGATGACGCCATTGCCATCGGGTTGGCGGAAAATCCGCAGACCGCGAGCAGTCAGGCCCTGGTGCTGTTGGCTGACGAAACGCGGGAGCAGGCGCGCTCGGCGTATTGGCCGCGGGTCGACCTGGTCGGGCGCCTGAACGTCGAAGACGACGTCGACGGCATCGAGGGCGTCAGGCGCGACGCCGCCATTCTGGTCGAAGCGAACTGGCAACTGTTTGCCGGCTTCGCCAACCAGGCGAATGTCGCGCAGTCGGCCTATGAGCATGTCGCGGCCATTCACGAGCGCGCGGCGACCAACCGGCAGGTGGTCGAGGATGTCGAGCTGGCCTGGGAAGTCCTTCTGGCCTCGCGCCAGCGCGTCGAACTGCTCGAGAACGCCGTCAACATCGCGATCGAGGTTCACGATTCCCGCCGCCGCCTGCGCGAGGCCGGTCAAGAAACGGTCCTCAACGTGTTGGACGCCGAGAACGACGTCTTCAACGCCCAGATCAACCTGGTCGGCGCCCAGTATGACGGCTATCTCAGCATCTTCCGCTTGCTGGAGGCGATGGGGCGGTTGACGCCGGAGCGGCTGGTTCCGGGGCTTGAAGATACCTCGTCGATCGGCGTCTACGATGGCGGTGAGATCGAGCTAGCGACCTCGTCCGACCAGCAGACCATCGACCTGGTCATCGAACCCTTGGGCGAAGCGACGGACATCACGTACTCGTCCGCCGACCAGGCG
>JANQGO010000356.1 GCA_028277285.1 Alphaproteobacteria bacterium | reverse complement strand
GGCCCCTCCCTCTCCCGCAAGCGGGCGAGGGGTACCTTCGGCGACCTTTTTTCCTCGCCCCCGCGTCAGTGGGGGAGAGGGATGCGCAGGCTTGGGCGCGGCAGCGTCCTAGCCGGAGCTGGGTGAGGGGGAAACAACGGTCGTCATCAGGCGACCGTTTCTCAACAGAAGCTAGATCTCGTTGGCGACCTTGAGCCCTTCCAGCACCGCTTCTTCGGCGGTGCGGGGTGCCAGGCAATCGCCGATCTCGTGGACGTCACCGTCCCAACCGGCCAGTTCGGCAGCCAGACCGTTGACGGCGCTGTGGCCAAGGGACGTCACCACCGTGTCGACCTCATCCACGATGATCGGTTCCCCGCTGGTGATGTGCTGGAAGTAGGCACTCGTGTCGTCGACGCCGAACAACCGGGCGTAGGGAACGATCCTGACGCCCAGCTTGTTCAGAATGCCGGCCCAGTGATCGCGCACATACATCTGGATCGTTTGGCCGGGCATGTAGCCGTCAACCGCCAGTGTGACGTTGCAGCCGTTGCGCGCGAGCTGTTCGGCGACACCCATGCCGATCCAATCACAGCGCCAGTCGGCGACCACCACGGACCCGCCGACATTGGCTTCGCCGCGCACCACCGCCCAGGCGTTGACCACATGCGCCTCGTCGGCGCCTTCGATGTCGACGGCCTTGGGTTCGGCCCCGGTCGCGATGATGATCGCGTCCGGTTTCTCCTGTTCGACAAGGGCCCGGTCGACCTCTTGATTGCGCACGACCGTGACACCGGCAAGCTCCATCTCGCGGGTCAGGTTGGTGACGATACCGCCGAACTCGGCGCGTCCCGGCAGCATCTGTGCCAACAGGGCCTGGCCGCCCAACTGGGCGGACTTTTCGTAGAGCGTGACGTCGTGACCGCGTTCGGCGGCGACGGCGGCTGCCTTCATGCCGCCAGGCCCGCCGCCGGCGACCATGATTTTCTTCTTTGTTTCTAGAGCCTTGCGCGAACCGTATTGGACTTCGCGCCCGGTTTCGGGATGCTGAATGCACGAGATCCCGACACCCATATGCATATGGCCGATACAGGCCTGGTTGCAGCCGATGCAGGCGCGGATGTCGTCGACGCGCCCCTCAAGCGCCTTGCCGGCCATGGCGGGGTCGCATATCTGGGCGCGTGTCATGCCGATCATGTCGGCCTGGCCGGTCGCCAGAACTTCCTCGGCCTGCTGCGGCTGGTTGATGCGCCCGGCGACAAAGACCGGCTTGGAAACCTTGCCCCGCACAGTCGCCGCGAACGGCGCGACGTACTTGTTGTCGATCCACATGGGCGGGACGATGTGGATCGATCCGCCGAGCGATGACGAGGAGCCGGCGATGACGTTGAAATAATCGAGGTCGCCGTCCCGATCGAGCATCTCGATGGCCTGGACGACCGTTTCGGGATCCAGGCCGTCATAGGACATTTCGTCGCCGCTGATGCGGATGCCGACCACGTAATCGGGCCCGACCTTGCGGCGGATATCGGCGGCGGTTTCGCGGATGAAGCGCAGCCTGTTTTCCAGGCTGCCGCCGTAGTCGTCCTCGCGCAGGTTGACGCGGGGGTTGAGGAACTGGGCCGGCAGGTAGCCGTGGCTGGCCACGATCTCGACGCCGTCAAGGCCGCTTTTCTGCAGGCGCGCTGCCGCATCGCCGTAACCTCGGACGATCTCGCCGATCATCCGGCGGCTTAAGGGTCGGGGCATGACGTGGAAACGCTCGTTCGGCACCGCCGACGGCGCATAGGCCACCGGCGCGCTGCCGTCGATGGATTCGAAGTTCTCGCGCCCTGGGTGAAAGACCTGCCCGAACACCTTGCAGCCGTGGGCATGCACCGCGTCGGCCAGCGTGCGGTAGCCGGGGATGCAGCGGTCGTCCATGGCGGAGATCGTGTGCGAGGTATAGACGCCGCTGTCGTGGACCAAGGCCACCTCGGCGATGATCAAACCGGCGCCACCGGCTGCCCGCGCTTCGTGATAGGCGACAAAGTCGTCGTTGGGCAGGTAGTTCGTGCACAGCGTCGTCATGTGCCCGGTCGAAAAGATCCGGTTCTTGATTGTGACGCCGTTGATGGTGAGCGGCGAAAACAGGTTGGGGAACATATCCGACATGGCCTATCCCGGCGGAGCTGACAAAGACCCGCGAGCTTAGCCAACCCGGACCCCGAACGCCATGCGCTGGTGACCGGTTGTGGGCTGGTCTAAGCTGCCGCCCAAGGTTGACCGAGGGGAGGGACGGCGATGGCCAAACCGGCGACGAAGCTCTTCAAGCGTAGCGACATGGCGTTCGCCGATTACGGCGGACCGCCCGGCAAGGCGACGATCGCGCGGCTCATCGGCCCCGATCTCAGCACCACCATGGGCGCCGGTATCGCCACCTTCGACGGCTGCTCGCTGGAATGGACCGTGCTCTACGACGAGCTGATCGTCGGCATCGCGGGGCTGTTCCGCCTGCGCGTCGGCGACGAGGTGTTCGAGGCCGGGCCCGGCGACGTCATCTGGATACCGGAAGGTACCGCCTTGAAGTACGAGGGCGACGGTGCAACGGTGTTCTACGCACTTCACCCGGTTCAGTGGAAACAAAAGCACGGCCTGGACTAGGCCGGCGATAGAGGGGACCGAGACATGGCAACACGCGTCAACGTGGCCGCGCAGGCGGATCTTGACAAGGCGGTCGACGAGGCGGTCGAGGCCTTTATCGCCGCCAACCCGAAGAGCCACGCCGAAGACGACAAGGCCGCCGCTTCGATGCCCGGCGGCAACACCCGCACGGTGCTGTTCTACCCGCCCTTCCCGTTGACCATCGCGCGCGGCGAGGGCGCCTATGTCTGGGATATCGACGACCACCAATACACCAATTTCGTCGGCGAGTTCGGCGCCGGCCTGTTCGGCCACTCGGATTCGCGCATCAGCGTTGCGATCAACCGCGCCGTCAGCGACGGCACGGTGCTGGGTGGGCCCAACCGCTACGAACGTCTGCTGGCCGCCGAACTGGTCAACCGCTTCCCGGCGCTCGATCTCGTCCGGTTCACCAATTCCGGCACCGAGGCCAACCTGTTCGCGGTGCTGACCGCGCGCGCCGTCAGCGGCCGTGACAAGGTGATGGT
>JANQGO010000339.1 GCA_028277285.1 Alphaproteobacteria bacterium | reverse complement strand
CGACGGCGCCAGCGTGATCTGCGCGATGTATTGCCGGCCGGCGGCGCCGACCAGGCGCCCGGCAAGGCCGCTGCGCGGTTTGAGCAAACGGGGCGCGACGAGGACCGTGTAAATCAGACCGACGCTCGCCAAGACAAGGCCGGGCACGGCAAAAGAGAACATGTCAAACGGCTGCTCGCCGAGTTCCCGCAGGCTGCCGGAAATCAGCAGGTTGGTGCTGGACCCGATCAGCGTGATCATGCCGCCCAGACAGGCGGCGTAGCTGAGCGGGATCATCACCTTGCTGACCGAGCGCCCGCGCCGTTCCGCAAGCGCCTGCAACACGGGAATGAAGACGACGACGATCGGCGTGTTGTTGGCAAACGCCGACAAGACCAGGGCGAAGATCAGGGCGAGCCCAATGGCGATCCGCGTTCGTCCGCGCGTCAGCATCAGCATCGCCCCGGCAATGCGTTGCAGCGCGCCGGTCTGGATCAGGCCCTGACCGACCACCAGCAGACAGACGACGGTGATCAGGGCGGGGTCGGCGAAGCCGGCCAGAACCTCGCTTGGCGCCATCAGGTTTTCGCCATCCGGCCCGGCCAGCGGCATCACGTTGAAGATGATCAGCAGAACGGCGATCACGCCGATCGAAGTAAACTCCAGCGTGTAGGTCTCGGTCGCGTAGAGGTAGACCGCCACCACAATGACGGCGAATGTCAGCCACATCGAAAGGGATGCGTCAGGCATGGGCATGGCTGGCTTTCGCCCTGTTCCGTGAACGTTGCGGTGACCGATTATACCAAAGTTGGTGCCGTCGCTCGCTTCTGCACGGCACACGAAATCGGGCGTCTGTTGGGGCGGCGGGCGCATGTCATACAGCCTTGACCGGCCCATGAACAGCGCGATTTTTTGGCATTCTTGCGCGCGATGGGTAGAGGTATTCGAGGCGGCTGCGCTATCATCGCGCGGTGACGGCAGGGGGATGTGGCCTTGAGCCGAAAACGCAACTTTACCAAGCGACAACTGCGCGATGCCCTCGGGCGTTTTGCGACCGGCGTCACCATCATTACGACCTGTACGCGCGAAGGCGAACTGCTGGGAATCACGGCCAATTCCTTCAATTCCGTGTCTCTGGAGCCGCCCATGGTGCTGTTCAGCCTGGCGCGCGAGGCCTACAGCCTCAACAAGTTCGAAACCTGCGACTTTTTCGCGGTCAACATCCTGCGCGAGGATCAGCGCGGCCTGTCCGACAAGTTCGCCAAGGCGTCGGCCGACAAGTGGGAGGGCGTCGAGTACACGACCGGCGTCACGAGCTGTCCGCTGATCCCGGGTTCCCTGGCGACGTTCGAGTGTTACACCCGGTTTCACTATGACGGCGGCGACCACGTCATCTTTGTCGGCGAGGCCTTCAACATGGCCGCCGGCGACGGCGGGCCCCCACTGCTCTACTTCGACGGAAAATACGAAAAAATCAGTTCATAAATCACTTTAAGAGTCGAGCATTCTCTATTTTATATCAATATTTTACTAGAAAAATATAAGAAAGACTCTTAATCCGTGTTCGCTGCCCAGGTGAGGGCGCAGTCCAGGAGATTTCTGATTGTTGCCTTGACCACTTGGGCGCGGTCGTCGAGATAGCGAAACGGCGGATCCTCTTCCATGTAGGTGACCTCGGAAAGCTCGAGCTGAACCGCATGGATGCCGTCGTCGGGCTGGCCATAATGGCGCGTGATGTAACCGCCCCTGAAGCGGCCGTTGAGAACCGCGCCGTGGTCGGCCTCCCGCTCGGCGATGGCCAGCAGGCGCTCGGCGAGCTCGGGCGCGGCGCTGGCGCCCGACGCCGTACCCAGATTGAAGTCGGGCAGCCGTCCGTCAAAGAAACGTGGCGCGACCGAACGAATGGTGTGGCCTTCCCACAGGACGACGCAGTTGTGGCGTGACCGCAGCCGCTTGAGTTCGACGTCAATCTGATCGTGATAGGGGCGCCAATAGGTATCCAAACGGCGCGCGATCTCCGCCGCGTCGGGCGCCTGGCCAGGCAGATAGATCGGCGAAAAATCGAACATGGTGAGCGGGCAAAGCTCGGTGTTGCTGGCGCCTGGATAGAGCGGCGCGTTGTCGGGCGCGCGGTTCAGGTCGATGACATAGCGCGAATGGGTCGCCGTCAGCACTGTCGCGCCCATCTCGGCGGCCATGTCGTAGAGCCGGTCGACATACCAGTCGGTGTCGGGCACATGGCGGGCTTGGCCGGTCATGTGTTCGGCAATCGCGATCGGCACGTGGGTGCCGGCGTGGGGCAAGCTGACAAGAAGCGGCGCTTCGCCGCGGATCAGCGTAAAGGGGTCCATCGGTTCTCCTTGACCGCCTCGCGAGCAGGACGCGCCTGCTCTCAGGGCGCCTCCGCCGGTTGAAGCAGCAGGGTGTGGGCAGGCTCGATCAACGCGCGGTCCGTCGGGATGGTGACCATATCGTTGTCGCGCCAGCGCGCGACCATGTTGTCGTAGTAGGGCGAGAAGATATGGCCGGATTGCCCGGGCACCCAGACAAATCGCGAATTGTCGAGATCGGCCAGGTCCATCACAGCGCGCATGCTGGCGCCGTGCACGGTTTCGAAGACAGCGTTGTCGTTGTTGAAGACGTAGGCGCCGACATTGACGCTGTAACGGTCGCCGCCGACGGGAACGCGTATCTCGGTCAGGTCCGAGAGCACGGGCACGTGTTGGAAGAGACGGTGGCGGAAGACCGCGGCATGGGCGTCGCCCCAGTTCCAGGCGGCGGGGTCGGCGCCGTAACGCGCGGTAAGAAACGTCGCGGCATCATCGAACGCCTGTCCGGCAAGGCGATGGCAAGCCTCGGCCGCCGACTCGTCGTCCCGGGTTTCGTCGACGCACCATTCGGCGAGGTCGCCCGATAGCACCGCGTGGACAAAGGTCGGACGGTGCCACCAGGCATCGCGGAAGAGGTCGCCCAGATCGTCCGCATAGATAAGGCGCGTCAGTTCGCGATACCACGTAGCGAAGATCAATGGCTGGTCCGAGGCTTCGTCCATGTCGCCCCGCCAATCGACAAGCCGGTCGCGCAGGGTTTGGCCGAGCGGCGTCGCCGGTTCGCTTGCCAGGGCGAAGGGCAGGAAATGCTCGGCCATCAGGGAATGAGTATCGGCCTGAATGGCGGCGAACGTCTCGACCGTGTGATCTGGGCTCAACGCCAGAAGATCACGTATCCGCTGGCTGCGGTAACCGGGCTGCCAGTCGTTGCCCAGGAAATAGGGATAGTCGTCGCCGACCACCTTTTCGTTCGCGGTGACGATGTAGCCGCGTGGCGGATCGACGACGTGGGGCAGGTCCTCGAACGGGATCTCGCCGATCCAGTCGTAGTCGCCCGACCAGCCGGGGACGGGGACCGACCCGTCGCCGCTCCGGCGGATCGGGATGACGGCGGGCGCATAGAAGCCGATCCGGCCGCCGGTCTCGGCCAGGACGATGTTCTGCTGGGGGCCGCGATAGTCACGTGCCGCGTCGAGCGCGTCGTCCCATGACGTCGCCGTGTGCAGCTTCAGCCCCGCCTGGATGCTGCGATCGTCGTCGCTCAGCATGGTCCAGGCCAGCGCCACGATCTCGTCGTCTTCGCCGAGCCCCTCGGTCGTGTCGGGGTAGATGTCGGATAGGACCGGGCCGTGACGCGTGCCGCGGATGGTGACGGACACGTCGTCGCCGAAACGAACCACGATGGTCTCGTCACGCAGCGCAAACGGTTGGCTGCCGTCGGGCGTGATGTAGCGGTCGGGGTCGTCCGGGTCGATGCGCTCCAGGAACAGGTCCTGGGTGTCGGGTCCGGTGTTCGTCACGCCCCAGGCGAGATCGCGGTTGTGGCCGACGATGATCACCGGGACGCCGGGCAGGGTCGCGCCGACAACCGAAAGGCCCGGCGCCTCCAGATGTGCCATGTACCAGGTGGCCGGGATGTTGTGGCCCAGATGCGGGTCGTTGGCGAGCAGCGGACTGCCTGACGCCGTCATCGTGCCGTCGACCACCCAGTTGTTCGAGCCGTTGCCCGGCCGGGGCAGGAGGTCGAGCAGGGCCTGTGTCCACGGCGCGCCCGTCACGCCGGCGGCGCGCAGCGCTTCGTCGACGATGATCGGGCCGTCGGCGGGGTGCGGCGGGAAGAAGGTCTCGGTCTTCTCCGGCCCGAGCAGTTCGATCATCCGGGCGCGCAGGACCTCCGCGCGCCAGTTGCCTGACAAGTGGAGTGCCATGACCTTGAGCCAGGCGACGGAATCGGCCGGTCGCCACGGCGCGGGATCGCCTGCCAGCAACAGGTCGAGCTCAGGCGCCGCGGCGCCGCGATGGGTGGCAAGGTATGCGTTGACGCCGGCCGCGTAGGCCTCGAGCGTGCCGATCGTCGACGGATCGAGCCCTTCAAGGCTGGCCTCGGCCAGGCCGTCCAGGTCGAGCATGCGGAAGAAGCGGTCGAAACGAACGGTCGCGCTGCCCATCACAGACGACAAACGGCCCTGGGCGACCAGGCGCTGCTGCTCCATCTGGAACATGCGGTCCTGGGCGTGAACGAAGCCGAGCCCGAAATAGGCATCCGCCGGCGTCGCCGCAAAGATGTGCGGCACGCCATGGGTGTCACGCTGGATTTGAACGGTGTCGGCCGGGCCGGCGACCGTGACGGTGCCGTCCAACTGCGGAAGCGAGTACCACATCCAGCCTGCCGCCACGGCGACCAGGCCCGCGACGGCCACGACCAGCGCGGCCAGGCCGAGCAGCAGCCGGCGCGGCCAGCGCCATGGTGACTTCGGTTTTTCTTGCAGAAACGTCAAATAGTTAGCGTCATTTCTTGAAGTTTCGAAGTAGTACGTCGCGGTGTTCGTCCAGGCGCGGGATGGGGCCCCTGACGCTGGGGTCGTCATAGGACGACATCTTGATCGGGTTGCCGGCCATGGAGAGTTTGCCCGCTTCGGCGTCCTCGACGCTGACCACCATGTTGCGCGCGAGCACCTGGGGATCGGCCAGGACCTCCGCGACATTGTTGATCGGCCCGCAGGGCACGCCGGCGGCCTCCAGCACCTTCAGCCAATGACCGGTCGTATGGTCGGCGAGCGCGGCCTCGATCGCGATCTTGAGCGCCCCCACGTGATGGGCGCGATCGCTATTGGTAAGATAACGCGGATCCTCGGCCCATTCCGGCTTGCCCAACGCCTCGGCCAGCTTGGCGAAGAGGGAATCGTTGCCTGCGGCGATGATCAGATGGCCGTCGGCGGTCGCATAGGCCTCAAACGGGACGATCGAGGGATGGCGAGCGCCGAGCGGTCGCGGCGTATCGCCGGTGGCGACGTAGCGCGCGATGGCGTTCTCCAGGATCGCCACCTGGCAATCCAGCATGCCGACGTCGATCTTCATGCCCTCGCCGGTGCGCTCGCGGTCATAGACCGCCGAGGCGATGCCGATGGTGGTGAAGAGGCCCGCGGTGATATCGCCGACGCTGGTGCCGACCCGGGTCGGCGGGCCGTCGGGCTGGCCGGTCAGGCTCATGACGCCGCCCATGCCCTGGACGACCATGTCGTAGGCCGGCCGCTTGGCATAAGGTCCGCTGTGGCCGAAACCGGAGACGGCGGCGTAGATCAGGCGGGGATACTGTTCGTGCAGCACGTCCCAGCCCAGGCCCAGCTTCTCCATGACGCCGGCGCGGTAGTTCTCGACCAGAATATCCGCGCCGGCCAGGAGATCGTGGAAGATCGCCCTGTCGCCGTCGTCCTTCAGGTTCAGCGCGATGCTTTCCTTGCCCCGGTTGAGGGAGGCGAAGTAGGCGGAGACCGCGCCCATATAGGGCCCGAAATGGCGGGCGTCGTCGCCCTTTTCCGGGACCTCGATCTTAATGACGCGCGCGCCCAAATCGCTCAGCACCATCGTGCAATAGGGCCCGGCGAGGACGCGGGTGAGGTCGAGAACGGTTAGACCACTGAAAGGGCCGCTTGAGGGGCCGTCGGCTGGCACGGGTGTTCACCTGTCGATAGGGGAAGATCGCGCGTTTCTAGCCCAAGCGGCAGGCGCGGTCCAACGCCTGGCGCCGCAGCGAAATTCTTTGATTCGTGCGATACTCCCCCAATATGAAGGCCCTTCGACAGAAGGGGTGTTAGGGAAGAACGGATGGCCAAGGACAAATTTGACGATGTAACCCAGATGGTTCGCGCGATGACGCCGAGCTTTCCGGTCTATTGCATCCATCCGGAAACCCTGAAGGCGACCGCCGAGCACTTCGTCCGGACCTTCCCGGGCCGGGTTCTCTACGCCATCAAATGCAACCCGCATCCCAAGGTCATGCAGATCCTGTATGACGCCGGCATCCGCCATTTCGACACGGCGTCGCTGCCGGAGATCGCGCAGGTGCGCGAGCAGTTCCGCGATGCCGGCGCCTATTTCATGCATCCGGTGAAGGCGCGGGCGGCGATCAAGGCGGCCTATGAGGTCTACGGCATCCGCCACTACGTGGTCGATCATCCGGCCGAACTCGCCAAGGTGCTCGACGAGACGGGCGGCGAGGGCGTCACCATCGTCGTGCGGATCGCCACACCCGCCGCCGGCGCGGCCTATGACCTCTCCAAGAAGTTCGGCGTTCGCCCGGCCGAGGCGCCGTACATCTTGAAGGAGGCGAAGTCGTGGGGCTGCCAGACCGGCCTGGCGTTTCACGTGGGATCGCAGTGCATGGTGCCGCGCGCCTATAAGACCGCGTTGGAAATGGTCGGCGACGTCGTCGAGGCGGCCAAGGTCGACCTGCACATGCTGGATGTCGGCGGCGGTTTCCCGGCCGGCTATCAGGGCGTGCAGATGCCGCCCTTGGAAAGCTACATGACCGAGATTTCGAACGGCCTGAAAGAGCTCAACCTGCGCAGGGACTGCACGGTCATGTGCGAACCGGGCCGCGCGCTGGTCGCCGACGGCATGTCGCTCGTGACGCAGGTGCTGCTGCGCAAGGAAGATCAGGTCTACATCAACGACGGTATCTACGGCAGCTTGTCGGAGATGGTCACAGCGAAAGTCCAGATGCCGGTGCGCGCCATTCGCCTGGATGAACCGATGTCTGACGCGGGTATGGATTTCAGCGTTGCCGGGCCGACCTGCGATTCACTCGACGTCCTGCCGTTCACCTTCCACCTTCCCGAAGACATGCGCGAGGGCGACTGGATCGAGATCGGCATGGTCGGTGCCTACGGCAACGCGCTGCGCACCAACTTCAACGGCTTCTACCCCGACACCTTCGTCGAGGTGACCAAGGAGGCCAATGCCGTGTCGCTGGGCAACGGCCCGCTGCAGGCCCAGGCGTCATGACGGCCGTCGCCAAACAGCACCACATCGACGTGCCCCATGGCGACAGCACGGTTCGCCTCGGCTATCTGGAGTGGGGCGCTAGCGATGCCGAGCGCACGGCGTTGTGCATCCACGGCATCTCGCGCAACGCGCATGACTTCAACTGGTTGGGGCGCGAACTGGCGAAAGCCGGCTGGCGTGTCATCGCGATCGACATGGTCGGGCGCGGCGCGAGCCAGTGGCTCGATGACCCCGCCGGTTACGCCGTGCCGGTCTACATCCAGCACATCGCGCATGTCGTATCGGCGCTGGACCTGGGCGAGGTCGATTGGATCGGCACGTCGATGGGCGGCATGATCGGCATGGTCGCTGCATCCGTTGGCGCGATACCCATGCGCCGTTTGGTGTTGAACGACATCGGCCCGTTTATCGCCTCAGACGTCATCGCCGGCATCATTGAGCGCGTGCGTGAGGTGCCGGAGTTCAAGGACGAAGATGCCATCAAGGCCTTCTTGATGGAGCGCTTCGCGCCGTTCGGTCCGGTTACCGACAAGCAGTGGTCTTACTTCGCCCACCACAGCGCCCGGCGCGACGCGGACGGTGATCTGCGCCTGGTCTGCGACCCCGCCATAGCGGCGCCGTTGGCAAACCAGGAGCCCGCTGATGTCGACCTCTGGGAGGTCTATGACGCCATCAAGGTGCCGACGCTGGTGGTACGCGGCGGCGTTTCGGAGGTGCTCGATCAGCCGACGGCGGAGGCCATGATGACGCGCGGTCCGCGCGCGACGCTCGTCACCTTCCACGGTATCACCCATCCCCTGTGGCTGGCCGATGACGAGCAGATGCATCTGGTCCGCGACTGGCTCGACGGTCATCCGATGAGCGAGGACCGCCTCGCCGCGAAGAGTTAGGCGGGCACGGGCGGCGGTCATGACGGCTTTTGTTCCGCGACCACCGTGGCGCAATGGTGATCTTCAGACGCTGAGGAACTCGATTGTCCGGCCGATCTACGACTTCGCGGAATATCCGGGCGAGCGGATGCTGTTGACCATGCGCGACGGCACCGGCGACCGCCTGGCGGCAAGCCTGCACCGCCCGGGGACAACGGGCCGCAAGCCGCTGGTCATTGTGATTCCCGGGGTTACCGGCTGTGAAGAGAGCATCTATATCAAGGCGACAGCGACCGCGCTGCTGAAGGCCGGCTATCCAACCATGCGGCTCAACCTCAGGGGATCGCCGCCGTCGCGTCCGACATGCCGCTTGCACTACCACGCCGGCCGCAGCGAAGACCTGCGCGATGTGGTCGCAGCCCTCCCGCCATCGCTGAAGGCCCACGGCCTGGCCGTTGTCGGTTTTTCGCTGGGCGGCAACATGGCGCTGAAATGCCTGGGCGAGGACGGCGAGACCTCGCCGTTTCTGGCGGCGGCGTCGATCAGCGCGCCGATCGATCTGTTCGCCACGACGCAACAGTTCACGTCGCGGCGCAACAAGGTCTATCACCAATGGATGCTGAACAATCTGAAGAAAGAGGCGCTGATGCCGGGCGCCGACGTCTCGCCCGACGAGCGCGAGGCGGTGCTCGGCGCGCGCACGGTGATTGAGTATGACGATCTCTACGTCGCCCGGCGCAACGGTTTTGACGGCGCCGAGGACTATTACGAGAAATGCCAGGCGCTGTCGTACCTCGATGTTATACGGACACCGACACTGATCATCCACGCCGACGACGATCCCTGGATCCCGCCCGACGCGTACCGGCGGTTCGATTGGTCGACCAACCCCTGGCTGAAGCCGGAGCTAACCCATGCCGGCGGCCATGTCGGCTTCCATGCGCGCGGCAGCAAGGTGCCGTGGCACGACCAACGCATCCTCGCGTTCCTGGATCACGTCACGCCGCGCTGAGTTTCCGCGCCATGTCGACGGCGGCGTAGGTCAGGACGCCGTCGGCGCCGGCGCGCTTGAAACTCATCAACGCTTCGGGCCACACCTTGGCGCCATCGAGCCAGCCGCGTTCGACGGCGCCCTGGATCATCGCGTATTCGCCGGACGCCTGATAGGAGAAAGTTGGTACGCCGAACGTGTCTTTCACCCGGCGCACGACATCCAGATAGGGCATGCCCGGTTTGACCATCACCATGTCGGCGCCTTCGTCCAGGTCGAAGGCGACCTCGCGCAGCGCTTCATCGGTGTTCCCCGGATCCATCTGATAGGTCCGCTTGTCACCTTGACCAAGATTGGCCGACGACCCCAACGCATCACGGAACGGACCATAGAACCCGGAAGCATACTTTGCCGCATAGGCCATGATGCGGATGTTGCGGAATCCGGCGCCGTCTAGGGCTGTTCTTATGGCGCCGATGCGTCCGTCCATCATGTCGGACGGCGAGATGATGTCGCAGCCGGCCTCGGCCTGGACAAGCGCCTGGCGGCAAAGGACTTCGACGGACTCGTCGTTCAAAATATCGTCGCCGTCCAGAATGCCGTCATGGCCGTGGGTGGTATAGGGGTCAAGCGCGACATCGACCATGACGCCCAAACCCTCGACCTCTTTTTTTAGGGCGGCCGTCGCACGGCAGACCAGGTTGTCGGGGTTGGTGGCTTCAACGCCGTCGTGGGCCTTGACGTCATGAGGCGTGTTGGGAAACAGCGCGATGGCGGGAATGCCCAGGTCGCGCGCTTCCTTCGCCGCTTCAACCAGAAGGTCGATGCTGACTCTGTCGACGCCGGGCATGGAGGCGACCGGCTCGCGTTCGCCAACGCCGTCACGGACAAAAACCGGCCAGATGAAATCACTCGGCCCAAGCGTTTGTTCGCCAACGAGCCGACGCGACCAAGCGTCAAGCCGGTTACGTCTGAGCCGCGTGGCTGGAAAGGAACCGGGGAAACTGGTGGGACCGTGTGTCACAGCATCATGCGGCTTCCAGGGCCTGGCTTAGGTCGGCAACAATGTCGTCGATATGCTCGATACCGATCGATAGCCTCACATAGCTGTCGGAAACACCGGTTGCAAGCTGATCCTCCGGCGTCAGCTGTGAATGGGTCGTCGATGCCGGATGAATGGCGAGGCTGCGCGCATCGCCAATATTGGCGACGTGGTAGAACAGCTTAAGTGCGTCGATGAACTTGCGCCCGGCCTCCAACCCGCCCTTGAGCTCGAAACCGACCAGGGCGCCGTAGCCGCCTTTGAGGTAGGCATCGGCGCGGCGCTTGAGCTCGCCGGACTGCATGCTCGGGAAGATCACGTGGTCGACCTTATCGTGGCTGGACAGATACTGGGCGACCGCCGCAGCATTTTCGCAATGGCGTTCCATCCTGAGCGGCAGGGTCTCCAACCCCTGGATGAACTGGAAAGCGTTGAACGGGCTCATCGGCGCGCCGATATCGCGCAGCAGCGTGACCCGCGCCTTGATGATGTAGGCGATCGGCCCCAACGGCTTGACCGCTTCGGTCCAGACAGCGCCGTGATAGCTGGGGTCGGGCTGGTTCAGCATCGGGAAGCGGTCGCCCTGAGCTTCCCAGTCGAAATTGCCGCCGTCGACGATCAGGCCGCCGATCGACGTGCCGTGACCACCGATGTACTTGGTGGTCGAATAGACGATGATCGCCGCGCCATGGTCGAACGGCCGGCACAGGATGGGGCAGGCGGTGTTGTCCATGATCAGGGGCACGCCAAGCTCGCGGCCGATATCGGCGACTTCCTTGATCGGGAAGACGTTCAGTTTCGGGTTGGGCAGGGTCTCGGCGTAGTAGCAGCGGGTGCGCTCGTCGGTCGCGTTGCGGAACCCCTCGGGATCGGCGGGATCGACATAGCGGACCTCGATCCCCATGGTGCTTAGCGTGTTCGAAAAAAGGTTCCACGTTCCGCCATAAAGATCTGTCGAGCTTACGAAATTGTCGCCGGCATGGCAGATGTTCTGGATCGCGAACAAGGATGCCGCCTGACCCGACCCCAAGGCCAGCGAGGCGACCCCGCCTTCAAGGGCGGCGATGCGCTTTTCGAGCACGTCGTTGGTCGGATTCATGATCCGGGTGTAGATGTTACCGAACTCCTTCAGGCCGAACAGATTTGACGCGTGCTCGGTGCTATCGAACTGATAGGATGTCGTCTGATAGATCGGCACGGCGACCGCGTTGGTGGTCTCGTCGCTGCGGTAACCGGCGTGCAGGACGATGGTTTCCGGGTTTTGGCTCTCGGTCATGGTGCCCTGATCCTTTGTCTGTCGTTGGTCGTAAAAAAGAGATGGGGAGCGGAGCCTGCCGGCGCCGCCCCCCATCGGGACCCCTGCGGCGGCTACTCCGCCGCCGAAATATGTACCGCCGCGGGGGTTATTTCCAGGCTAACGGGTGTCGCGCTGCCGATGACGTCGAGCACCGGGCAGTAGCGATCAACCGTCGCTTTCAGTCGTTCCAAATCTTCAATCGGCGCTGGGCTGTCGATGTCCACGCTGCCACGAATGGCGGTGAAGCCCGGCCTGACATCCTCGTTCGCGGCGGTGAAGCCGCTCAAGTCGATGTCGCCCTCCAGGTGCACGGATACGCCATCGAGCGGAATGCCGAGCCGGTCGGCGTAGAGCCGGTAGGTGATCTCCTGGCATGAGGCCAGCGCCGCGAGCACCAGTTCGACCGGGTTGGGACCCTTGTCGGTGCCGCCCAGCGCTTCCGGTTCATCGACATCCAGGAAGAAGTTGCGCGTGTTGACGCGGCTGTGCAGCCCGGCGATCTGCCGGCTGGTGGCGCTGAAGGTTGCTTTTGCCGTCTCGCTGTCGGCCGAGAAGGTGTCGCGCAGACCGTTGAAGCCGTCGCGGAATGCGAATGATGGTGTGGTCATAGTCCGTCTCCTTGAACCACCGTTATCCAACGGGCCCACGGGAGACTTCCCGTGGCGCTTTAGCGGTTGGTGACGCGGACGCAAGCTGCCCTTCAAATCCCGCGGGTTCCTTCGGGGAACCAAGCCAACAAAAAACCGCCTCAGCGTGGTGCCGGGCGGTTCGAAACGAGGTCCGGCGCTTTAGCTGGTATTTCTAGAGCGCCCCGCAAGCTGACAATCAAATCGGCGCTGGCGAATCTTAAATCACCATCGCTTGCGGGTTGTCAAGCGCTACGACTTACGACCGCCCGGCACGACCAATCGCGCCGACCGGTTGCAGCGAATGGTATAGCGGGTTTCCTTTTGACCGGCCGACGAGTCCGGCTAACCTGCCGCCATGCGTTTCCTGGTGTTTCAGCATATCGACATCGAACATCCCGGCATCTTCCGCGACCTCATGGCGGAAGCCGGGATCGCCTGGGACGCGGTCGAGCTGGATGAGGGCGAGCCGATCCCCGCTCTCGACAGCTACGACGCGCTGATGGTCATGGGCGGACCGATGGACGTCTTCGACGAAGACGAACTGCCGTGGCTGATTCCCGAAAAGGCGGCGATCCGCGAAGCCGTGCGCGAACGCGGCATGCCGTATTTCGGTTTCTGTTTGGGCCATCAGTTGCTCGCCGATGCGTTGGGTGGCACGTGCGCGCGCATGCCGGTGCCGGAGGTCGGCATCATGGACGTGTCGCTGACCGACGCCGGCAAGACGGATCCGCTGATGCGCGGCATTCCCGAAACGTTCAAGGCGCTGCAATGGCATGGTGTCGCCGTGACCGAGATGCCGGACGGCGGCGTCGCGTTGGCGCAGTCGCCGATCTGCGCGGTGCAGGCGCAACGCATCGGCGACCTGGCGTTCGGCATTCAGTACCACGTCGAGATGACCGACAAGACTGTGCAGGAATGGGGCGCGGTGCCGGCCTATCAGGAGTCGCTCGAGAAGACCCTGGGCGCCGGCGCGCTGGACCGGTTCGACGAGGAATGCCGCGCCAACATGGGCGATTTCAACAACGCTTCGCGCCAGTTGTTCGACAACTTCCTGGGCGAGATCAAGGCGCACGGACGCCACGTCGCCTGATGGTGTGGAAGCCGCGCGAAGCCGATATCCAGGCGCTGCTTGACCAAGAAATCCAGACCTTCGAAACCGATCATCCGCGCTCGCGCGCCCTGTTCGAGGCGGCCGGCGCGCACCTCCTGAACGGCGTGCCGCTCAACTGGATGCGCCGTTGGGCCGGGCCGTTCCCGCTCTATGCCGATCGCGCCAGCGGCGCCCATGTGACCGATGTCGACGGGCTCGACTATGTCGACTTCTGCATGGGCGATACCGCATCGCTGTTCGGCCACGGCCGGGCGGACGTGGCGCAGGCGCTGAAGGCGCGGCTGGCGACCGGCGCCAGCATGATGCTGCCGACCGCCGATGCCGCGGACGTCGGCGCGTCGCTGGCCGATCGCTTCGGTCTGCCGACCTGGCAGTTCGCCGTGTCGGCGACCGATGCCAACCGTTTCGTTCTGCGTCTGGCGCGCGCGGTGACCGGCAAGCGCAAGGTTCTGCTGTTCAACGGCTGCTATCACGGCAATCTCGTCGAAGCGTTGATTACTTCAAAGAACGGCGTTGCCGCCGCAAGCCCGGAGATGGTTGGCCATGAGGTCGATCCGCGCGAGACGACGGAGGTTGTCGAGTTCAACGACATCGAGGCGGTCGAGCGTGTGCTCGCCGGCGGCGACATCGCCTGCGTCATGACCGAACCGGCGCTGACCAATTGCCGCGTCGTGCTGCCGGAACCAGGTTTCCTGGAAGCGGTCAGGCAAGCCGCGCACCGCCACGATGCCATCTTCGCGCTGGACGAAACGCATACCATCTGCTGCGGGCCGGGCGGCTACACCGCGCTTCATGACATCAAACCGGACACGGTGACGCTCGGCAAGCCGATTGCCGGCGGTGTGCCGGCGGCGGCCTATGGTCTGTCGGCCGATCTTGCCGAACGAGTCGGCGCGGTGATGGCCGAGACCGGACCCGGCATCTTCGCCATCGGCGGCACGTTGACCGGCCACGCGCTCGCCATTGCCGGCATGCGTGTCATGCTCGATCACGTGATGACCGAGAAGACTTTCGGCCAGATGATGGAGGCGGCGGAAGCGATCGAAACGGGTGTCAATGATGTCTTGGCAAAGAACGAATGCGACGGCCACGTCATCCGGCTCGGCGCCCGGGTTTGCTATGATCCGTTCGTCAAGGCGATGACGAACGGTCGTCATGCGCTGGCGTCGATCGACGAGGCGTTCGACCGTCTGCTGCATCTCTACATGCTGAACCGCGGCGTGTTGTTGACGCCGTTTCAGAACATGTGCCTGGTCGCGCCGCAAACCGCACGCTCCGACATCGACCGACATAGCGGCTTGCTCGATGATTTGCTGACGGCGCTGCGTCCGTCATGAACCTGCAGAGATTGCGCGCTACTTTTTCGGCTTTGGAGAACTGATCATGCCCAACGCTGCGTCGTCGCCGACAAACGAGACCTTCACCGTCGGTCCTTTGAACGCGGTTCGCCTGTTCTGTGCCGAGGTCGCGCCGGCAGCCGATTTCTATCGCGACGTGCTCGGCCTGAAGGAACTCTTTCGCAGTGACGACGCCGCCATGTTCGAGAGCGGGCAGGTCGGTCTGCTGATTGAAAAGGGCGATCCCGATGATGCCGAAGAGGCCGAACTGATCGGGCGCTTCGCCGGCATCTCGTTCCCGGTCGATGATATCGCTGACGTCTACGCGGCGTGGTCTAAGGCTGGTATCCGTTTTCACGGCGAGCCGGAGCGCCAGCCGTGGGGCGGCACGCTCGCCCATTTCGACGATCCCGCCGGCAACACGCTCACCCTGGTTCAGGCGTGAGCGCGCCGTCCGATCTGCTTAGCCCGTGAAAGCCTGAATGCCGGTCTGCGCGCGGCCCAGGATCAGCGCGTGGATGTCGTGGGTGCCTTCGTAAGTGTTGACGGCTTCGAGATTGAGCACGTGGCGGATGACGCCGTACTCGTCGCTGACGCCGTTGCCGCCATGCATGTCCCGTGACGTGCGCGCGATCTCCAGCGACTTGCCGCACGAGTTGCGTTTGATCAGCGAGATCATTTCCGGCGCGGCGCGGTTCTCGTCCTTCAGGCGGCCGACGCGCAGGCATGACTGCAGGCCGATGGCGATCTCGGTCTGCATGTCGGCGAGCTTTTTCTGGATCAACTGATTGGCGGCGAGCGGCCGGCCGAACTGGGTGCGCTCCAGCGTATAGGTCCTTGCGGCCTGCCAGCAGAAGCTGGCAGCGCCCAGCGCGCCCCAGGCGATGCCGAAGCGCGCGTTGTTCAGACAGCCGAACGGACCCTTCAGGCCGCGGATGTCCGGAAACGCGTTTTCTTCCGGCACGAAGACCTCGTCCATCACGATCTCGCCGGTCGGCCCGGCGCGCAGGCTGAACTTGCCCTCGATCTTCGGCGTCGTCAGACCCTTCATGCCGCGATCCAGGATGAAGCCGCGGATATCGCCGTCGTCGTCCTTGGCCCAGACGATGAAGACGTCGGCGATTGGCGAGTTGGAGATCCACATCTTGGCGCCCGACAGCAGGTAGCCGCCATCGGCCTTGCGCGCGCGTGTCTTCATGCCGCCGGGATCGGAACCGTGATCGGGCTCGGTCAGGCCGAACGCGCCGATGAACTCGCCGGTGGCGAGTTTGGGCAGGTACTTCTGCCGCTGCTCTTCGGTGCCATAGGCATGGATCGGGTGCATGACCAGGCTCGACTGGACCGAGGCCGACGAGCGGTAGGCGCTGTCGACATACTCGATCTCGTGCGCGATCAGGCCATAGGCGACATAGCTGACGCCCGCGCAGCCGTAGCCCTCGATGGTTGGGCCCAAAAGGCCCATCTCGCCCATCTTGGCCATGACCTCACGATCGCTCGACTCGTTACGGAAATCGTCCTGGACCCGCGCCATCAGATAGTCGTTGGCGAACTGGCGCGTGCTGTCGCGGATCATGCGCTCGTCTTCCGTCAACTGCTCATCAAGCAGGAACGGGTCGTCCCACTGGAAATGGGCGCGCTGCTTGGCGCTTGCTGAAGGGGTGCCGGATTGGGCCGCTGCCTTGCTCATCACTGAGGCTCCGCGTCGCGAATTGGGGGTTAACCGATGATATAGCGCCTTGTCAGGCGCTTGGCGAGTGGCGCGCCCGCTTCATTGATTGGCCCGCGCCAGCGTCTCTCCGGCCTCAACGACCAGCTCGGCAAGCCGTTCGACGTGCTCGCGGCTGGTTGCGTAGTGCATGATGTTGGCGCGGATCGCAAACCGTCCGTTCAGGACGGTCTGGGACGGATAGGCTTCGCCGTCCGCCTGGATTTTGGCCAAGACGGCCTTGTTGAGGGCGTTGAGGCGCTCGTTGTCATCACGCAACGCCGCGGGCGCATAGCGAAAACAGACGATCGAGAGTTCAACGGGCGCCAGCAGTTCGAGATCGTCCCGCTCGCCGATGATGCCGGAGAGATGGCGGGCGAGCTGGTTGTGACGCGCGACCGTCTTGGCCAGGCCCTCGCGGCCGATATGCATCAGGGTCGCCCAGACCTTGAACGCACGGTAACTGCGGGTGAGCGGGAAGCTGTACTCCATCGGCGGGCCCAGTTCGTCGCGGCTGTCGGGACCGTCAACGCGGATGTAGGGCGGGATCAGCGAGAACGTGTCGCGCAGGTTGGCGGCGTCCCGCACGAGGACGCAGCCGCACTCGATCGGCACGGCCATCCATTTGTGGGGATCAAGCGCCAGCGAGTCCGCCCGCGCCAGGCCCGCGAACTGCGGGGCAAGGTCCGGGTCCAGAAACCCGAAGGCGCCATAGGCGCCGTCGACATGGAGCCACAGGTCTTCGCGCTCGGCGATCGCGGCGAGGCCGTCGAGGTCGTCGACGGCACCGGTGTTCACGGTCCCGGCACTGCCAACAACACAGAAGGGGTGAAAACCCTCTTTCTTATCGTTTTCAATAAGTTCGCCTAATTTTCTTAAGTCCATATGGAAGCTGTCATCGGTCGGGACCTGCCGGATGGCATCGCTGCCCAGACCCATCAGTTCCACGGCCTTTCTGACGCAGGCATGGACCTCGCCACCGGCGTAGAGCACAAGGCGCGGACCGCCCTGCAGACCATCCTTGCGGATGTCCCATCCCAAGCGCTCGGCGGCGCGGTGACGCGCGGCGGCCAGCGCCGTCAGGTTGGCCATCGAACCGCCGCTGGTCAGCACGCCGTGGGCCTGCGCGTTGGTGAAACCCATCAGCGTTTTCAGCCAACCGACGACGCAGCGCTCAAGCACGATCGCGCCATGGAAGCCGCCGCCGCAGGCGATATTGGCGGCGGCCGACAACATTTCGGTCAGCACCGGCATGTGGGCCGGCGGCGAGATCACCCAGCCATAGAAACCCGGACTGCCGTTGCCGCGCGGCTGGCTCAGGATGTGCTCGGCGGCAAAATCCAGGATCGCGTCGGGATTATTGTTGGGATTTTTGTTCTTAAGATAAAATTATAGTAGGAGTAAATTGTTATACTATAAAAA